>JBFHXJ010000026.1:0-42193 GCA_041598995.1 Woeseiaceae bacterium | reverse complement strand
GAAGCAGGATGCGACCTCGCCCGACTCGCCGGCCTCGAGCCGGCGGCAACGATTGTCGAGATTCTCAATGAAGACGGCACCATGGCGCGCCGGCCGGACCTGGAGACGTTTTCGCGCGAGCACGGCATCAGGATTGGCACGATTGCGGACCTGATTCGATACCGCCTCGAAAAAGAACAGAATGTCGAACGTATCTCCGAAACGGAGATTGATACGAGACACGGCGCGTTCATGATGTACTGCTATGACGATCACGTGCATCAAACCGTGCATGTGGCGCTGGTCAAGGGCGATATCGGTAGCGTCGACGCACCGCTCGTGCGCGTGCACCTCCAGGACACGCTGGGTGACATTCTGCAAATCCAGGATCGTAGTCTGGGCTGGCCGGTCGACAGCGCCATTCGGCGTATAGCGGAGGAGGAAACCGGTGTCGTGGTCATCCTGCGGGAGCGGGAATCATCGCGCGACTTCGTGGAATCCGTGGAAGGGCTCGCGCGAGCAAGCGACGAGCTGCAGCAAAAACGCGAAGGAGAAGGGGTGCTCCGCACTTACGGCATCGGCGCGCAAATCCTGAGAGATCTCGGTATTCACAAGATGCGCGTCCTCTCTGCGCCGAAACAGATGCACGGTATCTCGGGATTCGACCTAGAAATCACCGAATACGTGGAAACATAAAAAGAGCCAAAAAAATCATCCATGGACAAGATAAAGACAACGGAAGGGGACCTGAACGCGCGCGACGCGCGTTTCACGATCGTCGCTTCACGTTTTAACGATTTCATTGTCGAGTCGCTGATAAAGGGCGCGGTGTCCTGCCTGCGGCGGCACGGCGCAGGCGATTCGAATATCGAAATCGTGCGTGTGCCCGGTGCATATGAAATGCCGCTCGCAGTGGAAAAAGTCGCCGCGTCCCGGCGCGCCGACGGTATCATCGCATTGGGTGCCGTCATTCGCGGCGCGACGCCCCATTTCAATTACGTCGCCGCCGAATGCACGCGTGGCGTGGCCGCAGCGAGCCGCGAGCACGGCGTGCCTGTCGGCATTGGCGTGCTCACGACCGACACGATCGAGCAGGCGATCGAGCGCGCAGGCACCAAGGCCGGAAACAAGGGCGAAGAGGCTGCGCTGGCGGTCATCGAGATGGTCAATCTGCTCAGACAACTCGATTAATCCGTCATGGCCAGAGCGGCGCAAACAGGCGCACGTAGCCGTGCCCGGGAAATGATCGTGCAGTCGCTGTACCAGATGCAGATAACGGGCACCAGCGAGGCGGACTTGCTGGCCCAGTTTCATGAGCGGCCAGGGTTTGCGCGTATCGACCAGCGATATTTCGACGAAGTCTTAAGCGGCATATGCCGGAGTGTCGCAGAACTCGAAAAAAGCATCGACAAGCTCGCCGACCGCCCGCTATCGCAGCTCGACCCCGTCGAGCGGGGAATCCTGCTTCTCGGTGTGTACGAGCTCAAGGAGAAACTCGACGTGCCGTTCAAGGTCGTGATCAACGAGGCGGTCAACATCGCGAAACGATTCGGCGCGATCGACGGGCACAAGTACATCAACGCGCTCCTGGATCGCGCGGTGAAGGAATTCCGGCCTGCAAACGCATCGAGGGGTTCATCGGGCGGTGGATGAATTCGAAATCATCCGCCGCTATTTTGAGCGCGAATCAAGCGACAGGGATATCCGCCTGAGCATCGGCGATGACGGCGCGGTGCTGGTGCCGTCGCCGGACCGCGACCTGATCAGCGTCGTGGACACGCTGGTTTCGGGCATCCATTTTCCCGCGACGCTCGACGCAGCGGATGTCGGTTATCGGGCAGTCGTCGTCAATCTTTCCGACATAGCGGCGATGGGCGCGCGGCCGCGATGGATGACGCTCGCGCTGACCCTCGAGCATGCCGATCCGGCCTGGCTCGAGGACTTCGCGCGCGGTCTGTTCGAGGCCGCGGACGAGCACGGCGTGGCGCTGGTCGGCGGTGATACCACGCGTGGCGGCGAAACCGTCATCAGCGTGCAGATCCTGGGCGACGTCGATCCGGACAGGGTGATGATGCGTGCCGGCGCGCGGCCGGGCGATGCAATTTACGTGACCGGCACCGTCGGTGACGCGGCTGCCGGCCTTTCGATCCTGCAGAGCGGATTGCCGGAAAATGAGGATGTCGCTTATCTCGTGCAGCGCTTCAGAAGACCGGCTGCGCGCATCGCCGCCGGCGCGGGAATTGCCGCGTTTGCACACGCGGCGATCGACCTGTCCGACGGGCTCTATGCCGATCTCGACAAGCTGTTGGAGGCGAGCGACGTTGCCGGCTCGCTGGAGCTCGACGATATTCCGTTGTCACCGCAGCTCAGGCGACTGATGAGCGAAGAGGACGCCCGGCGCTTTGCGTTGAGCGGCGGCGACGACTACGAACTGTGTTTCACCGCGAATGTCGCCGCGGCGCGGATTCAAGAAGTCGCAGACCGCGTCGGGGTACCGATTAACCGTGTCGGGCGGGTATCCGAAGGCGCCGGACTGCGTTGTCTGCAAAGCGGCGAACCGTACGATTACCAGGACCCGGGTTACCGGCATTTTCATTGATCGCCGCACGAGACAAAGCAGCGCTGCGCCGCCGGGTTATGACAAATCCGGTGCTGTTCCTTGCGTTCGGTTTCGGCAGCGGGCTGACGCCGAAGGCGCCGGGCACCGCAGGCACGCTGGTCGGGATCGGGCTGGCGTGGCTGACGCTGCCGCTCGGCCTCCAGCTGCAGTTTATGGTCGCAATCGCCCTCATAGCGTTCGGCTTCTGGCTCTGTGGGGACGCTGCCCGCCGGATCGGCGTTCACGATCACCCCGGCATCGTGTGGGACGAGATCGCCGCCATGTATCTTCTGCTCGTGGTCGCGGCCCCCGAAATCACTGCCTGGGCCGCGGCATTCCTGCTTTTCCGGCTCATGGACATCCTCAAACCCTGGCCGATTCGGGATGTGGATCACAGACTCTCGGGGGGTGCCGGAATTATGCTGGATGACCTGTTGGCCGCCCTGTATGCCGCAGTTTTACTGGGTCTCGGAGGCCGACTGTTTGGCTAGTAGGAAAGCAATCCCATGGCACGGAACGTCACCGAACTGGAACGGCCAAATGAAGTCCCCGATAAGATCGGCAAATACGTCATCATCAACAAAGTCGGTAAGGGAAGCACCGGCACCGTCTATCTCTCACACGATCCCTATTATCGCCGCGACGTAGCGATCAAGGTTTACAACCTCGAGGAAGACCAGGATCCGGACCGTGCCCGGGTCTCGCGCAAGATGTTCTTCAACGAAGCGCATATGGTCGGCATGCTGCAACATCCGAACATCATGCCAATTTACGACGCGGGCGAGGAAGACGGCAAGTATTATGTCGTCACAGAACATATCCAGGGCGCCCGCACACTCGCCGCCTATTGTCGGCCCGACAATCTGCTGCGCGTCGACGATGTCGTGGAGATTATCTACAAGTGCGCCAAGGCACTGCATTACGCACACGGGCGCGGCGTCATTCATCGCGACATCAAGCCGAGCAACGTGATGCTGACGATCGACAACGACGTCAGGATCATTGATTTCGGCATTGCCATCGTCGCCGACGCGGACGTTTCGCGCATTGAGGGCATCGCCGGTTCGCCGAGTTACATGTCTCCGGAGCAGGTGCAATCCGAAGAACTGACTCCGGCATCCGACATCTACTCCCTCGGCGCCGTGTTGTACGAATTGCTGACCGGTTTTCGGCCGTTCCGCGCCGACAACCTGTCGAAACTCCTGCACCAGATCGTATTCGCGACGCCGCCACCGATTCACACCTATCGCAATGACCTGCCCGAGGAACTCGAGGAAGTCGTGGCGATGACGATGCAAAAAGATTCCACCAAACGCTGCCCGAGCGGCAATGCGCTGGCGGCGGACCTGACGCGTGTGTATCAGGATCTGCGCACGAAGTACGACAGCCTGGACAACCAGGAGCACTTTGATCTCCTGCGCGCGCTCAAGTTTTTTCACGAGTTCTCGCATGCAGAGATCTGGGAGGTGCTGCGCGCCAGCGACTGGACCGAGTACCAGGACGGCGAGGACATCGTTCGCGAAGGCGAGATGGACGACCGTTTCTACATCATCGTCTCGGGGCAGGCCTCGGTCGAGGCCGGCGGCAGGCAAATCGGCGCCCTCGAGGACGGCGCCTGCTTCGGCGAAACGAGTTACGTGCGCGGCGCGAAACGGACGGCGTCGATCAAGGCAAACGGCCCGGTGACGATTCTTCGCGTCAGCTCGACACTGATGGAACAGGTCTCCTCGGCCTGCCAGCTGCGCTTCAACAAGGTCTTCCTGCGGTCGCTGATCACGCGTCTGCAGGGAGATGGGGATGCGCAGACCTGACATCGATTCCGCGCGTTTTTCCACTTCGCGCTAAAGATCACGAATTCGCCGGCAGTCTCAACTCCGCCAGTGCAGGCGGAATGGGCGGTGCCCAGACCGAAGAGAGAGACCCGTGGGAGCAGTTCTGGCCGCGATTCCCTGAACCCAGCCACATAGGTATAAATACGATCAAAACGCTATTGCGAATCATTCTCATTTGTGTGTAGACTGACGGCATTGAAGATGTCAGGGACCGCACTGGACATGACGCTCGCATCGCTGCAACGTGGCCGCAAGTACGTGATTCAGAACGTAAAGAGTTCTGATCCCGATATTCAGCGCCTGATGGTCTTAGGCTTGGTCGAGGGTGCCGAGATCGAGCTCGCGAGTGCCGCCATCGGCGGCGACCCAATGGAATTCCGCATGTTCGGCAATGCGATCTCCTTGCGTCGCGAGCAGGCTCTCAATTTCGAAGTCACCCCCGCAGGTGAGTAGCGAGCAAGTCACCCGGGTAACCGCCGACAAGATTTCCGTTCGCCGCTATCCGTCGGCCGCATTCGCGGTCGTCGGCAACCCGAACTCCGGCAAGAGCACCCTTTTCAATCGCCTGACCGGATTGCGCCAGAGGACCGGCAATTATCCCGGCGTCACCGTCGAGAAGCACGTTGGTACCGCGAAGCTAGGCGACGCGGTGATCGAACTGATCGACCTCCCCGGCATGTTCGCCTTGAGTGCGCATTCCCTCGAAGAGCGGATTGCCTCCGATGTCGTCATGGGACGCATGCCCGGTATGCAACGGCCGGCCGGAATCGTCGCCGTCGTCGACGCCACGCACCTCTACCAGGGGCTCTACCTCGTGCAGCAACTCATGGAGCTGGAGTTGCCGTTGCTGGTTGCCCTGACGATGACGGATGCGGCCGAGGCCGGCGGCATCCGCATCGACATCGAGGCGCTCAGGCGTCGCCTGGGTGGCGTGCCCGTGTGCCCGGTCGTGGCCACGACGGGCCAGGGCATGGATGCGCTGCGCGCCGAGCTGGCGAAATTGCCCCTCGCCGCGAAACCGGTGATGCCGACGTTCTGGCAGGAATTGCAGGCCGCATCGGAAGAACTTGCGAAAGATCTGCCGGCGACCGTGCCGCGGGTCGAAATCGAACGCGCGCTGATCGACGTGTCGAGCGAGCTCGCCCAGGAAGTCACGAACTACCTCGGTGACAACGGCGCAGAACGCTTGGCCGAAATCCGGGGGCGCATCTTCGGCGCGGCGCCGCCGCTCGCGAACGAGGCGCGGCATCGCTATGCCTGGGTCCGCGAGGTGCTGAAAGAGGTTCAGCAATCGGCGCCTGTGATAACGACCATCGGATCGCGTCTCGCCAGGTTCTCGAACCGGCCGGTGCCGGGCACGATCGGCCTGTTCATCGTCATGGCCGTCGTATTTCAGGCCGTGTTCGCCTGGGCGACGCCGCTTATGGACGCCATCGAGGCGGGCGCTGCTTTACTCGGCACGTTCCTCTCCGCGCAGCTTCCGGAGGGCGCATTCAGAAGTTTCCTGGCCGATGGCGTCGTGGCCGGTGTCGGCAGCGTCATCGTGTTCCTGCCGCAGATCATGATCCTGTTCCTGTTCATCATCGTGCTCGAGGATTCGGGCTATCTCGCGCGAGCCGCCTATCTGATGGACCGTGCCATGCGCTCGGTCGGTCTCTCGGGACAGTCGATCATTCCGATGATCTCGAGCTTCGCATGCGCAGTGCCCGGCATCATGGCGACGCGCGTCATTCCCAACCGTCGCGACCGCATTGCGACGATCCTCGCGGCGCCCTTCATGACCTGTTCGGCCAGGTTGCCCGTGTATGCGCTCCTGATCGCCGCGTTCGTGCCGGTACGCAACATCGCCTGGTTCAATCTGCAGGGGCTGGTGCTGTTCGGCCTCTACATACTCGGCATATCCGCCGGCCTGATGACCGCGTTGTTGCTGCGCAAGACCGCACTGCATGGTCCGAAGCCGATGTTCGCGCTGATGCTGCCGGAATTTCGCCGACCGAACCTGCAGACCGTGCTGATCCAGTTGCTGGGGCGGGCGATGATTTTTTTGAAACGCGCCGGGACCGTCATATTCGCGGTCGCGGTCATCGTCTGGGCGCTCGCGTACTACCCGAGATCGGCGGAGGTGGCAGCAAACCTCGAACGACAACGATCGCTAGCCGCCGCGAGCTGGTCGGGGACTGCGCTCGACGAAGCCGTGTCGCGCTTCGAGAACGAAGCCGCGGCGGCGCAAATGGAGCAGAGCTTGCTGGGGCGGGCCGGCAAGGTTGTCGAGCCGGCGTTCAGGCCGCTCGGCTGGGACTGGAAGGTATCGGCCGCCGTCATCGCGGGTTTCCCCGCTCGCGAGGTCGTCATCGCGGTGCTTGGCACCGTGTATGCCGTCGGCGGAGAGGCGGACGAGGCGACATTGAGCGGGCGACTCAAATCGGCGGCCTGGCCCGATGGACGCAAGGTCTTCACCCTGCCGATGGTCTTCGGCCTGCTGATCTTCTATGCCTGCTGCCTGCAATGCGCCGCGACCCTGGCGGTCATTCGCCGCGAGACCAACAGCTGGCGCTGGCCGGTGTTTGCGTGGGCGTACATGACGACCCTTGGCTATCTCGGCGCGCTTTTTGTCTACCAGCTCGGCACGCCGTAGCAGCGGTAAATCGGCAATCGCTACTCGACCGAGGTCTGCGACTGTTCCCTCAGGTACTGCGCCAGGTAATAAAAAGACGCGATTCCCTTGCCGGTGCTTCCCGAACCCTTCCAGCCGCCGAAGGGTTGGTAGCCCGGCCAGGCTCCGGTCGTCGCGCCCTGCGGCCGGTTGGCGTAGGTGACGCCCGCCTCGACATTGTCGAAGAACCAGCGGGATTCTTCCGCGCTGCCGTAGAACCCGGCTGTCAGGCCGAGTGGCGAGTCATTGGTCAGCTGCATGCCGGTCTCCTTGTCCGGCACGCGGGCGAGCATGACGATCGGCACGAACATCTCGCGCTGCCATAGCGGGTGGTCGAGCGGTGCCTCGGCCAGGGTCGGCGCGCAGTAGTAGCCTTTCGCCAGTTCGCCGCCGGTCAGCACCTTGCCGCCGCAAATCGTGTTCGCGCGCGGCGAACGCAACGACTCCGAATGTTTCCGGAAGTTTTCATACGCCTCCTCGTTTGCGACCGGACCCATATAGTTTTCGATCCGGGTCGGATCCCCGACCTTGATTGCGTTCGTGACGGCTTTCAGCTTGTCGATCAATGCATCGGCGACCCGGTCTTCGACGTAGACGCGGGATAGCGCCGAGCATTTTTGTCCGCTCAGGCCGAACGCAGAGCGCATGATGCCCAACGCGGCGCGCTCGAGATCCGCGTTCGCTGTTACGATGCAGGCGTTCTTGCCGCCCATTTCTGCGATGCAGGGTCGCGGGTATGGTCCCGCGGAGAGTTTGCGGCAGATCTGCATGCCGACCTCGTGCGAACCGGTAAAGGTGACGCCCGCGATGTCCGTATGGTCGACAAGCGCCGGCCCGGCGCGGTCGTCCGGATCCGCGATGTAATTGAATACGCCGGCCGGCAGGCCGGCATCGTGCACGCACTCCGTGAGCAGACGCACCGCCCAGGGCGTATCCGGCGCGGCCTTGACGACGACCGTGTTGCCGGTGACCAGGGCTGCCGCGACCGGCCCACCGGCCAATGCAAACGGAAAATTGAATGGTGCGATGACCGCCCACGGGCCGTACGGCTTCATGATGGAGCGGTTGTGGCTCCTGAAATCGGCGAGCGGATCATCGGGCAGCGCGCGATCGAAGCCATGCTGTCGGTCGAAATCGTCGGTGTAGCAGTAAAAGAATTCGGCGGTCTCCTGCACCTCGCCGATCGCCTCCATGCGGTTCTTGCCGACCTCCAGCGCGACGGCCGCACTGATGTCATAGACGCGTTCCTCGATGATTTCACCGACGCGTCGCAACAGGCGGCCGCGATCGACGGCGGTCGTTCGCTTCCAGAGGGGAAACGCGGCTTTCGCCGCGGCCACGGCCTGATCGACGTCCTGCCGGCTGGCCGCCGGGAAACGCCCGAGGACCGTCGTCGTATCGATCGGGCTCACGTCTTCGTGCATCGAGCCGCCACTCGTGTTGCGGCCTTTGATGTAATGCGGGTAATCCTTGCCGAGCGCCCTGCGGGTCTTGGCCAGTGCCGCCTCGAAGCGCTCGTGCAGCTCCGGCGGCGGGTCGAACATCGTCGAGTAGGTGAGTTTGAACGTCATGCGTCTGGCCCTCCGGGCGCGGTCGTGTCTGCAGATCAGTCGCGGATACCCGCGATTCAGCGGCGATATTAATGGCTGTCCCCGATGGTTTGTGAATGCTCGGGTGGCGCCGATGTTGAGCTTTTCTTGCGGGTGTCCTGAATGTGCCGGATAAGGGATTGCAATGTAACCCGAAAATGGGTTAAATATGGATTGTAGCCCATAAATGGGTTACAGATGAACAGTAATCCGGAAACGGGTTACGCGAGCCACGGCAGGATTGCCCCGGGACGGGAGCGACAGGACGGACGCATGCCGCGACAAGCCAGTTACGTGATTTCGATGGGCGACCTCGTCGAGAGTACCGGGTATGCGGATCCCAATGCCCTGCACCGGCTGTTCAACGACGTCGTCGCCCGCGCAAACCGGCGCTTTGCCGAATCGATCGTCTCGCCGCTGACCATCACCCTGGGCGACGAGTTCCAGGGCTTGAGCGCGTCGCTCCGCCGGGGCTTCGAGTTGAATCATTTCGTGAGAATGAGCCTGCTTGAGCAAGGCGTGAGCACGCGGCTGGTGCTCGGCATCGGCGCGATCGATACGGCGGTCAATCCCGAGAACGCCTGGAACATGATGGGAGAAGGCCTGAGCCGGGCGCGCGAAAAACTGAACGCCAAGATGGGCTCCAACTGCTACCGCTTCTGCTTTCCGCGCCAGGAACAGCTCGAGCGCCTCCTCGACGGCATCGGCCGGAGCATCACCAAGACCGAGGCCGACTGGACGCAAACGCAGCTGGAGTACGTCGCGAAGCGGCTGTCACAACCGCGAAAACCGGTCAGCGTCATTGCCGCGGAACTCGGGATATCCAAGAATTCGATGTACAAGGTATTGAGGTCTGCCAACGCGGACTTCTATGTGGAACAGTTACAGACGATCACCGAGGTTCTGGATTCGGAGGACAGGCGGCGGGAGGCTTGATGGCAAGCGTGGTGTGGTTGACGCTCGGGTACCTGCTCTATTTTCCGCTGATCTGGTGGGCGGGGAACGCCCTGTGCCGCCTCGTATTCGCGCTCGCCACGGTCGAGGTCACCACGAAAGGGGAGCACGAAGAGCAACAGGCGCTCAAGGCGGGTCGTTACATCGGCCTGTTCGAGCGATTGCTCGTCACCCTGGGTGTCATCCTGCACCAGTGGGAGATCATCGTTGCCGTTATCGCGCTAAAGACCGTGGCGCGCTACCGGGAGCTGGACGACCAGATCACGGCCGAGTACTTCCTCATCGGCTCGCTGGTGAGTCTCCTGTGGGCAGTGCTGGTCACCGTGGCGCTCCTGGTCTTCGACCGGGAGATCGGCGCCAATTTTTCGCAATGGCTGCCGCGCGCGCTTGCAAATCCGTAGCTTTCGATGGGCGGCTATTCGCCCGCGTCGAATGCCTCGAGCGCTTCCTCGCCACCGGCGCTTTTCAGGAGAATCTCGACCTTTTGTTCCGCTTCCTTCAGAGCCGCCTGGCAGCCGCGGGTCAGTTTGATACCTTCCTCGAATTTCTTCATCGCCTTGTCGAGCGGCAGGTCACCGCTCTCGAGTTCCTCGACGAGCGCTTCGAGGTCTGCCAGCGCTTTTTCCAGATTGAAGGTTTTTTTTGCGCTCATGCTCGAGCTTCCCGCGTGTGCCGCAATCCGGCAACGCTACATGGGCGCTTCGGCAGCGTCAATCGAACGGCAGAGCGGGCACGGTCGACCCTTTGCGACACCTGCGGATTGACAACGGCGGTTGACCGTCCCAGAATCTCTTTTTAGACTAAGTCTAAAGCATGACAATCCGCGATGAGAGGAGCAACAATGTCATTGAAAGGCAGCAAGACCGAGGCAAACCTGAAAGACGCATTCGCCGGCGAATCCCAGGCCAACCGCCGTTACCTGTATTTCGCCGCAAAGGCCGATGTCGAGGGTTATAACGACGTGGCCGCCGTTTTTCGGTCCACGGCAGAGGGCGAAACGGGACATGCACACGGCCATCTGGAATACCTCGAAGAGGTTGGCGATCCGGCGACGGGTCTGCCGATCGGTTCGACGTCGGAGAATCTCGCGGCGGCCATCGCCGGCGAGACGCACGAGTACACGGACATGTATCCCGGCATGGCCAAGACGGCCCGGGAAGAGAATTTCGATGAGATAGCGGACTGGTTCGAGACGCTCGCGAAGGCCGAGCGGTCGCACGCCAACCGCTTCCAGAAAGCTCTGGATACCCTCGACGACTGAGTGACGACCGGACAGTCGTCCGGCCCGCAATTCAGCTCATGACAGATCCTGGCACGAAACGCGAGGGCAGTCTCGACGCGCCCGTCAGGCATCCGCTCGACTGGCGGTCCGAGGATTTCTACGACGAGCAATCGCTCATGGCAGAACTCGAACGTGTGTTCGACATCTGTCACGGCTGTCGTCGTTGTTTCAATCTCTGCAATGCGTTTCCGACGCTGTTTGACGCGGTCGATGAATCGGCAAGCATGGAACTCGATACGGTCCCGAAAGAGGTTTACTGGCACGTCGTGGACCATTGCTACCTGTGCGACATGTGCTATATGACCAAATGCCCCTACGTGCCGCCGCATGAATGGAACGTGGATTTTCCACACCTGATGCTGCGCGCCAAGGCACAGCGGTTCAGGAAGGAGGGCGCCCGAAAGCGCGATCGTCTGCTGACCTCGACCGACACGGTCGGCAAACTCGCTGGCATTCCCGTCGTCGTGCAGGCGGTCAACGCAGCGAACCGCAGCAAGCTTGCGCGCAAGGCTTTGCAGAAGACGCTCGGCGTGCATGCGGCTGCGCCGATCCCGCCGTATCACTCGAAGACTGCGCGGAAGCGGCTCAAGGCGCTCCGTCACGAAACGGGCGAACGAGCGAAGAGGGGCGAGCACACGCAGGGCAAGGTCGTCCTGTACACGACCTGTTATGGCAATTACAACAGGCCTGCGCTCGCAGAGGACCTCGTCGCCGTCTTCGAACACAATGACATTCGCGTCGCGCTCGCCGGCAGGGAATCGTGCTGTGGCATGCCGAAGCTGGAATTGGGTGACCTCGATGCGGTGCAGCGGGCCCGCGACGATAACGTGCCGGAACTCGTCAAATGGGTGGATATGGGCTTCGACATCGTGACGCCGATTCCGTCCTGCACGCTCATGTTCAAACAGGAACTGCCGTTGATGTTTGCGGATGACGCGGAAGTCATCAAAGTGCGCAACGCGATGTTCGACCCCTTCGAGTACCTGATGCTGCGGCACAAGGAAGGCCTGCTGAAAACGGATTTCAGAAACTCGCTCGGCAAGGTTGCCTATCAGGTGCCGTGTCACCTGCGGGTGCAGAACTTGGGCTTGAAGACGCGCGACGTGCTGGAGCTTGTGCCCGACACCGAGGTAGAGGCAATCGAAAGATGCTCCGGCCACGACGGCGTGTACGCAGTCAAAGAAGAGTCTCATGACATATCGAAAAAAATCGCAAGACCGGTGGTCGGAAAGGTTGAAAAAGCCGGCGCAGACCACTTCATCAGTGACTGTCCCATGGCGGCGGAACAAATCGCGCAGGCACTCGGCGGTCGAGAGGCAGGACACCCGCTGACTCTCCTGCGGCGAGCCTACGGAATATGAGGTGAGCATGGAAAAACTGACCCGCGAAAAGTTGTTGAGCCTCGAGGACTACGACGCGCAGCGCGATCGGTTTCGGAGCAACGTCATGCAGCACAAGAAGGATCGGCGTCTCGCGCTGGGCACCAATGCGACACTCTATTTCGAAGACACGCTGACGATGCAATACCAGGTGCAGGAAATGCTCCGCATCGAACGCATATTCGACCAGGCCGGTATCAACGATGAGCTCGAGGCATACAATCCGTTGATTCCGGACGGCGCCAACTGGAAGGCGACTTTCATGCTCGAGTTCCCGGACGTCGAGGAACGCAAGGCGATGCTGAAACAGATGACCGGCATCGAAAATAAAGTCTGGATGCAGGTCGGCGACCTCGACAAGATCTGGCCGATCGCCGACGAGGATCTCGAGCGTACGGACACCGAAAAAACCTCGGCCGTACATTTCCTGCGTTTCGAGTTGTCGCCGGACCAGATTGACGCGCTGAAAGGCGGCGCAGAACTCGCAGCCGGCATCGATCACGAGAACTTCCGGGTCGAAATCAGGCCGGTTGCGAAAAACATTCGCCGCTCGTTACTCGGCGATCTCGATTAGCAAAACCAGCAATATGGGGTCGAACCGAAATTTTTGATTACGGTCAGCGATCTTCCAATCCTGATCAAATCAAGAAACTCGGTTCGACCCCAATTCTTTTTCCGGCTAGAATCCAGCCCGACATCTTGCTTTCGCTTGGGGCAAACGAGTAGATGGGCAAACGTTACGATGCGGCCGACATCGAGGTCTTGAGTGGTCTCGAGCCGGTCCGGCGACGGCCGGGCATGTACACGGACACCACGCGGCCGAATCACCTGGCCCACGAAGTCGTCGACAACAGCGTCGACGAAGCGCTCGCAGGTCACTGCAAGAAAATAGAAGTCACGCTTCACACTGACGGCTCGGTTGAAGTCAGCGATGACGGTCGCGGCATGCCGGTCGACATTCATCCGAAGGAAAAGATTCCCGGCGTCGAGCTGATCCTGACGCGCCTGCATGCCGGCGGAAAATTCAACAAGGAGAATTACCAGTTCTCAGGAGGCCTGCACGGCGTGGGCGTGTCCGTCGTCAACGCGCTGTCGAAAAACCTCGAGGTCTGGATACGCCGCGGTGGGGTCGAATACAACATGAGCTTCGTCAATGGCAAGAAACGCGGCAAGCTCGAGAAGGTCGGCACGGTGGGCAAAGCCAATACGGGCACGACGATCCGCTTCTGGCCGGACAAACAGTATTTCGACAGCGACAAGATATCGGTCAAGCGCCTGAAGCACGTATTGCGTGCGAAAGCGGTGCTTTGCCCTGGACTGATCGTCAAGCTGACGGTGGCCAAGCCAAAAGAGAAGGTCGAGTGGTGCTATTCGGGCGGGCTCGAGGAGTATCTCCTCGAGGCGATGGGCAAGGCGCAACACCTGCCGGTGGAACCGTTTGCCGGCAGCATGCATGCAAAGCGCGAGGCGGTGGACTGGGCACTCGCCTGGCAGACGGAGCCCGGACAGGCCGTAGTCGAATCCTACGTCAACCTCGTACCGACGCCGCAGGGTGGCACGCACGTCAATGGCCTGCGCACCGGCCTGACCAATGCCATACGCGAGTTCTGCGAGTTCCGCAGCCTCTTGCCGCGCGGAGTCTCGATTGCCCCGGAAGACGTCTGGGACGGCCTGAATTACGTGTTGAGCGCCAAGCTCGAGGATCCCCAATTCTCGGGGCAGACCAAGGAGCGGCTGTCCTCGCGCGAATCGGCGGCGTTTGTCGCCGGCGTGATCAAGGACAGTTTCGCGCTGTGGCTCAACCAGCATCCGGAGACCGGCGATTCGATCGCGCAGCTCGCCATTGCGAAAGCGCAATCGCGTGTCAAGGCCGCCAAGAAAGTCGTGCGCAAGAAGGTCGTTTCGGGCCCGGCCCTACCCGGCAAGCTCGCGGACTGCACCTCGCAGGAGCCCGAGCTCTGCGAGCTGTTTCTCGTCGAAGGCGACTCGGCCGGGGGCTCAGCGAAACAGGCACGCGACCGGAGCACGCAGGCGATCATGCCGCTCCGCGGCAAAATCCTGAACACCTGGGAAGTCGAAACGGGCGAGATACTCGGTTCGCAGGAAGTGCACGATATCAGCATTGCATTGGGCGTCGACCCGGCCAATCCCGACATCAGCAATCTTCGTTATCACAAGATTTGCATCCTGGCCGATGCAGATTCCGACGGCCTGCACATCGCGACGCTTTTGTGCGCGCTGTTCCTGCGTCACTTCCGCGAGCTGGTGCTGGCAGGGCACGTATACGTCGCGATGCCGCCGCTCTACCGCATCGACGTAGGCAGGGACGTCTTCTATGCGCTCGATGATTCCGAGCGGCAAGGGATTCTCGACCGTATCGATGCGGAGAAGATCAGGGGCAAGGTGGCCGTGACGCGATTCAAGGGTCTGGGCGAGATGAGCCCGCAGCAGCTCCGCGAAACGACCATGAACCGCGACACGCGGCGTCTCGTGCAGCTCACGGTCAACGCCAAGGACCAGGCGGACAAGCTCATGGACATGATGCTGTCGAAGAAACGTTCGGCGGACCGCCGCAAGTGGCTCGAGACCAAGGGCAACCTCGCCGAAGTCTGAGGAACCGATTCATGCAGAACAATCTGAATCTCGAAGGTGTAGAGCAACTCCCTTTAAAGGAGTACACGGAGAAGGCCTATCTCGACTATTCGATGTACGTCATATTGGACCGCGCATTGCCGCAGATCGGCGATGGACTGAAACCGGTCCAGCGGCGCATCGTCTACGCGATGAGCGAGCTGGGCCTGTCCGCCGGGCAAAAACCCAAGAAGTCGGCGCGCACGATCGGCGACGTCATCGGCAAATACCACCCGCACGGCGACTCGGCCTGCTACGAAGCCATGGTCCTGATGGCACAGGATTTCTCGTATCGCTATCCGATCGTCGACGGGCAGGGCAACTTCGGATCGACCGACGATCCGAAATCATTCGCCGCGATGCGCTACACGGAATCGCGGCTGCGCCCGTATGCGAAAACCTTGCTCTCCGAGCTCGGCGAGGGCACGGTCGACTGGGCGCCGAATTTCGACGGCACGATCGACGAACCGCTCGTCCTGCCGGCGCGGCTGCCAAACCTGTTATTGAACGGCACGACGGGCATCGCAGTCGGTCTTTCCACGGATATCCCGCCGCATAACCTCAACGAGGTAGCGAGCGCACTCGTGCACCTCATCGACAATCCGAAGGCGACGGTTGCGCAGATCATGAAGCACATCAAGGGCCCCGATTTTCCGACCGGCGGCGAGCTCGTCTCGCCGCGGCCCGATATCAAGCAGATCTATGCGAGCGGCAACGGCACGTTGCGTTTGCGGGCCACCTACCGCCAGGAGAATGGCGACATCGTGATCAATACCCTGCCGTACCAGATATCGGGCAGCAAGATCCTGGAGCAGATCGCGACGCAAATGCGTGCAAAGAAGCTGCCGCTCGTCGAGGACCTGCGCGACGAGTCGGACCACGAGGAACCGATCCGTCTCGTCATTACGCCGAAGTCCAAAAAAGTCGACGTCGACGAACTCATGTCGCATCTCTTTTCGACGACCTCGCTCGAGCGGACGGTGCGGGTCAACATGAACATCGTCGCGCTGGATGGCCGCCCGAAGCAGTTCGGGCTCGTCGAACTGCTCGTGGAATGGCTCAAATTCCGCCGCGACACGGTCAAACGGCGCCTGAAGCATCGCCTCGAGATCGTCAAGAACCGCCTGCACATCCTCGATGGACTGATGATTGCCTACCTCAACATCGACGAGGTCATTCGGATCATTCGCAAGGAGGACGAGCCGAAACCTGTCCTGATGAAGAAATTCAAGCTTTCGGATATCCAGGCCGAAGCGATCCTGAACCTGCGCCTTCGAAACCTCGCCAGGCTCGAAGAGATGAAAATCAAAGGCGAGCAAAAAGATCTCGCGGCGGAAAGAAAATCGATCGAACAGACGTTGCAAAGCGCATCGCGTTTGAAGACCCTGCTGAAGAAGGAAATACTCGCCGACGCGGAAGAGTACGGCGACAAACGGCGCACCCTGATCGTCGAGCGCGAAGCCGCGCAGGCGATGGACGAGTCACAACTCATCGCGAGCGAACCGGTGATGGTCGTGCTTTCCGAGCGTGGCTGGGCGCGGGCCGCAAAAGGGCACGAGATCGATCCGCATGCACTGAATTACAAGTCGGGCGACGGTTTCCTGGCCGCGGCGCGCGGGCGCAGTAACCAACTCGCAATGTTCATCGACAGCACCGGGCGCGTGTACAGCGTCCTCGCGCAATCGCTGCCGTCGGCGCGCGGACAGGGCGAGCCCCTGTCCGGTCGCTTCAAGCCGCCTGACGGCGCGGAATTCTGCGGCACGATGATCGGCGAGCCCGGCGATCAGTGGTTGCTTGCCAGCGATGCCGGTTACGGCTTCATCGCGACGCTGGAGGATCTCGTGACGAGGAACAAGGCCGGCAAGGCGGTCCTGCGCGTGCCGGCCGGGGGCAGGGCGGTGGTGCCGGCGCCGGTGCCGCCCGACACCGAGTGCCTGGTCGCGGCCGTGTCGTCCATAGGACGCCTCCTGTGCTTCGAGATGGAAGAGCTGCCGGAGCTCGCCAAGGGCAAGGGTCTAAAGCTCATCAACATTCCGGGCAAGAAATACAAGGCCGGCGAAGAGAAACTCGTTGCCGCAACCGTGATCCCGGAAGATGGCGACCTGCAGGTGCATACCGCCACGCGAACGATGACGATCACCTGGGATGACCTGGATGACTACTACGGTGAGCGCGCCTTGCGCGGCAGCCTGCTGCCGAAAGGCTGGCGCAAGGTCGTCCGATTGTCGGCTGTTTCGCCGGACGAGGACTAGCGCGGCTGTGGCACCGGTGTGAGGCGTTAGCTGCCTGACGCTTCCTTCTTCTCGGACTCGATTAGCGGCGACTCGACCTCGAGCGTCTCATCGCCGTCGGAGACGGGCATTTCGACCATGACGTCGGTGTGTGCGCCTGACGCCGCAATCGCGTCGTTTTCTGCATCGCCGTGCGTCTCGAGGTTCGCCGTCAGCTCGGCCGTGACTTCCGGATCTCGTGCGGCCGGGAGACCCTTTGTGTCCTCGTCGCTGTAGGTCTCGTCCATCTGTTGCGCCAGGGCGCGGGCGGCTTCCTCGATTTCCTTGTTGAGCGCCTGGGTAGCAGACATTTCTTCTTCATAATCCTGTTCGAGGATCTGGTACTCGGCTGATCGGCTCAGCGTGTACTCGCCCGTTTCGTCACTCGGGATCTCGGTGGTGGTGTCGACGAGAACGGCCTGCAGATCTTTAGTGGTCGCGGTGATCTCCTCGAGGATTTGCTTGGTGGCATCGACGTTCATCGACACCGAATAATCCTCATCGTCTTCGTACTCGTCGTCGGCTTCCGGCAATATCTCGTCTTCGACTATGGTATCGGTCATGCGCATTTTCGGCGCGATGACTTCGGTCGTATCGGGCTCCTCTTCCCTGGCCGCCGCCTCGGGAATTTCCATGTCGACCTGGGATTCCGTTGCCGAGAACGCGAAGTCCTGCGCGACGTCCATCTCGTCGGAGTCTAGCAATCCCGTGCCGTCCCCCAGATCCGCATCGAGGGTTAGCTTGCGCCCGGTGATCGTCGTCGCATCGAAGTTGTAATCGATGTCGGCAATCGTCGCCGGCTGTGCATCGTCGCGCCGCCGTTGTGGGACCGCCGGTACGGCGACCGGTACGACGCCGAAATACTCTCGCAGTTGGCGACCGAACAGGATGAGTCCGAGGATCATCGCGATGCCGGCGCCGCCCAGCCAGAAAAGCCATGCCCACCCGCCGCTGATGCCGCCTTCGTCCTGGCTGGTCACGGCAACGGACGGAACGGGTTGTGCGACTTGCGGCCCGCGCAGCTCACTGTCGGGAATGTCGATAACAGCGTCGTCCGAGCCGAGGGGCACCACAAAGGGATTGTCGGTGCCGATGACGAAGTCGCCAGGCCTGAGCCGCGGCGCGGCAGGCTCCTCGATCGTTTCGATGGCCGGCTCTTCAATCGTTTCTGGAAACAGCTCGCCTTGTGGGAGCGGCTGCAGACGTGATTCCTCAGCCACCGCATCGCCGGCCGGCTCGGTCTGTGCTGGCGGCTGCTGTGGGAGCGTATCTGGCCGCGACGCATCGGCCACCGGCACGGTAGACGGTTCGGGCAATGGCAACGGCTGCTGCTGCGGTGCAGTTGCCGTGCTTGCCGCGGGCCCGGCATCGGGTATCGCTATGCCGGGATAGGTGGTGACCGGCGGGGGCTGCGTGACGGTTTGCCGGGGCGGCTCGTTGCGCACAACCGTGGTGACCGCCGCCTGCTCGCTGAGATCCGGAATATCGAGCCAGCTGCCGGCTTTCAGGAGATTCGGATCGTTTTCCAGGAACGCGTGCGGGTTCGCCGCGAAAATGGCATTGACCGCAGGCCAGAGGGCGATGCTCCGGTCTTCGATTCGCGCGACGATCTCCGACAGCGAATCACCTGCTTGCACGAGGTAACGGCTCCTGGGTGCGATCGGCGATTCGTCCTGCGGACGACGGGTGGTCCTGCGGGGTCGCGGTGTGGTGGAGACGGGCGCAAGGGCAGGGGTAGGCGTGTCACTCGCCGGTACTGCTGTCTCCGTCACTGACCATTCCTGAACTGTCATCCGCGGCACATCGGTGCTGAGCGCGGCGACCTGGCCTTCGGTCTTCAGCGGCGGATCGATCATCAGCGTGTAATCGCGGGCCAGTTGTGCGGTGTACGGGCAGTTGACGGAGAGTTGCATTGCGAGCAGCGGCTCTTTTATCGGAATGCGGCCGTTCAAGACGATCGCATTGTCGGTAATCGTGACTCGCACGTTGCTGACGACGGGCACGCCATTTACCGAACTACCAGGCTTCAGGAAGATGCAGAAGCCATACATCTGCTCGTTCGGCGCGAGGGCATAGGCAATGCTCGCGCGTAATGGTTGGCCGAGCGCGGAGTCCACTCGGATCTGACCGAGCTCGAGTGCGGAAGCAGGCGCAGTCGCGAGCCCACAGGCACTGCTGACGGCGGCCAGTGCCGGCAGAATTTGCTTGTTTGTCTTACGCCTTGCGGTACTCAATTTCTTGTACTTCTGGTTACGTCCCTTTGATTTCTTCACAGGCCGATACCCCGGTTGTTGAATCTGCGTGATCCCTGCGCTCGGTTTTCGCCCTAAATCAAGCGTGCACAGCATGCGAGATGCAGATTATTCGGCCGGGAAAAAACTGTAAACGTAACTATTCCACGTTTTGTTAATTCCCGCGGAAAGCGGCCTTTTGAACCTTAAAAGTGTGATCGGCATCACGGCTTTGCCTATGACTGACTTAACTTAAATATCGCCTCTGAAACAGCGCTATGGGCGATCTGCGCAAGCTGTCACCGGCGCGCCCGGGGCGGCGCCGTATCTTATTGACGTATCTACATTTTCTAGGGATTACCGATGGCCTCGAGCGTCGTGGACGGCGCCTCCGGAAGCGTCTCCTCGAGCACGACCTCCGGCTCGTGCACGTAGTGGCCCTGCATGTAATGCACGCCGAGCTGGAACAGCACGGCCATTTCGTTGGCGTTTTCGACACGCTCCGCGATGGTTTCGATCTGTCGTTGCTGGGCTGCCTCGCAGACCTTGCGCACAGCTTGTTGCATGTCTGTATCCTTGCTCAGTGAGTGCATCAGCTCGCCGTCGATCTTGATGTAATTGGGTTTCAGCATGTCGAGAATCTGCATCCGGTTCTGTTCGACGCCATAGTGCTCGAGCGCAAACTCGACGCCGAGTTTCCTGAACGCGGCTACCGTCTGCCGGGTTTCCTTGATGTATTTGGCTGCTTCCTCTTCCGGGAACTGAATGCACAGATGCGCCGGATCGAGGCCGTTGCGCTCGAATTCGCCTTGCATCCATTCCACGAGAGATTCGTCCTGCATCGAGTGATGCGACAGTCGCACGAAGACCTTCTGTGCTTTGTGAGCCACGCAGAATTCGATCGATGCGGTAATCATCCAGCGATCGATCGTTTTCATGAGATTGTTACGTTCTGCGGCCGGCAGGAATTCCGACGGCAGTACGGCATTACCCTGTTGATCGATCATGCGTACCAGGAGGTCGTACATCTTGTCCGCGTCGCTGCGCAATCCGGCGATCGGTAGCTGCGCCAACCGGAAGCGGTTGTCCATAAGCGCGGCCTTGATATGTTTGACCCAGATCTTGTCGTACTTGCGGATACGAGTGCTTTCCTCGCGCGACTCAAGTAAGTAAGCACAATTGCCCCCCTGTTCCCTCGCATGCTCCTGGGCTTCCATTGCTGCCGAGATCATTTCCTCGAGGTCGGCATAGACGCCACTTACCGCGATCACGCCGACCGAGCAGGTAAGCTTGACTGGCTGTTTGCGGACCTTGAAGGTGTGCTTCTTGATGTGCTCGACGAGCTGTTGCCCCCAAGCCTCGGCATCGCGGTCATTGCCGCGCTCGAGCAGCGCAATGATGACAGTCCCCTCGAAACGGCCGGCGACGTCGCGCGGGTGCATGCGCTTGCGAATCTCCTCGGCAAACTGCCCGAGGACGTCCTCGGTATCGAGAATGCCGACATTGGCACGCACCTGCGAGAAATCGTCAGGCTTGATGATTGCCAGTGCCTGCAGTCCGGATTTCGGCTTGTTTTTGAGTCTCTTCTTCAGCCGATCCAGGAACTGGGCGCGATGCAGGAACAGCGTCGTCGGGTCGCGCTTCAGGGCTTCGTGGGCGAGCTTCGTCGGTTCCTCGATGGCGTTTCGCGGCGGTGCGATGCGGACCTGCACGTACGGGCCGGCATCGGAATCAGTGAGGCGAAAATCGAGTTCCAGGTTCGTGCCTTCCCCACCGAACGCAGGCCTTACGGACAACTTGTGGCCCGGCTTCCATTTTCCCTTCATCGTCGCGACGACAGCGCCTTTTATCGCCGCCTTGTTCTCGTCGCTGAAATTGTCCATGAGCGGCAAGCCGATGACATCGGATTTGTCCTTTGCCCGGAAGAGATCGAACCAGGACTTGTTCGCCTCCACGATGATGCCTTCCTGAACAAAGGCGATCGCGCTCGCCGCATTGGCCATGTAATCGTTTAGCTGACGGCGGTACACCGTGGCAGAGGTGAGCGTCGAATTCAGCGCGCGTTCGACCCGGTAAGCGCGCAGTTCGCGGTCCACGACCATCAGCAGGCGTTTCTTGTTGTCGATGGAAACGAGATCGCAGGCGCCGGCGTTCATAGCCTCCAGGATGGAGTCCTCGTCAACGACCTTGCGCAGCGCCAGTAGCGGCACTTCCGGGTAGAACACACCTTTTTGCTTGATGACCTGGTGGATTTTGGCCGGGTAGCGATCCTCGTTCAGAATGACGAGCTCGATTTCTTCCTTGTCGAGGAGTTCGTCGAAGCGCCGCGAACTTTCGACCCAGTGACAGTGTGCGGCATGTCCGGCGTGGCGAAGCGTGCCATTGACGAGTTCGACATCTTCTTCCTTATCCGTCAGCACGGCGATCGCAATGTATTTTCGCTCGGTCAAATCTCTATCCTTGGAGTTGGTACCGGCACTGTGTTTAAGGGACCCTCGGGGAGGTCAGAAAAGTCTATACAACACGGTCTGCGTAGTCCCTGATGCAGTTCCAAAACCGTGACAGGAATCAAAAAATGGCGATGTCCGCGAGTGCATCGGGGGACCTGCAGGGCGAAATGCGACCCGGATCGACCGCTCTTGTCGATTTTCCGCAACTGATTTCCGCACGCACCCCGGCGAGGATCGTTGCCTCACGTGGCCGGATTATGTAAGCATCGACCCGGTAATCCCTTAATCGACCCGCAGCGATACCGGTTCGAGCGTCGCAACTCGATTGCATCGCGGCGGTCGTCGGAAACGAAATGGCCAACTACAACACCAACGAATTCCGGTCCGGTCTGCGCATCATGATCGACGGCGATCCCTGCGTCATCGTCGAGAACGAGTTCGTCAAACCCGGTAAAGGCCAGGCATTCAATCGTGTCAAGATCAGGAATCTGAAGACCGGAAAAATCGTCGACAAGACCTTTCGATCGGGTGACAGCGTCGAGGCCGCGGACGTCGTCGAAAAGGAAATGCAGTACCTGTATTCGGACGGCGAATTCTGGCACTTCATGCTCGAGGACACTTTCGAGCAATACGCGGCGGACGAGAACGCCGTCGCTGATGCCCGACAGTGGCTGAAAGAGCAGGACGTCTGCCAGGTTACGCTGTGGAACAACTCGCCGCTGCAGGTTACGGCGCCGAACTTTGTCGACCTCGAGATTACCGAAACGGATCCGGGCGTCCGCGGCGATACGGCATCGGGCGGCGTCAAGCCGGCGACGCTATCCACAGGCGCAGTCGTCAGAGTGCCGTTATTCGTCGAGCCGGGTGAACTGATACGGGTGGATACGCGGACCGGCGAATACGTCTCCCGCGTCAAATAAATCTGCCGGAATCCTCGAACTTCTGTTCAATGTGATTGAGAAACGTTGCGCAGAGTAATTCCACGCCTGCCTGGTCTGCGGCACTGAAGCGGGAGTGATTCGGGCTGTCGATGTCAAGGACGCCGATCAGTTTGCCGTTAACCGAAAGCGGCACGACGATTTCTGATCGGGATTCCGGGTCACACACGATGTGACCGTCGAAGGCATGAACGTCGTCGACACGCAGCGTCTGCATCGCGAGGGCCGCCGAACCGCACACACCCTGACCCAGAGGAATACGCACGCACGCGGGCTTCCCCTGGTACGGTCCGAGTACGAGCTCGTCGCCGCGCAGGACATAGATGCCGAGCCAGTTGATATCGGGTATCTCGTGAAACAACAAGCCGACGAAATTGGCGCTCGAGGCGAGTGCATCGCCTTCGTCCGCGATGAGGCCGGAGAGTTTCGTGTTCAGTGAGCGGTAATCGAGCGTCATGACACCGAGCTAATGAAGTTAGTCACTGCGGCGATATCGTACTCGCCCTCGTGCACCATGAGGAGCCGCTCGAAGCCGACCGCGACGCCCGCAGAGGGCGGTAATCCGGCGCGCAGCGCAGCGACGAAGTCCGCGTCGATCTCGTGAACGGGCAATTTCCTGCTGCGGCGATGTTGCTGGTCGCGTCGAAATCGTGCCAGTTGTTCGTCGGCATCCGTCAGTTCGACATAGCCGTTCGCGAGTTCGGCGCTGCCGTAATACACCTCGAAGCGGTCGGCGCAAGCCGGGTCGTCGGGGCAACGTCGTGCGAGAGCGGCCTGGCTCGCAGGATAGTGTGATATCACGGTGAACCGGTCCGGCGTGAGACGCGGCACGATGCGCTGCGTGAGAATGAGATCAAGCCACGCGTCCCGGTCGTCGCCAATGGCGCGCTCGAGATCGCGATCGGCGTTGAGGGACGCCGCCAGCTGCGACGAGTCCGCCGCGCGTATATCCAGGTCGAGCGATTCGCGAAACAGCGCGTCGTAACTCGTGATCTCCGCTGTCGACACGAGCGCCGGTTTTTCGAGGAGTGTCGCTAAGAATTCGATCGTCTCGCGCATGATCTGCTGCAAGCCGAAATCCTGGCGGTACCATTCCACCAGCGTGAATTCCTGCAGGTGATGGGCTCCCCGTTCGCCATCGCGAAAAACCTTGCAGATCTGATAGATGTCACCGAATCCCGCCGCCAGCAACTGTTTCATGCGGTATTCCGGCGAGGTGTGCAGGAATAGCGCGTGCGGCGAAGATCCCACCGCCAGGCTCGCAATATGCGGATCCGTCACCGGAAACCGGGTCAGGATCGGTGTGTCGACCTCGAGGATTTCGCGCCTCTCGAAGAATTGACGCGCGCGCCTCAACATCGCCGCCCTGGCCCTGGCACCGGCCGGTGTCGCCCGCGGTCGCCAGCCGTCGTCCGTCACGCGACATTCCGCCCGACCGCCTCGCCCATCCGGATCCTCGCACCGGCCGTGAAGCACGCGTCGAACTCGACCGATCCCGGCGGAAACAGAACGATGACCGTCGAACCCATGTTGAATGTGCCGACGAGATCGCCTTTTGCCACTTCGGTCGGGTGCCCATTTTTCAGGACATCAATCTCCCGTACCACGCCCTTGCGGCGTGGCCGGATTTCGCCGGTCCACGGCGTACTGATGCTGCCGACATTGAGGGCGCCGACCAGGATCAGTGTGAACGGAGCGCTATCACGCGCGAAATGGCAAATGAGTCTTTCATTGCGGGTGAACAGACCCGGCATCAGGGATACGGTGGCATCGTTGACGCTGTAAAGAGCGCCGGGCACATAACGCGCAGCGACGAGACGCGCCGCTGCCGGGCTGTGCACGCGATGATAGTTGTGTGGTGCCAGGTACAGAGTCGCGAACATGCCGTCGATGAATCGATTCGCGTCGTCGATATCCGTCATCAACAGATCGGCGAGGGAGTACCGTTTCCCTTTTGCCTGGAACAGCATGTCCGAATCGATACTGCCGGCCGCACTCACGGTACCGTCGACCGGCGAGACGATCGATTCCGCCGATGAATCGACCAACCGCGCCCCATCGGCCAGCGAGTGCGTGAAGAAATCGTTGAGAGTCGCATAGCCATCGGGAACGGGACTTGCGGCCTCTTCGACGTCGATTGCATAGAACGCGCTGAAACGACGGATCAGGAAATCTTTCACCGGCCTCAGCCGAATCCTAGCGATGCGATACACGAGAGCGGTCAACAGGTGCTTCGGCATCACGAACTGCAAGAAGGCAAACGACCAGGAGAGAAATTTCGACATCGCCGGGGATGGCCCTTCTCGAGAGAGCCGTCAGGTCGTCTCCGTAATCAACGGCACGTCGTTGACGAAATCATCGATACCGTGCGGCGCGCCGAAAAGCGCGCTCATGGCACCACTCTTATTAATAAGCATCACGGCCGCGGAATGCTCGACGCTGCGGTGACCGTCCGCGCCTGCCGCCTGATGGAAATAAACGCCGAGGGTAGCAGTCAATTTGCGAATTTCCTCGAGCGCCCCCGTTACGCCCGTTATCCCTTCGCCGAATTTGGCGACGTAGGCCGCCATGACTTCCGGACTATCCCGCTGCGGGTCCACGCTGACCAGTATGATCTCCGGAAAACTGCCCCCGTTTGCGTGCAGAACACGATTGCGTGCCATCGCCAGTTGCGTGAGCGTCGCCGGGCAGATATCCGGGCAATTGGTAAATCCGAAAAACATCAGGCTCCAGCGACCGCGGAAGGATTCATTGTCGAACGGCGCGCCGTTATGATCGCGCAGGCTGAATGGCGGCAGCGTTACCGGTTCCCGCAGCACCGTCGCATATTGTGGCAGGTCGCGCGGACCCTGCATTGCCAGGTGCAGGAACACGGCGCCGCCTGCAATGCCGGTGACCACGAACGTGATCACCAGGATTTTCCGTAATGGTTCCACAGCGAGCACATTCTATCGCAGTTGCGAATTGTCGATCTCGTTCGCGGCTGAAGCCGCCCCTGCAGATCTATTAATATCGTAGGAGCGGCTCCTGTGGGAGCGGCTTTAGCCGCGATACCTTACATGCAGAAGATCACCGTAGAAGAATTCATCCGCCGCACCGCGAAGTCGTTCGACGAGGCCGAGCTCGCATACGGGCACGGCACGGACAACGCCATCGACGAGGCAGCCTATCTGGTGTTTGCCGCAATGAAACTCGACCATGCGCAGGCCGCGACGCATTACGCGCGAGAACTCGGGGCGGCAGAGCAGGAACGGCTGCAGGCACTGGTCCGGCGACGCATCGAGGAGCGCGTACCGGTTGCCTACCTGACGCACGAGGCCTGGTTTGCCGGCCGCGCGTTCTATGTCGACGAACGCGTGCTGGTGCCACGATCACCGCTCGCCGAGCTGATCCTGCGGCATTTCTCGCCATGGGTGAAGCCGGAATGCGTCCGCAGCGTGATGGACCTGGGCACCGGCAGCGGCTGCATCGCGATCGCCGTGGCCCTGGAGTTTCCCGACGTCACTGTCGACGCCGTCGATATCGACAGCGATGCGCTTGCCGTCGCGGCGATCAACGTCGAGCGTTATGGCCTCGAATCGCGGGTGCGCCTCCTGCAGTCCGATTTTTTCGCGGAACTCGAAGCGGACCAACCAGGCTATGACATTCTGATCAGCAATCCGCCGTATGTCGACCGGCGCGAAATGGACGCGCTGGCGCGGGAGTTCCGCCACGAACCGCTGCGGGGCCTTGCCGCGGGCGAAGACGGTCTGGATTCGGTGCTGGCGATCCTGCATGATGCACCCCGTTTCCTCGCCGATGACGGAATCCTGATCGTCGAGGTCGGTGCTAGCCAGCCCGCACTGGAGCGGCGTTTCCCGGACACCGGGTTCGTCTGGCTCGAATTTCAATGG
This sequence comes from Woeseiaceae bacterium, assembly GCA_041598995.1. GTDB lineage: Bacteria > Pseudomonadota > Gammaproteobacteria > Steroidobacterales > Woeseiaceae > SZUA-117. Next base: position 15,513 of record JBFHXJ010000026.1, on the reverse strand, counting down.
GGCGGTCAGGGCGTGTTCCTGTTGACGAAGGACGAACTGGAACGGCACCGGCAGCGATACGATTCTGCGGCCAGGTAAAGCGGGATAGGGCATGTCAGGAAACAGCTTCGGGCGTTTATTCACGGTGACGACTTTCGGCGAGAGCCACGGCCCTGCGATGGGCTGCGTCGTCGACGGCTGTCCGCCCGGCATGGAATTATCGGAGGCCGACATTCAGCGCGACCTCGAGCGTCGGCGCCCGGGCAAGTCGCGGCACACGACCGCGCGTCAGGAAAAAGATCTGGTCCGGATCCTGTCGGGGGTGTTCGAGGGAAGGACGACCGGCACGCCGATCGGCCTCCTGATCGAAAACACGGACCAGCGGTCACGCGACTACAGCGACATCAAGGACAAGTTTCGCCCGGGTCACGCCGACTACAGTTACCAGCAGAAATACGGCATCCGCGACTACCGCGGCGGCGGGCGCGCGTCGGCAAGGGAAACCACGATGCGGGTCGCATCCGGCGCTATCGCCAGGAAATATCTGAGAGAACGGCTCGGCGTCGAAATTCGCGGTTACGTGTCGCAGCTCGGTCCCATCGAGCTCGCGGCACGGGACCTCGATTTCGTCGATCAGAACCCTTTCTTTTGCGCCGACCCGGAGCGCATCGCCGAGCTCGAGAAATTCATGGACGAATTGCGCGCAGAGGGCGATTCGATCGGCGCCAGGATCAGCGTGATCGCCTCGAATGTGCCGCCGGGGCTCGGCGAGCCGGTCTTCGACAAGCTGGAGGCTGACCTGGCGCGCGGCCTGATGAGCATCAATGCGGTGAAGGGTGTGGAACTCGGAGCGGGTTTTGCGGCGGTACGGCAGAAAGGCAGCGAACACCGCGACGAGATAACGCCGGAGGGATTCGAGAAAAACGATGCCGGTGGCACGCTCGGCGGTATTTCCTCGGGACAGGACATTTATATAAGTATCGCGATGAAACCCACATCGAGTATCACCAAACCGGGTACGACCATTGACAAGTCGGGCAAGAAGTCGGAGATCGCGACGCACGGTCGCCACGACCCCTGTGTCGGTTTGCGCGCAACGCCGATCGCAGAGGCCATGGTTGCGCTCGTGCTCATGGATCATTACCTGCGTCATCGCGGCCAGAATGCCGACGTACAAACCGCCACGCCCGTGATATCCGCAAAGGCGCAAAGCTGATTTAATCAACACCTGTATCGGCGATTTTTTATTTTCTAACGGGACCAGCAGCCAAAGTGTTAGATGCAACAAATATTGCCATCGTAGGCGCGACCGGCGTTGTCGGCGAGGCAATGCTCGACATCCTTGCCCAGCGAAAGTTTCCGGTCGGCAAGGTGTTCGCCCTCGCCAGCGAGCGATCGGTCGGCAAGAAGGTCGATTTCGGTGATCGGCAATTGACGGTATCGGATCTGGCTGATTTTGATTTCTCGCAGTGCAGGATTGCGCTCTTTTCCGCCGGCGCATCCGTATCCGAGGTTTTCGCGCCGAAGGCGGCGGCGGCCGGTTGCGTCGTCATCGACAACACGTCGAGATTTCGATACGACGATGACATTCCACTCGTCGTGCCGGAAGTGAATCCGGAAAAAATTGCCGAGTATGAGAATCGCGGAATCATCGCCAATCCCAACTGTTCGACGATTCAGATGGTCGTTGCATTGAAGCCGATTTACGATGCAGCGGGAATCAGGCGAATCAATGTCGCAACGTATCAATCGGTTTCGGGCGCGGGAAGACGAGCAGTCGAGGAACTTGCACGACAGTCGGCGGCGTTGCTCAACGGCAAGCCGCTGGAGCTGACAGGCCCGCAAAAGCAGATTGCATTCAATGCAATTCCGCATATTGATGCGTTCCAGGAGAATCGTTACACGAAAGAAGAAATGAAACTCGCATGGGAAACGAGAAAGATACTCGGTGACAATGACATCGCGGTGAATGCGACGACGGTTCGCATTCCCGTGTTTTTTGGACACTCCGAAGCAGTCAATGTCGAGACCAGCAGCAAGATCTCGGCCGCGGAAGTGTGTGATTTGCTGCGAAATGCCCCCGGCGTCACGCTCATCGACGGCGTTGAGACCGGCCAATATCCCACCGCGGTCACCGACAGCGCGGGCACCGACGCCGTCTACGTCGGCAGGGTGCGTGATGACATCAGCCATCCGAGCGCCGTGAACCTGTGGGTCGTATCTGACAACATACGTAAGGGCGCGGCTCTAAATAGCGTCCAAATAGCTGAAATATTGGCCAAAAACGGTTTATAAAGTATAGTTCAGTCGCTATGATTAAGGGTCGCACTTTTTCGGGATTCGGGCTCCAGGCCGGCCATTTCTAGCCTTTTCGGGGAGCTGGAGAAAATTACTATGTCGCCAAGACTCAATCGCTTGTGGCTCTTGCCAGCAGTGCTGCTTGCGAGTCAGTCGTGGGCCCTTGGGCTCGGAGAAATTCGCCTGAGTTCGGCGTTAAACGAGCCGCTGCGCGCAGAAATCGAATTGCTTGCGGCGACACCGGAAGAATTGGACAACCTTCGCGTTCGACTTGCATCAGTCGAAACATTTACGCGTTACGATCTCGATCGTCCGTTGTTCTTGTCACGATTGCAATTTCGCATCATTCGATCCGGCAGAGCAGACGGCAACGTCGTCACTATTACATCAGATGAACCCGTCACGGAACCCTTCATTACATTTCTCGTCGAGGCGAGTTGGACACGCGGACGTTTATTGCGTGAATACACCTTGCTTCTCGATCCGCCGACGTTCGCACCGCCTCCGGTAACTCAGTCAACGCAGGCGATCACTGCGCCGACACGTGCGGCACAAGCCGACAGCGGGCAGATCCAGCGACCCGCTCCGCAACCGCCGGTTACGCCTCCGCAACCCGAGCCGGCCTTTGAACCGCCGGTGCAGGAACCGGTCGCCCAGGTGGATGAACCGCCGGTCTTCGAGCCCGTCGACGAGCCCGCAGTCGAACCCGCACCGGTCTTCGACGAACCGGATTTCGATACGACGGTGGGCGGCGAGGTGCTTGTGCGGCGTGGCGATACCTTATGGAGCATCACGTCCAGGGTGCGGCCCGATTCGCGCCTCACGATGAACCAGACGATGCTCGCGATTTTCGAAGCCAACCCCGATGCTTTCGCCGGCAACATCAACATCATGTCCGCCGGTGCGACACTCAGGATCCCGAGCGCCGACGAAATTTTTCGCATCAGCCGCGGCGATGCCCTGGCCGAGGTACAGCGACAAAATGCGGCCTGGAGCGGCGCTGCACCCGCATTAGACACGCAGACACAACCATCGCTGACGTTGTTACCGCCCGACGACGATGTAGGCGTATTCGACGACGACGTCGACCGGGATACCGCGGACGCCGCGGCGACCGATCTGGTCGATCCAGAGGAGGCGCGGATCGACGAGATCGAAGCGCTACTGGCGGATCACCAGGATTCCCTGATCGAACTGACCGACAACGAGCTGGCGGCACTTCGCTCCGAGCTTGCCGAACTTCGCGGCGAGGAGCCGCCGGAGCCATTACCGATCGAGGAGCCGGTCGCTGACACGATCGAGGATCCGTTTGTCGATGACGAACTGCTCGCCGACGACATCGCCGACGACGAGTTCGAGCCTGAAGCCGCCGACGAAGAGCTCGTCGTCGACGATGCGGTGGCCGACGAGGAGGTGACGCGGCCGGCACCCGTGGTGGCCGCAGACACGCCGCCGCGGCGTACCAGCCTGGTGGACACCATCCTGGGCTACGTCAACAGCATCTGGGGAATCATCGGCGGAGCGCTCATCGTCGCTGTCGGATTGCTGGTCTGGTTCGCGCGCCGCGCCGGGAGCGGCGATGACGAAGACTCCACCGGCATGTGGGAATCGCTGGAGCAGGACGACATCGACGACGAGTCGATGGCTTCGACGGAACGCCTGCGCGCCCTGGCCAAGGAAGACGATGCGTCGATCGTCGTCGTCGAACAGGAAACGGCCCCGCCGCGCCCCGTCGAGGATTCGATCGATATGATGGGCGACACCTTCGAGATGCCTGCTGCGGAGGATCAGGCCAGCGCCACGCAGCCGATCGTCGAAGCCGCGGCGCCGGAACCGCTGATCGACAGCCCGATCGAGGATTCGATGATCGATACGTTCGAGATGCCGGCAGCCGACTCGATCGAAGCGACCGACCTGGCATCGCCGGGCCCCGACGAGCTGGAACTCGATGAGACCGCGGAAGTGCCGGCGGACTTCACGGCAGATTCGATGATCGAGGAGCCGGTCGAGGACGAACTCGTGTCCTCGATGGTCGAGGAGGCGCCGGTCACCGAGATTACACGCGATTCGCTGCTCGAGGATACTTTTCACAGTGACACGGCGATCAATCTCGACCAGGCCGACCCGGTGGCCGAAGCCGATTTCCATATGGCATACGGCCTGTACGATCAGGCCGCCGACCTGATCAACGGAGCGCTGGAGGTCGAACCGGAGCGCGAGGATCTGCTCGCGAAGCTTTGCGAGATCTATTTCGTTTGGGGTAATCGCGATGCATTCGTAGAGGCAGCCGGCAAGTTGCGCGCTGCGACCAGCGGCGATTCGAATGCCGAATGGGACAAGATCGTCATCATGGGCCAGCAGATTGCTGCGGATCACGAACTGTTCTCCGGTGTCAGCCCCGCCGCCGCGACGAAAGCGGTCGACCTGTCGTTCGAAGGTGGTGAGGACGCCGGCAAGCTCGACATCGACTTCGAAGCCGGTGCGGGCGACGAGATGCAGGCGGTAGACCTGTCATTCGATGCTGACACGCAAACCGGCGGTGACCTCGATATCGATTTCGCGTCGGGTGTGACCGGAGCGGCCGAAGTCATTGACCTCGGCGAAGATACGTCGGAAATGCCTGTGGCCGGATCGGATACACCGACGATCGAGCAGCAATTCGATGCGCTGGACGCTACCGGCGAGTTGCCGGCAGGTACGGATGACGCCACCGAGATCGCCGACGTCTTCGATGACGATACGGCGACAGCGGCCAGGGTCCAGGGTGACGCGACCGCGGAGATCGATCTCGACGATCTCGGGCTGGATCTCGAGGGCATGGATGATTCACAAATCGCCGGCGACGACGATATCGAAGATCAGATTTCGGGTCTCGACGATACCTCGGAATCCCAAGGAATCGACGACTTGACGATGACCGGCAAGAATCTTGCGATCGATGCCGACGACATGGCGGAAACCGGCGAGATACCGGCCCTCGAGGATGCCACCGACACGAACCTGGCGCTTCCCGAGACGAAGTCGATCGATGACACCGACGTGGAAATCGACATTGGACTGCTCGATGCGACCGGGCAAACGCAGGCATTGAGCGACGACATGGCAGTCCAAACGGGAGCCGATCTCGGTGCATCCCTGAGCGACGATGACGAAACATTGCTCGCGTCACTCAGCAGTGACGAATCGACCGTGCTTGCACCCGACGTCGATCTGGATTTTGCGAAAACCCAGGAGCTCGATGAAACCGGGGAGATGCCGACACTCGGCGGTGAAACGACGCCGGACGTCGATTTGGACGATCTGACCGGCATACTCGAGGTCACGCAGGTCGGTGAAGCCGGCGTGGATCAGACCGCGGAAACGGCGCAGATGCCTCATGTCACGCAAACCGACATCGACCCCGACGACATCAATCTGGATTTCGGCGACGACAGCCCGACCCTGGCGGCATCGCCGGACGACCTCGAAGGCGAATCAGACGAGGCACGCACCATGACCGAGGTCGGCACCAAGCTCGATCTTGCACGCGCCTATGTCGACATGGGCGACCCCAACGGCGCGCGGAGCATCCTGGAGGAAGTGTTGAACGAGGGTGATGAGGGCCAGCGCCAGCAGGCGCAGCAATTACTGGAATCGATGCCTTCCAGTTAAACGCATTTCTTTTCGTCATACCCGGTTACCACTATTCGTCTTGCGCCTGAAGCAATGAGATTCCGATGTCATTGCCAGGAGCACAGCGACCAAGCAATCTATTGGTGATACAACGAGCCCGAATATGGGTTGCTTCGCTCGTAATGACACATCGCCGAAGTAATCGACAACTATGCGTCTAGCACTCGGTATCGAGTACGACGGCAGCGCCTATAACGGCTGGCAGCGCCAAAAATCCGGTATCGGCGTTCAATCGCTGGTCGAGCAGGCGGTTTCCCGGGTTGCCGACGAGGAGGTCGACGTCATCTGTGCCGGGCGCACGGACACCGGCGTGCACGCGTCGGGCCAGGTAGCGCATTTCGACACCGGCGCGGAGCGCTCGCTGCGCGGCTGGCTGCTGGGCATCAATTCGGCGTTGCCCGATGACATCAATGCAAACTGGGTCACGCTCGTCAGCGACGATTTCCATGCGCGTTTCTCGGCAACGTCGCGCAGCTATCGCTACCTGATTCTCAATCGTCCAGTGCGTTCCTCGCTCAATCGAAATCGTGCCTGGTGGGTTTTCGAGCCGCTCGACGAAGACGCGATGCGCGATGCATCAGAGTGCCTCGTCGGCGAACGTGACTTTTCGGCGTTCCGGGCAGCCGGTTGCCAGGCATCGACGCCAGTACGCGAAATCTCAAACCTGCAAATCGTGCGACAGGCGAACTGGCTGGCAATCACCGTGACCGCAAATGCCTTCCTGCAACACATGGTCAGGAACATGGCGGGCATGCTGGTCGCAATCGGCAAGGGTGAACAGGAACCCGACTGGGCCAGGACGGTGCTGGAAAGTCGCGACCGGAAACAAGGTGGTGTCGCGGCACCGGCGCACGGACTTACACTCATCGCGGTCGACTATCCGCCGCAATTCAGAATTCCCACGGTAGCAGACCCGGAGCCGGGAAGTTTCGTTTATGATGCGAGTCTATGAGCTGGTTTGAGAAACTGATGCCGTCGCGCATCAAGACCGAGCAACGGACACGGTCCGTGCCGGAAGGCGTGTGGATCAAGTGTCCCGAATGCGATGCGCAACTCTACCGGACGGAGCTGGAACGGAACCTGCAGGTCTGCCCGAAGTGTAATTTCCACATTCGCATTGGCGCGCGGACGCGCCTTGGTTTTTTTCTCGATGCCGGTACGCAGGAAGAAATCGCCGCCAATCTCGAGCCACAGGACCCGCTGCGTTTCCGGGACAGCAAGCGATATCGCGACCGCATCTCCCAGGCACAGAAGCAAACCGGCGAAAAGGACGCGATGATCGCCGTGAAAGGGAGATTGTTCGGTCGGCCAATCGTCGCCTGCGCATTCGAATTCCAGTTCATGGGCGGCTCGATGGGGTCGGTCGTCGGCGAACGATTCTGTCGTGCCGCGAATTTCTGCGCCGAAAACCGCGTGCCGCTTATCTGTTTTTCGGCGAGCGGCGGGGCGAGAATGCAGGAAGCGTTGTTCTCGCTTCTTCAGATGGCCAAGACCTCGGCGGCGCTGACCGTCCTCGGTGAACTTCGCGTCCCGTTCATCTCCGTGATGACTGATCCGACGACCGGTGGCGTATCGGCGAGCCTGGCGATGCTGGGCGACATCAACATTGCCGAGCCCAAGGCGCTGATCGGATTTGCCGGGCCGCGGGTAATCGAACAAACCGTCCGCCAGACACTGCCCGACGGTTTTCAACGCAGCGAGTTTCTCCTGGACCACGGTGCAATAGACATGATCGTCGACAGGCGCAACCTGCGTGAGGAAGTAGCCGACCTGCTCGCGAAGCTCGAAAACCGCCCCAATCCCGCGGCAGATAGCAAATAACGACAACAGATTTCGTCTCATGAACCAGACCGGTTCATTCACTTCACTGGACGACTGGCTGCCGTGGCTCGAAACGCTTTCACCGCGCGAAATCGTCCTCGGGCTGGAACGAGTCGCGGTAGTTCTCGATGCGCTCGCGCTGCCGCTTCCGGACCGCGTCGTCAACATCGCTGGAACCAACGGTAAAGGCTCGAGTGTCGCTATGCTCGAGGCGTTATTTGCGAATGCCGGATACAAGACCGGCAGCTATACGTCGCCGCACATTGTGCGCTACAACGAACGCATCCGCATCGATCGCGTGGATGCAAGCGACGATGCAATCATTGCGGCTTTCGAGCGCGTACAGGCGGCGAGACGTGATATCCCGCTAACCTATTTCGAGTTCGGAACACTCGCAGCACTTGTCGCCTTCGCCGAAGCGGGCGTTGACACCCAGATACTCGAGGTTGGCATGGGCGGGCGCCTCGATGCCGTCAATGCGGTGGAACCCGATGCATGCCTCATCACGAACATCTCGCTCGACCATACTGCGTGGCTCGGCAAAGATCCCGAATCGATCGCGGCAGAGAAGGCCGGGATCATGCGCGCTGGAAAACCGGCCGTTTTCGGCTCGACGGAACACGCGGCGGTCATCAGGCAGCACGCCGCCGCAATCGGCGCCCATCTGCGCGTGGCCGGGGAAGATTTTCACTACCGGCTCGACGGCGGTACGAAAGGGACATGGTCGTGGTGCGGCAGGGAGCACGAGCTTGTCGGGCTGCGCCCGCCGGCACTGGCGGGCGCCATCCAGTTGCAGAATGCGGCGGCCGTGCTTGCCGTGGTCGAGGCGATGGCAATGGACGACGTGCTGGCGCTGGATGCAGTCAACCGCGCTTTCGGCGGCCTGAAGCTCGATGGCCGGTTCCAGGTCGTCAAGGCACGGCGCACCTGGGTGCTCGATGTGGCGCACAATCCGGCGTCGGCCGCCGTCCTCGCGGGCTCGCTCGAAAAACTGGCGCCGCCAGGGCGCGTAACCGCAGTCGTCGGCGTGCTCGCCGACAAGGACGTGTCGGGCATCGTCGCGCCGCTCGAGAAGCTGGTCGATTCCTGGGTTGCCGTGCCTCTAAAGGGCACGCGGGCGGAGCCCGCAAGGGTCCTTGCGCAGAAGATCGCCAACAGCACAGGCAAGCCCTGCCGCATCGCAGACTCGATCGCATCAGCGCTCGAAGCCGAAGACAGCCGCGCCGATTCGGATACGGTAATTCTCGTGACCGGTTCTTTCTACACCGTCGGACCGGCGCTCGAGTGGCTCCGGGCAAGGCGCTGCTGAGCCAATAAGCTGCTGTTTGACAGTGCCGATACGTTATACTCACCGCCGCTTAGGGCTGCAGTTCCTGCAAAATACAGTGGATAGAGAACTGAAAGAGCGCGTGATCGGAGCGATCGTACTTGTCGGCGTCACCGTCCTGGTCGTGCCGGTGTTTCTGGACGGCCCGTCGGGCGAGACCGAGATCGTCAGCAAAGCGGTGGCGCTGCCCGGCCAGAGCCAACGTGAGGGCGAGATGCAGACCGTCGTGTTAAACCGCGACCGGCAAGAGCCCGTGCCGGTGAGCATGCCGCCAACCGCAGAAAAGGAACCGGAACCCGTGCGCACCGAGCCGGCGCCCGCGAAACCCGAGGCAAAGAAAGAGACGACAGTCGCGTCGCTGATCGACGACAAAAAGCCGACTGTGGCGGAGAAATCCGCAACCGGACTATGGGCCGTGCAGCTCGGCAGTTTCTCGAATCAGAAGAATGCAGAACGCCTGGCCAAAGATCTGCGCGACCAGGGATATGCCGCATTTCTGAGCAAGCACGACACGGCCTCGGGTGAATTGCACCGGGTCCGTATCGGGCCGCAAAAGGATCGCGATAGCGCCGAGTCCATCGCGGCGCGCCTCGGCGAATCGGGTCTTACCGGGCAGGTCGTGCCACACCCCTGACGGACATCCATGTCGGGATGCGAACAACGATTGTTCTGTTAGAATCCCGTCAGCCTCGACAGACCGCCCTTCAAGGACATCGTGCGACGATTAATCTCTGATGACCATAGTCGACATCGTGATCATCATTGCGGTACTGGCATCAGTTGTCGTCGGTATCGTCCGTGGCATCATCAGAGAAGCCATCTCGATCGCATCGCTGTTGCTCGCAATCTGGGCCGCCCTGCACCTCGGCCCTTACGCCGGCGGCTGGCTCGGTGGTTCGATAGGCTCGACCGAAATCGAAATGTGGGCAGGCCGTTTCCTGGTTTTCATCATCATCCTCGCCCTGGGCGCGCTCGCGGGCTGGGGAATCTCGAAAATCGTCCGAATGGCAGGCCTCACTGGCACCGATCGCTACCTTGGGGGCGTATTCGGCTTCCTGCGTGCGGTCGTGCTCGCCGGTCTTTTCGCGATGCTCGGCCGCTATGCCGCTTTCGACGGAGAGCGGTGGTGGCTCGAGTCGAGCCTCATACCGTATGCGGAAACGGTGGCCGACTGGATCGAGGTGATGGCCCCGAAGGGCATGGAGTTGCTGCGACCGGACGAAATGCTCGATGACATCAAGCTGAGCCAGGCCACTGTCGAATAACCAAGCACGGTGAGAAACAAAAAATGAGAACATGTGTGGAATCGTCGGAATTGTAGGCAAGAAACCCGTCGCCCAGTCGCTCTATGATGCGATGACCGTCCTGCAACACCGGGGACAGGATGCCGCCGGCATGGTCACCTGGGGCAAGGACGGGATGAACATGCGTAAGAGCAATGGTCTGGTTCGCGACGTATTCCGTACGCGCCACATGATGCGTCTGACCGGCAATGTCGGCATGGGACACCTTCGTTACCCGACCGCGGGCGGCGCGCAGAGATCAGAGGCGCAACCCTTTTACGTCAATTCGCCGTACGGCATTTGTCTCGCGCACAACGGCAACCTCGTGAATTACCATTCGCTCGCAGACCATTTGACGCGCGAGGATCGAAGGCACCTGAGCACGACGTCGGATTCAGAAGTCCTGCTCAATGTTTTTGCTCACGAGTTGCAGATTCGGTCGAATGGACGACCGACGCCCGACCAAGTCTTCGACAGCGTTGCTGCGGTACACCGGCGCTGTTCCGGCGGTTACGCCGTCGTTGCGTTGATTATCGGGCACGGTATCGTCGCGTTTCGCGATCCCAATGGCATTCGGCCGATCGTCATCGGACGCAAGGAAACCGACGACGGGACCGAGTACATGGTTGCGTCGGAATCCGTGGCACTCGATCTGCTGGAATTCGACAGGCTGCGTGACGTTCGTCCCGGGGAAGCGATCTACATCGAGAATGAAGGCGTCATGCACAGCCGCGAGTATGACGGCGAAACGAGCTACTCGCCCTGCATATTCGAGTATGTGTATTTCGCGAGGCCGGACTCGATCATCGACGACATTTCCGTTTACAAGGCGCGGCTGCGCATGGGCGCGCAACTAGCCGGACAGATCGTCCGCGAATGGCCGGATCACGATATCGACGTCGTCATTCCGATTCCGGACACGAGCCGGACTGCTGCGGTTCCGGTCGCCTATCACCTGGGCGTCAAGTATCGCGAGGGCTTCATCAAGAATCGCTACATCGGCCGAACCTTCATCATGCCCGGCCAGGCGGAGCGCGCACAGTCGGTGCGCCACAAGTTGAATGCCATCGACCTGGAGTTCAGAGGCAAGAACGTTTTGCTGGTCGACGACTCGATCGTGCGCGGCACGACCTCGCGACAGATCATCAGGATGGCGCGCGAAGCCGGCGCCCGCAAAGTGTACTTCGCGTCGGCCGCACCACCGGTCAGGTACCCGAACGTCTACGGCATCGACATGCCGGCGGTATCCGAGCTCATCGCGAATGGCCGCACGAATGAAAGAGTCGAGGAGCTCATTGGTGCAGATCGACTCATCTATCAGGACCTGGACGGTCTCATTCGCTCGGTGCGGCACGACAATTCGATCATCACGCAGTTCGATACCTCCTGTTTCTCCGGTGAATACGTGACCGGCGACGTGAGCGCCGATTATCTGAAGGCGCTCGAAGAGGAACGTTCCGACGCCGCCAAGCTAAAGCGCGCCGAGTCGTACAAGCGGCCGGATCTGACCATCGCCGATAAACCGGGTGACGCCGATACGGCTGTCGGCATGTAAAATACATGCCGTTATGGACGACGTAACGGCATGAGCATCAAGGTCATGATCATCGACGGGCAGGCCGATTTCCGAAGCCTGCTTATGCATCATGTCACGACGCATTGGCCCGATGCGATCATCTCCGCTTACGATCCGATCGAGGCCGGCCATCTGCCGGACGAGTTTTCCGGGGCTGGCAACGACATCGTCCTCCTGGGTGACGAGCAGGGGAAGCGCGATCCACTGGCGACTTTGAAGCAGTTCACGAAGAAGGCTGGATTCCCTGCGGTCATCTATTTCGGCAGGCGTGGTAAGAACGTGGCAATCAAATTCGGTGCCGGTGCCTTCCTCGACAGGGACAAGATCGATCACGACGCGCTGGTCACCAGCATGGAAACGCTGCTGCTCGCAAAACGCCGCATCGCCTCGACCAATTCGCTCTTCGTTGGCGATCTGGCGACCGGACTGCAGCCCCTCGTCAAAGGCTACCGCTTCATCAGGCGGCTGGCGGTGAGCGACCATTCCGCCGTATATCTCGCCGAAAAGGAATCTGCCGGCATGCGAATGGTGCTCAAAGTGATGCGGCAGGTGCCCGATTTTTCCGACGGCGTCGGCGCGTTCGATCGTTTCCTGCAGGAATACGAGATGATCGCGGAACTCGATCACCCGAACATCGTGCGCATCTACGATCTCGGTGTCAGCGACGACCATGCGCACATCGCGATGGAGTATCTGCCCGGTGGCAGCCTGAGGGACAGACTCAAGATCGGCATCCCGGAAAAACACGCAGTCGAGTTCACGCGGCAGATCGCGAGCGCACTGTCCAACCTGCACAGCGTCGGCATCCTGCACAGGGACTTGAAGCCCGGTAACGTGATGCTGCGTGAGGATGGCAGCGTCGCGCTGATCGATTTCGGACTCGCCAAGCACATGTTCAAGAATGACGAGCTCACCGGCAGCGAACGCATCTTCGGCACGCCCTACTACATGAGTCCGGAGCAGGGGCGCGGTTACGACGTCGATGAGCGAAGCGACATCTATTCTCTGGGCATCATTTTCTATGAAATGCTGATCGGCGAAAAGCCATACACGGATGCGAATGCGATGGGTATCATCTACAAGCACAGCGAAGCACCGATCCCCACGTTGCCGCGTCGCCTCAGCCGGTACCAGCAGATCATCGACTCGCTACTCGCAAAGAGGCCGGAGGATCGGATCCAGACCGCGGCCGAGGTATTGCGTTGGCTGTGAAGCGCTCAGTCCCCGCCAACATCGCGGCGTTCATCGGCACGCCGACGCCCGCGCAATGGATCGATGAAGCGAAAAGGCGCCTGCCCGAACTACTGCTGGATCACGCGAACTGCGAATTAAAAGCCGCATCCACGGCGCTCGGGTTCATCTACCGCTACCCGGAAAAGCCGACTCTCGCGAAACGCATGTCGCGACTTGCGCGCGAGGAATTGCGGCATTTCGAGCAGGTGCGCAATATCATGGACGAGATGTCGATCCCGTTCGAGCACGTCACCGCATCTCGTTATGCGGGAGCGCTGCGCGACGCCGTGCGCAAGAGCGAACCGGCACGCCTTCTGGATCTGCTCCTTGTCGGTGCGCTGATCGAAGCGCGGTCCTGCGAACGATTCGCCGTACTCGTACCAGAACTTCCCGACAGGCTCAGCAAGTTCTATGCGGGACTCCTCGATTCCGAGGCCAGGCACTTCGAGCATTACCTGCAATTCTCGAGGACGGAATCAGACCTCGGCCAGGCAGAACGCGACAAGAGACTCGACGAACTGAAGGCACTCGAGGCGCGTTTGATCACGACGCCGGACGATCAGTTCCGCTTTCATTCGGGAATCCCATCAAGCTGATGTGGGAGCGGCTTTAGCCCAATCCGCCTACGAACAAGACACTTGCGGTTCCGACAGTCGCGGACTGACATTTATTGAGGCGCCCACAGTAAAGAAATGTCCTGCCGCGAGGCTTAACGCGGCAACACTTCCAGCCGCGGCCCGGTCCTGTCCCAGCGCACGACGCTGCCCTGCTCGAACCAGTCGCCGAGGACGATGCGCACCGCCGGCTCGCCGTCGATGTTGAAGCGGTGGATACCCGGCCGGTGCGTGTGGCCATGCAGTATCGTGTCGACGTTGGCCTTCAGCAGGGCGCGCTCGATGGCGCGCTGGTTCACGTCGGTGATCTTCTCGTTCACGATGCCGCCGTACTTGGCACTGGCGGCGCGCGCCTTCGCGGCAAACTCGAGCCGCTCGCGCAAGGGTTTCTTGAGCATGTTTGCGAGCCACTTCGGATCGCGCGTCATCTTGCGCACGGTCTGATACTTGACGTCGTCGGTGCAATACGCGTCGCCGTGGCTCAGGAGCACCTGCTCGCCGTAGAGATCGGCGATGTAGGGATCCGGAAGGAGTTGTACGCCGGTCTCGTTGGCGAAGCGCTCGCCGATCGCGAAATCCCGATTGCCATGCATGAATAAGACTTTCACACGATGGCTTGTCAGCTTGCGCAAACCTGCCTTCACCGTCGCGTAGTGCGGATTCGGATCGTCATCGCCCACCCAGGATTCGAACAGGTCACCCAGGATGTACAGGGCATCGGCCGCGGCGGCTTCCTGGCCTAAGAACTTGAGGAACTGCTGCGTGACCTCCGGACGTTCGGCATCCAGGTGCAGATCAGAAATGAAGAGCGTTGTCACAGGCGGGCTTGCGTCGCTTCAGTCGTCATAGACGACGCGCGACGCTTTGGTCAGGACGATGGGAACGACGGGCACATCCCGGGAGAACTGGCCTGCGGGGCCGGTGCGCACATTGGCGATCTTGTCCGCAACCTCCATGCCTTCGATGACGTAGCCGAACACCGCATAGCCCCAGCGGTCAGGCTGCGGATTCAGGGAGTCGTTGTCGTTGACGTTGATGAAAAACTGCGCCTGGGCGGAATGCGGGTCGGAGGTGCGTGCCATCGCGATCGTGCCGCGCATGTTGGGCAAGCCGTTACCCGACTCGTTGGGGATCGGGTCGCCAGATTCCCTGCCCTTGAGATCGGGCGTGTAACCGCCACCCTGGATCATGAAGTTCGGAATGACGCGGTGGAATATCGTGCCGTCGTAGTGGCCACTCTCGAGAAGCCGCAGGAAATTGCCGACTGTTAGCGGCGCTCGGCGCCCGTCCAGTTCGAGGACGATGGCGCCCTCGCTTGTCTCGAGCCTGACATGCGGATGGGCAGGTATTGGCTCCTGCGCGAGGCCCGCAGTTGCAGTAAGGCACAGGAAAATCAGGCTGACCGGCCTTCTCATTCGTATTACCCCGAGTCCAAGCGACGAATTGCCGGCACCATACCAAAGCGAGCGCGAGGGCAAAAGGACCGCGCTAAGTATCGGATTTCAAGCACATAATCGGCAGCGGCGAATTGACTGCCCCAAGAGGCGCACGTATCATCGTGCCCCCGTCAGGCGCGGCCTCGGCGGTATGGGGACCGGCAGCTACAATGTAGCGACCTGGCATCGGGGCATGGCGCAGTCTGGTAGCGCATCTGCTTTGGGAGCAGAGGGTCGCCAGTTCAAATCTGGCTGCCCCGACCAATCGTTTTTG
>JBFHXJ010000025.1:0-42804 GCA_041598995.1 Woeseiaceae bacterium | reverse complement strand
GTTCTCCGGTGCGCTGATGGCGCTGTCCTTTGCCGTCATGTGGGTCGTGTCGATGTGGCAGATGTGGTTTTACAAGATTCCTGACTGGGTAGCCCAGCGAGAATCGAGCGGCCAACGACGTATCGACTGATCAGGCGGTACGGCTGTTCTTTCGGTATATACATTCCTTTTCGAACCAAATAGAAAGGTCTGGTATACATTCCGGCAGATGCTCGTGAACACCGAGAATGATCGCCGCACCCTCATACATGCGAGCTGCAATTCGCTGTGACAATTCCAGCTGAAGAGCGTCGTTGAAATAAGTGAATACCAGGTTGCGGCAAAGCACGAGATCGAATCGGCATTCAGGTTGCTGCTCGCGAATATCCTGCTCCAGGATTGTGACGTTGCGCCTGTAACAGGGCCCGAGCCAATATGAATTGTCCTCACGCGTGAAGGCCAGATTGCGCCAGGATTCCGGCAGGTATTTCAGGCTGCTGAAATTGTAACGAGCCTCTCGTGCGCGCCGCAGCATCACGGGGTCGACGTCGGTAGCCACGATGTCGATTGTCATATCGGGAAAGCGGGCCTCGAGTTCCATGGCCCACATGATCGTGAGCGTATAGGGTTCTTCACCTGAAGCACAGCCAGCACTCCAGACACGTATTTTCTTATCACCGCGCTCGCGGGCACCGAGCGACAGTGCCGGCAGCACCTCCTGTGCCAGGGCCGCGAAAACACCCCTGTCGCGGTAGAACCGCGAGATGGTGATGTGGCACAGGGATTCGAGGCACTGCCATTCATCGGCATGCACTTTCAAATAGGCCTGATACTCTTTAACACTCGCCAGGCCGAGGTTGCGCAGTCTCCGCTCGATGCGTTTGCACACCTGTCTGCGTACCTTGCGAAATCCCGACCAACGCATGCGCAGTTGCGGCAATGCCCACTGGAGAAAGCGTACGCACTGCTCGTCTTTCATACTGAAGCTCAGACTAATTTGCTACCGACACCAATCGCTCTCGTTTCGCTCGTTCAGATTCGACTCGAACGCAACAAGACTGCGCGACGGCTGCTCGCCACGGGCCGTTTTCCTGGCGCCGTGCATTCGGTTATGGCCTGATCGCGCAATCCTTCAGGTGCCGCCGTACATCTGGTCTGGCGTCAGTTCTTCCGGAAAGCGCTCGCGCAACGCGCAACGCGATTCGTAGCAGAGGTGGCAGTGGTCGGCGTAGCCGTCCTCGTGATCGAGCTCATACCGGCGAACGATTTCCGCCGGGCCGCCGGCGAGCAGGGGCCCGACGATGGGATGACCGTCGGGGTCATAGTCCCCCATGATTTCTACGAGTGAGTGCCTGAAGAGATTGCCGATCGAAATGCCCTGGCAGATGTGCAAGTTGCCGAAAGGATCTACGTGCACTCGCTCCGGATGCCGCAGGTTTTCCCACGGGCATTCGGTGAACTGCTGCCACGGTTTTGCTCCGACAAGGGTTGCGAGCTCTTTTGCTGCGCGACCCCGGTACTGAACTGGCGATTCACCGGCCGGTAACTGACCGACCACGCCCGGGACATCGCAGGCACCGGGCGCTGCGACCGTGATGAAATCGACCGGCATGTTCAGCTGCCGCGCGACCCCACGCGCAATTTCTGGCCGGTTCATGCCTTCGTCACTACCATGATATGCGTCGCTGCTTACGGCAAGGTCATCAATCGAGCCGGCAAGAGGCTGCAACCACTCTAATGCGTCGGCGTCCGTATTCGCCCAGTAGGCATTGGTAACGATGCCAACCTTGAATCCGTATTCTTTGGCCAGACGAATGCCGGTACACAGGATCGGGTAATAAAGGAATGCTTCGCCGCCTTCGAAGTAGATCCATTCAATCGTGCCCAGCGCCCCGGCCTCGTTGAGTATGTGCTTGATGGACTCGACCGTCATGGTGCCGGTCTGGGCTGGTCCACCCCAAACAAAGCAGTGGCTGCAAGCGTAATTGCACTCATAGGTCAGTAGCAGATGCAGTCCTGACAACGGGCTTGTCGGTGTCTCGATGCCGGAATCGGAAATCACGTTGCCAACTATATCGCAACCCTGGCAGTAAGCCCCGGTAGGTGCCTGATAAATCACGAGTCTGATCCGCATATAGGGGAAAGTGTCTATGGTCAGGAGCCGGCCGTGTCTGCAAGACTGTTCAATTCCATTGATGCTGGCGAAGTACGACAACCGTGGAACTGGTGTGTCCGGCGGGAAACCTCTCTTCCCTGAAAGCCGCAGTCGACAACGGGGCGGACTCGGTATATCTCGGTTTCCGTAACGAGACCAACGCACGGAACTTTGCCGGACTCAATTTCGTCGACCAACAAATCGAGCAGGGACTGGATTACGCTCGGGCGCGTGGCGTCAAGGTCTACGTAGCCATCAACACCTACCCGCAACCGGATAGTTTTGCAATCTGGGCACGGGCGGTCGACCAGGCCGCGGAATACGGCGTGGACTCACTGATCGTCGCCGATATCGGCGTGATGGACTACGCGGCCAATCGATGGCCGGACCTCAGGTTACATCTTTCCGTACAGGGTTCGGCCACAAGCCACGAGGCCATGCGGTTTTACGCGGAACAATTCGGCGTGCAGCGTGCGATTCTGCCTCGTGTGCTCTCCGTCAGACAGGTCGCATCGCTGATCGAACACAGCCCGATCGATATCGAGGTGTTCGGATTCGGCAGCCTCTGCGTGATGGTGGAAGGCCGCTGCCTCTTGTCTTCTTATGTGACGGGACAAGGACCCAACACATTCGGCGCTTGTTCACCGGCCAGTTTCGTTCGCTGGACAGAGTCGGACGGCAGGCTCGAGACGAGATTGAACGGTGTTCTCATAGATCGCTTCACCGAGAACGAGCACGCCGGTTACCCGACCATTTGCAAGGGGCGTTTCAAGGTGAATGGTGAGGTCAGCTATGCATTGGAGCGTCCGACCAGCTTGAATATCCTGCCGATACTCCCCGAGCTTCTGCATATTGGCGTGGCCGCGGTCAAGGTCGAAGGACGCCAACGCAGCCCGGCCTATGTTGCGGCTGTCACCGCCGTGATGCGCGCAGCGATCGATGCGTGCAAATCGGATCCGCAGAATT
The DNA here is from genome assembly GCA_041598995.1 of Woeseiaceae bacterium. Taxonomy (GTDB): domain Bacteria; phylum Pseudomonadota; class Gammaproteobacteria; order Steroidobacterales; family Woeseiaceae; genus SZUA-117. The sequence continues at coordinate 39,704 of JBFHXJ010000025.1, read as the reverse complement.
ATGCGCCGCAACCAGACTGGTTATCAAAATTGGCTGGCGTGTCCGAAGGCACGCAAACAACCCTCGGCGCATACGAGAGGGAATGGCAATGAGCCGCACTAACGATGCAGCACAGCCACGCTTGTCCCTCGGGCCGGTGCAGTACCATTGGCCTGCACAACGCTTGCGCGATTTCTATCGTGATATCGAGAAGGCACCCGTCGATATCGTGTATCTCGGTGAGACGGTCTGCTCGAAGCGACGCTCGTTACAATTCAGTGACTGGATGGGTATCGCCGAACGCCTGCAAGAAGCCGGCAAAGAGGTCGTGCTGTCGACGCTGGCGCTCGTCGAGGCAAACTCCGAGCTCGGGTACATTCGCAGGTTGTGCAGCAATGACAGATTCATGGTCGAGGCCAACGACATGTCCGCAGTGCAGATGCTGGCTGGGAGCGTGCCGTTCGCTGGCGGAGCATCACTGAACATCTACAACCCGCAGACGTTGCGGAAGCTGGCTGGTTTAGGTCTTCGACGCTGGGTAATGCCGGTCGAACTGGCCGAAAGTGTGCTGCCTGGATTCCGGCGTGAAATGCCAGCGGGGGTCGAGACCGAGGTCTTCGCCTGGGGCCGATTGCCACTCGCCTACTCGGCGCGTTGCTACACGGCACGCGCCCACGATGTCGCAAAGGATGCATGCGAGATGTGCTGCGGCGGGTACCCTGATGGCCTGCTGCTGCAGACCCGCGAGGATGACGAGTTTCTCCTAATCAACGGTATTCAGATTCAATCCGCTCGCGTGCATTGCGTACTTGGCGATCTGACTGCGCCCTACAACGCCGACATATTTCGCATCAGCCCGCAGTCCGCAAACACGGCGCGCGTGGTTACCCTGTTTTCAAAGGTCCTGCGCGGCAGCATTTGCAAGCGCGATGCAATAGCGGAACTCGATTCGCTGGCGCCGGCTGAACTGTGCAACGGCTATTTTCACGGCATGGCCGGAATGGAGATAAGCGACAGAGCAACGGTTTGCTGATGATCAGGCCATCCGAAATCTTTCGCGACACATTCGCTGCCCTCGCACGCGAGAATCGTCGCGCGTATCACAGCCAGCGCGAGTATGTCAGGCATCTCGCGCAAACGGGCGAGCTTGTGCGTGTTGCGGCGCCGGTCAGTCCTGCGCTGGAGATAACCGAACTGTGCCGACGTAGCTTGCGTCGTTCGGGGCCCGCATTGTTTTTCGAGAATCCGACGGAGGGCCGGATGCCGGTGCTCGGCAACCTGTTCGGGTCGGCGTCGCGCATCGCCGGCGCCATCGGACTCGACGACGTATCAGAGCTGCGTGAATTCGGGCGAAAACTCGCTTTCCTCAGGTCTCCGGCTCTGCCTGCAAGCATGGACGATGCATTCGGCAAATTGAGTGACTATCGCCGGCTGGCATTCGTCAACCCGATCGAAGAGCAGGACCCTGTTTGTCAGCAGGTGATCATCGAGGGCGACGATGTCGATCTCGAGGCAATGCCGATTCAGACCTGCTGGCCCGATGACGCCGGTAAGCTGATCACGTTTGGATTGGTGATTACCAAGGGGCCACTCAAGGAACGCCTCAACATCGGTATTTACCGTCAGCAACTCATTGGCCGAAACCGGCTCATTATGCGCTGGCTGCACCATCGAGGTGGTGCGCTGGATTTCGCCGAATTCAAGGCGGCGTTTCCCGGTGAGCGGTTTCCGGTAGCGGTTGCGATCGGTGCGGATCCGGCTACGACGCTCGCGGCGGTTACTCCTCTGCCGGACTCGATTTCCGAATTTCAGTTCTCAGGGCTGCTGCGTGGTGCGAAAAGCAGGGTTGCACGCTGCCGCATGCATGACCTCGTAATCCCCGCCAGCGCCGAAATCATTCTGGAAGGCTTTATCGAACCGGACGAAAAGATGGATGAGGGGCCATTCGGCGACCACACCGGCTACTATCACTCTGTCGAGAAGTTCCCGGTGTTCACGGTTGAATGTATGACACATCGCGAGGATCCCGTTTACCACGCAACATACACGGGTAAGCCTCCCGAGGATGAACCATCTGTACTGGCGGCAGCCCTTAACGAGATGTTCATACCGCTGGTGCAGAACCAGTTTCCGGAGATCGTCGATTTCTACCTGCCGCCGGAGGCTTGCTCGTACCGCGTCGCGGTCGTGAGCATAAAAAAGAGCTATCGCGGCCACGCACAGCGAATCCTGTTCGCTATCTGGTCGTTCCTGCAGCAATTTACCTATACGAAATTCGTCATCGTCACGGACGACGACATAAACGTGCGAAACTGGGGCGAAGTCATTTGGGCCATGTCGACGAGAATGGATCCGGCTCGGGATACGACGATCGTCGAGAACACCCCGATAGATGATCTGGACTTCGCAAGTCCGACGTCCGGAATCGGTTCCAAGATCGGCTTCGACGCAACGACGAAGTGGCCGGGTGAAACGAAAAGGGAGTGGGGCATGCCGATCAGCATGAGTGAGAACGTCATCAAGCGGATGGATGCGCTGTGGACCGAACTCGGAATCGAATGAACATGGAACCGACAGTTCGCAAATCACCGCAGTTGCCTGCGATTGCGCGGATACCGTTTGCCGCGATCCCGTCTCCGCTCAAAGCAACGGCCGTCGCTGGGATATTGAACAAAGTGTTCGCTGAATCACTCGCAGCGGGGGAGCTGGACTTCCTTTCGCAGCGCACGGTAAATGTCATCGTCAGCGATGCGGCGACCCGATTCTCATTGACGCTGCACGCCGGTCGCTTCGTTGTCGGCCAAGTACTGGCAGAGGCCGACCTCGAGATCGAGGGAACGATGCATACGTTTCTGTTACTGGTAAGTCAAACTGAAGACCCGGATGCATTGTTTTTCAACCGCCTGCTGAAAACCTCCGGCGATACGGAGCTCGGGCTGTATGTAAAGAATTTCCTTGCCGCAACAGAGCCGCGTAGTCTGCCAGGTCACCGGTTCGTCGACCCCGCCCTGCGCCGAATACTCGAAGTCATCGATTGGGTCGAGAGCAGGCGCCACTGAAAATCGCCCGCCGAAGGCGATTGATGTTTACCTCCGGTCGAGCTGCTCGATGTCCGGGTCCGCGATGACAGATCAGCTGCAGATCAAGGGCTTACCATCAATTCTAGGTATAAGCCCGCATGGTTGGCGCGCGGGCTATGCGATAGAAAAAACTGGGGCGGTGTCCATTCGCCGCACAGGGGGACCAGCCGAGAGAGCCCAGCCATGCAAATTTCACCCCTCGAGCTGCACGAAGCGACGAGCTACGAAGACGCAGCAGCATTACTGTCAAAATACTCACCTGACGTCAGGTTGTTGGCCGGCGGTACCGATGTACTCGTCGAACTGAAGAACAACGCCAAGGCCGTGCACCACCTGGTGACCCTGAATCGCATCGAAGCGATGCACGGTATCACCGAGGAAAAAGACGGACTACGAATCGGCGCCCTGACGACCATCACTGAGTTAGACGAATCGCCATTGATCACTGGCGCCTACGAAATCATCCGCGACGCCGCGAGCCAGATGGCGACCCGGCAAGTTCGTAATACGGCCACTGTCGGGGGCAACATTGTGAGTGCCAATCCCTGCGCGGATATGCCGCCGGTTCTAATCGTCCTCGATGCGGTCGCATCCGTATTGTCGGCAAAAGGTCAACGCGAAGTTGCACTTAAGGACTTCATCACGGGAGCACGTCAAACGGATCTCGCGCAGGACGAGTTGCTCGCAGCCATTCACGTGCCCCGGCCAAAATCCCGATTCGGCGCGGCATACGCCTGCTTCGGCTTGCGTAACGGTAATGCCATCACGGTAGCCAGCGTCGCGGCGAGTCTTGCCCTGAACAAGGACGGGACGGTGCAAAATGCATGTATCGCGCTGGGTGCGGTAGCACCCGTGCCGGTCAGGGTCGACGCCGCCAATCTGTGGCTCGAAACACGGAAACTGAACGGCGATTCACTCGATGAGGTCGTGCGGGCCGCAATGGAGGCAGCCCGACCCATCTCGGATATCAGGGGCTCAGCCGAATACCGGCGCGAACTCGTGGGAGTGCTGGCGCGACGCGCGCTCCAGACTGCCGAGAAACGCGCCAAGGAATGACACCATGCAAACCTTGAAGATATTCAATGTAAACGGGCGACAGCAAACGGTTGCGATCGACGACAGCGACACGCTGGTCGACGTGCTCCGCGACAAACTCCAGCTGACCGGCGCGAAGAAGGGTTGCGGGGTGGGCGACTGCGGCGCCTGCACCGTGTTGATCGATGACCAGGCCGTGAACAGCTGCCTCGTGCTTGCCTCGACCGTCGACGGCAAAGCGATCACCACGATCGAAGGCCTAGACAACAACGGCGAATTGACAGCGTTGCAGAAATCCTTCGTCAACGAGGGGGGTATGCAATGCGGCTATTGCACGCCCGGCATGGTGATGTCGGCCACTGCCTTGTTAAAGCAGAATCCGAAACCAGGTCTCGACGAAATCAAGGAAGCACTGGTCGGTAACCTGTGTCGCTGCACCGGCTACACGGGAATCCTGCGCGCCATAAGGAACTACGGGAACTACGAGAACAAGAGCGACGACGACACCAGGTCGGCGGCTCGAGGCGGCGTCGGCGTTTCCATCCCGCGCGTGGATGCGGCAGACAAGGCCACCGGCCGTGCCAAATACACCGCCGACATTTACCTGCCGAACATGGTTCACGGCAAGTTGCTCGGTTCGCCGATCGCGCATGGCCTCATCAAGAACATCGACGTGTCGAAGGCAAAGGCGCTGCCGGGCGTGCTGGCCGTACTGACCGGCGCGGACGTTACCGATACCAAACACGGCGTATCGCCGGCACGCTACGACGAGGACGTGCTTGCCAAGGACAAGGTACGTCATGTCGGCGACCCGATCGCCGCGGTGGCGGCAGTCGATGAGAGGACCGCCGAACGGGCGCTCGCGCTGATCGACGTCGAGTTTGAAGAGCTGCCGGTGCTGCTCGATCCCATGGAAGCGATAGCCGACGGCGCGCCGCTGATCCACGAGAAATACAAGAACAATATCAATACGCTCGTAGACCAGGACTTCGGCGATATCGACAAAGCGTTTGCTGATTCGCACTACGTGCGCGAGGAAGTCTTTACCGGCAACAACGTGTACCAATCGCCGCTGGAGCCCCATGCGTCGATCGCCACGTGGGAACACGACGGGACACTGGTCCTGTATACGTCGACGCAGGTGATGCCTTACGTCCAATACATGATGGCGCACGTCCTGCACATACCATTGGGGCAGATACGCGTGATCCGGCCGACGGTCGGTGGCGGCTTCGGTGCCAAGGCCGCGACGTCGCCGCTCGACATCTGTTCGGCGCTCCTCAGTCGCGAGACCGGACGACCGGTGAAAATGGTCTACTCGCGTGACGAGATGTTCAAATACGGGCGAGGCCGCCACAAACAACACATGAAACTGAAGGTCGGCCTGGACAAGAACGGCAAGATTCTCGCGGTGGATAGCGAGATCTATCTGGATGGCGGGGCGTATTCATCGTTTGGCGTGGCGACCGCATATTACGCGGGCGCCATGATGCCGACGCTCTATAAAATCCCGAACTATCGCTATCGCGGCTACCGCGTCATGACCAACAAGCCGGCCTGCGGCGCAATGCGCGGGCACGGTGTGCCGCAACCTCGTTTCGCGTTCGAGTGTCTGCTCAACATGGCGGCGGACGACCTGGGATTAGATCCGATCGAAGTTCGCCGCCGCAATGCGATGACGGCGAACACGATGACGGTCAATGACCTCGATATCGGCAGTTGCGAATTTGAAGCGACCCTGGACGCCGTCGCCGAGAAGTCGTCGTGGAAAAAGAAATACGGCAAGCTCGAGAAAGGTAAGGGCATCGGTGTAGGCTGCGGCGGGTTCGTCTCCGGCGCCGGCTACTGCATCTACCGCGGCCAGGTGCAGCTCTCGCACGAGAAACCTCGCGAGCCGTTTCAGAAGAAAGCCATATTCCCGCATGCCAACTCGGTCGTGAAGGTTTCCGAGGACGGCATGGCGGTCGTGCTCATGATCGGCGCGGCCGAGATAGGGCAGGGCAGCGATACCGTGCTCGTACAGATGTGCGCCGAGGCAATGGGCATTCCGTCTTCCCGTGTTCGCATACGCAGCGAAGACAGCGATATTTCGCCGCTCGACCTCGGGTCCTACTCTTCGCGCGTCACCTTCATGGCAGGACATGCGGTCGCAAGGGCAGGAACGGAAGTCATCCAGAAACTTAAACCATACGCGGCAAACATGCTGGATTGCGACGAGACGGATATCGAGGTCAAAGACGCGAAGCTTTATATCGCCGGAGATCCGTCAAAGACCGTCCCGTGGGAGGAGGCCGCGCGCCGCTACTTCAACGACAACGGCCCGCTGGTCGGCACCGGATGGTACAAGCCGCCTGAAGGACTCGGCGGAGACTACAAGGGCGCGACGGTCGGCACGAGTCCCGCGTACTCTTTCGGCAGCTCGGTGTGTGAGGTGAGTGTCGATTTGGAAACCGGCAAGGTCGACATCGAGAGCTTCACCGACTATCACGATTGCGGCACGCCGATCAATCCGCAGGCAGCGAGCGGCCAGGTCGAGGGCGCCATCGTGATGGGCGCCGGCGAGACCATCATGGAGGGCGTGGAGTTCGACGAAAAGGGCCAGCTCTTGAACCCGAACCTCAAGGGCTACCTGACGATGACGATCAAGGATGCGCCGGAGATCTTCAGCGGATTCGTGGATTCGTATGAGCCGCGGGGACCGTTCGGTGCGAAGGAGGTCGGCGAGGGCAGCACGCTGCCGGTACTCGGTGCAGTCGCGCATGCCATCGCGAACGCGACCGGCGTGTGGGTGAAAGACCTGCCGATTACCCCCGAAAAGATTCTCAAAGCCATGCGCGAGAAAGACGAAGCGGGCCCGGCTCCGGATATTCCCAAGAAGGACGAGAAGCAGCCTGCGCTGGTCTGATTGGACCGACAGCCGGCAAACTCGAGCGCGCTGCCGCGACAAGCGGGCTAGAATCCGGGTACGTAAGGGGGCGATCATGAAATCGTCATTGAGCCTGTTTGTATTGTTTAGCATCCTCGTGGCGTGTGGCCGCGAGCAGACGCCGCAGGACGCCGCCGGCCCGCCCGAGACAGCGGCTGGGACGACCGAACGCGCCTCGGAACTGGTGCAGCCGCGCAACTGGTGGGACATCCTGCCGCGGCCGGTGTACGCGACCCTCGAGCCGGTCGGTGAATTCCAGGGCTGGTTCCAGGTCTATCGCTTGCCCGACGGCACCCTGGCCATTTACGAGGGCTACCAGTTCGAGGAAGCGTTGATGTATCTGGTCGCCGGCATTGAACGCGCGGTGCTGATCGATACCGGCACGGGCATCGGCAGGCTCGACGAGGTGGTCGCGCAACTGACCGATCTGCCCGTCGAGGTGATCAACACCCACGAGCATTATGATCACGTGGGAGGGAACTACCGTTTCGCGAACACCGCTGCATTCGACGACCCGGCCGCCCTGAAACGACTGGCCGACGGCCGGACCGCCGAGAGCATGGCGCGTTACAAGACCGACGAGTACGTCATCCGGCCATATCCCGACGGCTTCGACGTCGCAGCCTGGCACATCCCGTCGACTGTGCCGACCCGTCTCCTGCATGATGGCGACTTCATCGATCTCGGCGGGCGCGTACTCGAAGTCATTCACATCCCCGGTCACTCGCCGGGCTCGATCGCGCTGCTCGATCGCGACAACCGGGTGCTGTTCACGGGCGATCACTTCTTTCCCGGTCCGCTGTACTGCCACGCCGACGACGTCGAGATCGAAAAGTACGTCGCATCCAACCAAAAACTCGCCGACATGGTCGATCTCTACGACCATGTGTTATCGGGGCACAACGATCCCTGGGTCGAAGCGGAGGTTATTCCCAGAGTCAGCCAAGCATTCGAGACAATTTTCACCGGCGGCGGCGAATACGCCGAGGACGACAAAGGGCTGCGCCGTTACAATTTCGACGGCTTCGATGTGCTGATGACCGCGGAGATGGTCGCTGCTCAATCCCGCTGAGCGATTACTCCCAGGAAAAATCGTCGCGGCGATACACCGGGTTGCCGCCGACCAGCGTCAGGATGACGTTGTCAGCCATGCGGAGCAAATCCTGTTCCGATGCGGACACGAGGTCGCCGTCGAGGATCACGAGATCGGCGTATTTGCCCGGCTCGATCGAGCCGCGCACGTCATCGTCGTAAGTCAGGTGCGCGCCGTCGATCGTGAAACAGGCGAGCGCGTCGAGTAGCGACACGGCCTGCGCTTCGCCGTAGACGCGATCGTCATCCTGCATCTTCCTGGTCACCATTTGATAAATGCCGATCCAGGGATCCGGCGGGTTGTTCGGGTAGTCCGAGCCGCAGGCCATGCGCACGCCGCCGTCGCGCAAGCTCCGGTACGGCGTGTGGCGCGCCATGCGCTCATCACCCACGTTACGCAGGAATGACGGGCCTTCGAAATACAGGTTCGCCGGGTTAATCGCCGCGACGATGCCGTAATCGGCCATGTCCGCGATGACCGAGTTGCCGGGTTCGTCGGGCTGATACAGGTGAATGATGCTCCAGCGCTGCTCGTCTTCCGGTCGATGTTCACGCAGGCGTGTCAGTAACTCCTTATATACGTCGACCACTCGGTTGATCGCGCGGTCGCCGATCGCGTGCGTATGGATCTCCCACCCGTAATCGGCGAGCGCCGCATATTGCTCGAGGTTCCGCTCGTAGGATACCTCGCGCAAGGCGCCGCGATTCTCCGCACCGAGGGGATCCTCCGGTATCGGCAGATACGGCTCGCTGACCGCGGCGCTGCGCGATCCCATACCGCCGTCCATCGACGATTTCGCGCCGCGCACGCGGAAATAATCGTCGCCGAGATTGCTGAAGCCCAGCGCGGCAACGCGCTCGCGTATGGCATCGGGATCTCCCATGCCGCTCGGATCGTTGGAGCGGTACCAGCCATCGTAGACGATGGCCCTTATCGGCAGGCGCCCGCCGCGCAGGTCGTAAGCGGCCTGGTAAACCCGCGTCACCTCGCCCATGCGCGAGCCCGCCTCGACGACCGATGTGATGCCGAGCGAGGCGAGATAGTGCATGCCGCCCAGCAGGCTTTCCACCTTCTCGTCCAGACTTTTTTCCGGGATCGCGGTGCTGACGAGCCGCGGCGCCTTCTCGCCGAGAAAGATACCGTTCGGCAAGTTGTCCTCGTCGCGCAGGATGATCTCGCCCGGGCCGAAATCGGCCGGATCCTCGCGGAACCAGTCGGGCCAGGTATCTGCATCATCGAAGTCGTAGCCCAGTAACTCGAAGACGCGCGTGTTGACGGCCAGGCCGCGATAGATGCGCTCGAGGGAAATTGGCACCTCGCGCGACACCGCGTCGAGATCATGGCGGTCCGCCATGCGCGAATCCTCGAGGCGATCCTGAGTCCAGCCGAGGCCGAACAACCACGGCCCGGTCTCGCCGCTCGTGGGATAGGTCCAGCGGTTCAACCGTTCGGCGCGTTCGAGTTCCTCGAGTCGCGTCGACAAGAGACGCTTAACATCCTCGACGTTTGCTGCCGGCGTGAGGTTGACGGCCGTGTCCTTTTCGAAACCCAGGTCGCGAACGTGGATGTGGGTCTCGTTGATCCCGGGAATCATCGTCTTGCCTTCGAGGTCGATCACGCGCGTCGCCGGAGCGATCCAGGCCTTCATATCGGTGACCGTGCCTGCCGCGACGATGCGTTCATCCCTGACTGCGACGGCGTCGACGACTTCCCGGTTCCCATTCATCGTAATGACGCGCGCATTGGTGAATACCAGGTCGGCAACATCCGGGTTGGCAACGGGCTGGCAGGCGGCACAGGTCACAACGAGCAAGAGCAGGCAGCAAATTGGCCGGACAAAACCCGCCGAAAAACTCATGCCGTCTGGCACGACTGCTCTGGTCAGGCCTTGCACCGGTACGGAATCTGCAAGGGTTCGCGCGGCGTGACGCCCTGCGCTTGCAGGAGCTTCATCAGATTCGGAAACGGCCGTGCATCGAAGTACGCGTATGACAGGAAGTCACTCAAAAACCCGAGCTCGCCGCTTTCATCGAGATCGATGAGCGTATCAATCGCAGCATCCTGATTGCCCATAATGCTCTGGCCGATCCAGATCATCGAACGCTCATCCGGGTAGCTTTCCCGGATGCCGTCGTAAATACGCATCGCATCGGGTTTCCGGTTCTCTGCACAGGCCTGTCGTAGCGTGACCATGCGCCTGGCATCTTCGGGCAGTTCACTGGATTGCAGGATGGGCACCAGGCGGCTGGCACCGTCGATGTCGCCCGCCCACAGCAGCGCCCTGTGCGCCTGGTACATCGTAAACGGGCTATCGCCGACGCGTTCGAGCGCACCGTTTGCAATTTTGCGAATGAACTCCCTGTCGTCACTGATCAGCGAAAACGTCATCGAATCGGACGCGAGCGCGACGTCGTATCCGTTTCGCTCCTGGTAATCCGCGATCGCCGCCTTGAGCTCGTCATCCATGCTCATATCGGCAAAGAAATTCAGCTGACGTTGCTGTGCTCGGGGATCATTCGGGCGGTGGTCCAGGTACTCGGTATTGAGACGCAGCGCCTGATTGATCCTGAGGTGCATTATGTCCCGCAAGACACGATATTGAAGAACGTTGACCGGATCCTGCTCCTGTTCGATGGCGGCGTCGATGGCGGCATTGAATCGCGCCAGCATTTCCTCGCGCGGCAGTTCGACCATGCCAGCTACCAGGTTCGTGCCACGCAGCTGGATTTCCCAGAACTTGGCCAGCTCCCAGTAGGCAACCGCGAACGTCGGGTCCAGCGCGACCGCCCGTTCGAATGCCTCGCGCGCTGCCAGGAACTCGTAGGCATCGCCGGTCGACAGCGAATTCGCGCCCTGGGCGAGACCTTCCAGGTAGGCGTTGTATGCCGGCACCGAGCTGGTGCCGGCCGACACCATTTTCGCCAGCGCTTCCGGATCGATTGCCGTCTCGAGGGCGGTGGCGATCTCGATCGCCACTTCTTCCTGGATGGCGATGACATCCTCCGGATTCCGGTCGTAGGTCTCGGACCAGAGATGAAAGCCGTCATTCGCGCGAACCAGCTGGGCGGTGACGCGGAGGCGTTCGCGGCCGGGGCGCACCGATCCCTCGAGTATGTGCGCCACGCCGAGCGATTTGGCGATCGTCGGAATGTCCTCGGTCGAGTTCTTGAACTTGAACGACGACGTGCGCGCAGTGACCAGCAGGTCGGGCGTCCTTGCGAGCGCGTTGAGGATTTCCTCGGTCAGCCCGTCGGCAAACCATTCCTGTTCCTCGTCCGACGACATGTTGACGAAGGGCAATACGGCAATCGAGCGCGGGCCGGGTCCGGCGGGGACAGTTGCTCCCGCAACTTGTGCTGCCGGTTGTTCCGGTCCCTCGACGCCCGCTTGTCGCTCCCATATAAAGTAGCCGAGGGCGACGACGAGCGCGGCAATGATGACGAAATCCAGTTTACGGCCGGTCAGGTGCGTAATGGATTTCGTACGGTCGACGTCCTGCTCGCGCTTCAATCCCTCGGGCGTCAGTTCGTAAGCCCAGGCCAAGAAAAGGGCGAGCGGCAGTCCCAGCAGCAGCAAAACGACGACGGTCTTCAGAACCCAGTCCGGGGCACCGAAGTTCTCGAAGGCGAACTCGGCAAGCTGGGCAATGATCCAGCCGATGACGCAGTAGGCAATACCCACGCGCACGACGTTTCGACGTTTCAGTTCCGTGAACAGGGACACTTGTTGTTATTGGCCGCCGTGTGAAAAGGCCTAGTATACCGGTAAGCGTACCGAAACCGCCGTCGCAGGGCGTGGTCCGAATGGTTACACGGCCAGAATTCAGCAATTTCACGCTGGCGATGCATACTTAGCGAAGCCGGGTTACCGCCGGGGGGAATCGAATCGTGCCAGACACGCCACCTTTCAGACTCAAGGGAATCGACCACATCGTGCTGCGCATCGTCGACCTGGATCGCTCTCTCAGGTTTTATTGCGATGCTTTGGGATGCACGATGGAACGCGAGCAAAAGCAGATCGGTCTGTACCAGTTGCGCGCGGGCAATACCCTGATCGATCTTGTGCCGATCGACGAGAAACTGGGGCGTGAAGGCGGCGCGCCTCCCGGCAAGGAAGGCCGCAATATGGATCACTTCGCCATCGTGATCGAACCGTTCGACGAGGGCGCATTGCGCAAGCATCTCGCTGCGCATGGCATCGACGTGCCGTCATCGGCGCAGCGATTCGGGGCGGAAGGTCAGGGTCCTTCCGTATACATCACCGATCCGGACGGCAACACGGTCGAGCTCAAGGCGCCGGTCAGGGATTAACCTGATCGGTTGCAAAAGCCATAGCGGGTTTTCTGCGGTACTCGGCTAGAATTCAGATCCGCAACAGTTCGGGAGGACCGTTTCGATGAATATCACGCGTATCCTGCGGTGCGCCGTTTTCGCGGCAATGCTGCTCACGCTTGGCTGCCAGCGGCAACAGCAAGATGTCCCCGCTCCGGACCAGGTATTCGTCGGTGCTTTCCTCACGCTCGGCGACGGCCCGGCGACCGTTGACGCAATTGCCGTCAAGGACGGCGTCATCGTCGCAAGCGGCGATGCGGACGCCATGCGCGCTCTGGCGGGTAACAATACCCGGGTGCTCGACATTCCCGGCGTCGCGGCACCGGGCTGGGTCGACGGCCACGTGCACATCACCGGTCTCGGCAGGCAACTCTCGGGCCTGAACATCGAGCGGATGACCAAGGCACAGATCGCCGCGGCAGTTGCCGAGGCGGTTCAGTCCGCGGATGCGGGTGCCTGGATCATCGGCCGCGGCTGGGATGAGGGATTCTTCGGCGTGCCCGGCTATCCTGCGGCTGTCGACATCGATCCGGTGAGCCCCGATAACCCGGTTGTGCTGCATCAGCTCGGTGGACATGCCGTGTGGGTCAACTCGGCAGCGCTCCGGGTCGCCGGCATCAATGTAGATACGCCGGACCCGGCCGGCGGCAGGATCCTTCGTGACGCGGACGGCAATGCGACCGGCATGCTGCTCGAGAATGCCGAAATGCTGGTCACCGCGGTGAAGCCGGATCCGGATACGCCGGAAAACCTGGAGCGCGAGATTCGCCTGGCACTCGAACAGTACCGCCGCTGGGGGCTGACCGGTGTGCACGACGCCGGCAGCGGCCTGACCGAAATCGGCATCCTGAAGAAATTACTCGATGCGGGTGAGCTGCCGCTCAGGGTGTATGTCATGGCACGTGGCGACGAGGCTGTGGAGCATTACCTGGCGAAGGGGCCGGAGATCGGCCTGGGCGACGACCGGCTGACGATCCGCAGTTTCAAGATTGCCGTCGACGGCGCTTTGGGCGCGCGCGGCGCAGAACTTTCGGAACCCTACAGCGACGATCCGGCGACCAGCGGCCTGCCGCAAATGTCGGATGCTGAAATAGATACGTTCATCGCATCAGCGCGCGGGCGCGGGTTTCAGGTCAACGCGCACGTCATCGGCGATCTCGGCGTCGAGAGATTCCTGGACGCGATCGAACGCAACGGGGTTCCTGCCGCAGAACGCTATCGCCTCGAGCATGCGTCGATGATCTCTCCGCGGAATGTCGGGCGCTTCGCGGAACTCGGTGCGGTCGCGTCGATGCAGCCCGTGTTCATCGGCGAGTATCAACGCTGGGGCGTCGACCGAGTCGGGCCTGAACGCGCGCCGTGGATCATGCCGATCCGCGACCTGATCGAGTCCGGCGGCATCGTCGCGGCCGGCACCGATTACCCCGCCTCCGATTCGGGCGATCCGCGCACGAGCCTGAACGGGCTCGTCAACCGCACCGGCTTCGACGCACAACCCCAAGGCGGCTTTTTTCCCGGGCAATCGGTCGATGTCGTGACCGCGCTCAAGGCGATGAGCTGGGGCAATGCCTATGGGGCATTCCAGGAGGACAAACTCGGATCATTGACGGTGGGGCGTTACGCCGATTTCACCGTGCTGTCCGAAGACCCGCGCACAGTGCCGCCCGAAGAGTTGCTCACGATCGGTGTCAACATGACCGTCGTTGGCGGCACCGTGACATTCGAGCGCTAATCGCGGTCCGACCCCAATAATTTCAGGACTTCGGGATCTCCTTGCCCGGGTCGAAGAACGGCATCGGCGCAACCTTCGCGGTGGCTCTTCCGTGCGGGGTTTCGACGTCGATCTCGTTGCCGGGTTCGGCGAGTTCGATCGGCAGCCATGCGTAGCCGATGTTCTTCTTCAGTCGCGGCGAGTAGATGGCCGAGGTCACCTTGCCGACTTTCCTGCCGTCCTTGAAGGCGCCCCACTTCGTGAAATTGAGATCATGCAACGGCTTGCCGCCGATCTCGACGCCGACGAGTTTTTTGGTAACGCCGCGCTCCCTTATCTTGCGGAGCATTGGCAGCGAGATGACGGCATCATCCGGTAAATCCCAGTCGACGAGGCGCTCGAGGCCACTGATCTCGAGCGGGTTGTTCTTCCAGGTCATGTCGGCGCCCCAGTTGAATATCGCGCCTTCGACGCGGCGCGTGTCCACGGGACCGGTCGGCCGCAGCCGGTATTTCTTGCCGGCGGCCATGATCTTTTCGTACAGCTCGTTGCCCCGATGATGGTCCTGAAGATAGATCTCGTAGCCGACCTCGGAAGTCCAGCCGGTTCGCGTCACGACGACGGGTATGCCGTCGAGATCCGTTTCGATAAACCAGTAGTACCTGATGTCCAGGATCTGCTCGCCGAACAGGTCGACCATCAGGTCCTTCGATTTCGGCCCTTGTACCTGCAGCGGCGAGACGTCAGCCTCGGTGACCGTCGCGTCGAGTCCCATGGCGTCCAGCAATCCCTTCGCGTAAAAGAGGATGTCGCTCGATGCCAGCGTCAGCCAGAATTTGTTCTCACCCATTCGCGTCAGGACCGGGTCATTGAGAATGCCGCCGTCTTTGGCGCAGATGAGGACGTACTTGGCTTGCCCGATGGCGCACTTCGACAGGTCGCGCGGGGTCATGAGTTGGGTGAGCTTGAAGCCGTCGGGACCGTCGATCTCGACGCAGCGTTCCACGGCCACGTCCCATAGTGTTACGTCGTTCAGCAGCGCCTCGTACTCCTTGTCGAAGGTGTCGAAGCGGATCGGGAACAGCATGTGGTTGTAGACCGTGTAGCCTTTCGGTCCGTATTTCTGCTCGGCTTCGTAATAGGGGCTGCGGCGCAGGCGTGCGCCGCGTTGAACCAGACTCATATCAAATGCTTTCGCCATCGTCGTAAATCCTTTAATCGAGGTTTGACCTGGTCGCACAAACGCGGGAGCGTCAAATATACACGCTTGCATTGCCGCCAGGTTTCATTGTTCGTTTCGGCAAGAGCCTTTCCGACCGGAGCATCACGTTGCGGTTGAAACAGACCGGTCAGGCACTCACAGTCCGAGAGACGCAAATACTTTTGCGTGCTAATCAAATACTTGCTTATTCCAGCCCGCGCTCAAATTGCTGCTGGGCAGAATAGAGTGTAGCCTGCCGCGATCAAACGGCCACGGACGGTCACGAAGCAGCGTTTTGCCGAGTACCTGGTTCTGCGCTCCGGTGCAAAACGCGGCTCCGAGAACAAAAACAACCATGTAAGGAGTGGGCCATGATCGACCTTAACCGAACCCTGCAACTCGTTCGCGGGGCGCTTTTCGACGCAGAAGCAACCTGGCGGACTTACCTGCCGGAGGCCGGCGACTGGAAGAAGACGGCATTGCTGCTGACACTACCGCTGGTCGTCGCCGCGGCGGTGATCGGTTACCTGATCGCGCTCATCGGCAGTGACACGTCGATATTCGCGCCGTTCCGCCCGACGCTCATGACGTCCGCGCTGAGCATCGTCACCGGCGCCGTTGCCGCCGCCATCTTCGCGTTCATCTACAGCGCGTTTTCGGGGCTGCTCGGCGGCAAGACCGGTTTTGGCCTCGGCCTCGCCGCGACGACCCTGGCGTTCGTCCCGGGCTACCTGGGACAGGCGCTCAGCTGGCTGCCGTGGATTGGCTGGCTGCTGGGGCTCGGTCTCGCTATTTACTCACTCGTGCTGTTGTGGCGCATCATTCCGATCTACCTGGAGGTACCCGACAGCAAGCGGGCGGTGCACTACATCGTGTCGCTCATTGCGTGCATTGCCGTCATGTTCATTTTGTCGACCACTATCATGCGTCCCTTCTACCCGTCCGATATAGGGTCGCCGTTTGAAGGCATGTCGGGTTCGGATTCAGGCGGCAGCGCGTCGGGACTGTTCGGCGGCATCGCACGGCAGGCAGAACTCATGGAAGCCGCGGAAAAGGACAGCTACTCTCCGCCCAAGGACGGCAAGCTGACTGACCGCCAGGTGAAGGAGTTCATTCGAGTTATGGAACGCGTCGACGAGGCCATGGCTGACAAGGAAGAACAAATGCGCAACATCGCCGAGCGCGCCGAAAAGGACGAACAGATGTCATTACGCGATATGAGTACGATGATGAGCGGCATGACGCAGGTGGCCGGCATGAGCACGCTGGAGATCGAGATGGTCAAGGGCGGCGGCGGCAACTTCGCCGAGCACCGGTGGGTCAAGGAGTCGTTGCGTACTGCATGGCTGCAGAAAGACGTCAATGAGGCCGTCGCACACAACTATACATTGTTCCGGAAATACGAGGATCAGCTGTCGGACTACATCATGCAGTAGATCCGCGACCTTACAACGGAGGCAGCAAAAGGCTGACGGTTACTAGTGGGAACGAGATAGCATTAGGTCATCGCGATACAGCTGCCGCGTCCTGTTCGCGTTGTTCTATTTCGGAATTCCGTTCCTGCTGTTGCAGTTTCCACATTTTCGCGTAATAACCGTCCGCCGCTAACAGATCGGCGTGCCTGCCGCGCTCGACGATACGGCCTGCATCCATGACCAGGATCTGGCCGGCGTTCATGACGGTCGAGAGGCGATGCGCGATCATGAGCGTCGTCCTGCCGACCTGGATGCGATCGAGCTCCGCCTGGATCGATTTCTCGGACTGCGAGTCGAGCGCCGAGGTAGCCTCGTCGAAGATGAGTATGGCCGGATTCTTGAGCAGGGCGCGCGCGATGGCGACGCGTTGCTTTTCGCCGCCCGAGAGTTTCAGGCCGCGCTCGCCGACTTCGGTCTCGTAGCCGTCAGGCTGATTGATGATGAAATCATGGATGTGGGCGGCACGTGCCGCGTCCTCGACTGCCTCACGTGTCGCATCGGTCCGACCGTAGCCGATGTTATAGAGAATCGTGTCGTTAAACAGCACCGTGTCCTGCGGCACGATCGCGATCGCAGAACGCAGTGATCCCTGCGTGTAGTCGCGGATATCGCGGCCGTCGATGCGAATGTGACCGGCATCGACATCGTAGAAGCGGTACAGGAGTCGGGTCAGCGTCGACTTGCCGGAGCCCGAATGGCCGACGACCGCGATGGTACCGCCGGGCGGAATCTCGAAATCGACGCCGTGTAGGATCTTGCGCCGCTTGTCATAGCCGAAATGCACATCCTCGAAGGTGACGGTCGGTCGTGTGACGTCGAGCCGGATCGCATCCTTTCGGTCCTGGACGTCCTGGCGTTCATCGAGCAGGCCATAGAGGCGCTCCATGTTGGTCAGCGCCTGCTTGACTTCGCGATATACCATGCCGAGCAGGAACAAGGGCGCCGACAGTTGCAGGAGATAGGCATTGACCAGCACCAGGTCGCCAATCGTAAGTTGACCCGCGGTGACGCCGGCGGCGGCACGCCACATCATCGCCGTGACTCCGACGGCGATGACCGCGGTCTGCCCCAGGTTGAGTATCGCGAGCGTCGTCTGTGCCTTGACGCGTGCGTTCTCGAGATGACGCAAGTTGTCGTCGTACCGCAGGGCTTCGTGCCGCTCGTTGTTGAAATACTTGACGGTTTCGTAGTTCAGGAGCGAATCGACGGCGCGCTCATTGGCGCGCGTATCGGCCTCGACCGCAGCACGGTAGTACCGGGTGCGCCATTCGGTAATGGAAAAGGTCCATATCGAATATGCTGCCAGCGTGCCGAGCGTGATAAAAGCGAAGCCCCAGTCGTAGGCCCAAACGAGTACGACCGTAACGAGGAGTACCTCGAGCGCGGTCGGCAGAATTGTATAAAGTGTCCAGTCCAGCAGGTCCGCGATAGCGGTACCGCCGCGCTCGACGTCACGGGCCACGCCGCCGGTACGGCGGCCGAGATGAAATTTCAGAGAGAGCGCGTGCAGGTGTTCGAACACCTTTAAGGTAATCGCGCGCGAGGCACGCGCCATGACACGGGCGAAAACCACTTGACGAAGTTCCGTGAACAGGGTGACGCTGATACGCGCCGCGCCGTAGGCCAGCAGCAATGCGACCGGAAACACGAGCAGGCTCGGTTCTACGTTCAGCTGGTCGACGATGGCCTTGAGCGCGAACGGCACCGCAAGGTTTGCGAGTTTCGCGAGCAGGATCATGAGCAAGGCGATGGTGATGCGGCCGACGAACGGGCGCAGGAAAGGCAACGTCTCGCGGATGACGTTGAGTTCACTTCGCGCGCTCGCGGCTCGCTCGACCGGCGCGACGATGTCGTCGCGATCTTCGGTCACAGGCGGGGTGTCGTCGCCGGCGTGTTCGGTGTTAGCGGTCAATAATCATGCTCCTCGGTGTCGACGCAACCTGTCGAGACCGGTTGATGCTACGCGATATCCGGCAAATGTGAACGTTTGACGTTGGCCCGCCATGCGTGGCGGCCAGACGGACGGCTGCGCGGTGGCAGTGCCGCTAACTCACCTGGCGCAGATCGGCTGCAGGCACTTCCTTTTTCGGGTCGATGAAGGGGATCGCAGCCGTCCGTCCGACGAGCTTTTCGCCGTCTTCCGTAACGATCTCCAGCTCGTTGCCCGGATCCGCCAGCGTGATGGGAACCCAAACGTAGCCGATGTTTTTCTCGAGACGCGGGGACCAGATCGCGTCGGTCACGCGACCCACTTTCTTGCCGTCGTGGAACGCGTCCCAGGCCTCAGCAATCTCTGCCCGCAGTTCCGGCTGCTCGGGGAACTCGAGCCCGACCAGCTTGCGGTCGACGCCCTTTTTACGCAAACGCTCGAGCGCCGCCTTGCCGATGTAATCGGCCTTTTGTTTCTCGACCAGCCGCTCGAGTCCGCTTACGTGCAATGGCGTATCGGCGAGCGTCATGTCCGAGCCGTAATTAAAAATGCCTGCCTCGATGCGACGCGCCTCGCTCGGCGCAATCGGGCGGATGCCGAATTCTTCACCTGCCTGCATGATCGCGTCCCACAGCTCTCCGCCCTCATCGAAGCCGAGCAGGTTCACCTCGAATCCGGGCAGCGCCGTCCACCCGGTGCGGCTGATCAATACCGGGATGCCCTTGATATCGAAGTATTGCGTCCAGTAATACCTGATGTCGTAGATCGCCGGGCCGACAAGCTTCTCGAGCGTTTTCGCGGCCTTCGCCCCCTGCACCTGCACCGGGTACACGTCCGGCAACGAGACGTCGACGTCGAGGCCGGATGCCGCCGCAACGCCGGGCGCGTAAAGTCCCGCGTCGGAATCGGCGAGCTGCATATACCAGAGATTTTTCCTCGGGTGCAGCAGCACCGGGTCGTTGACGATACCGCCGTCCGGTGCTGTGACGATCATGTACTTGCTCTGGTGCACCTGCACTTTCGACAAATCGCGGCAGGTAATCATGTTGACCAATCTGTCGGCATCACGCCCGCTGATCTCGACGGTTCTTTCCACCGCCACGTCCCAGATCGTCACGTCGTTCAGGAGCGCCCAGTATTCCGTCTCCGGATCGTCGTAATAGCCAGGCAAGTACATGTGGTTGTAGATGTCGTACGAGCTGCAGCCGGCCTCCCGTGTCTTTTCGAAGAAAGGCGACTTTCGGTACCAGGGACCGAAGTAAAGGGTTGTGCTCTTATCGAGCATCTCGGGACGTTCGTGAACCAAAGGACGCTCCTTAAAGTGTATATCTTTGGCAGCTACCGATTATCGATCACTGTGAACCCGGGTAACAAGCGACAGCCCGGGAATGCTCTCTTCAGAAAGATGCTTGAGGCGTATCGCTGCCTTCGCGGATATGTCTGACCACGTCGGCACAGGTTGCAAACCAGACGCCGTCATATTCTTTCATCCATCCAATCAGCTGATCGAGCATTCGCAATCGAGCCGTGCGTCCGATGATCTGCGGATGCATGGTCAGGTTGACATAGCCGTTCGCCTCGTAGGCGGCGTCGAACTCCTCCTGCCAGATGGTCATGACCGAAGCCGCCGAGTGGATCGCTTTATTCCAGGAATCCTCGTCGAACCAGAAGAACGGCGCATCGTCGAGCACCCAGGAGACCGGCAACTCGACCAGTCCGGGCGGATCGTCGTGCATGTACGGCAGGTCCGCGTCCATGAGGTTGCTCGAATAGATAAAGCCTTCGTCCGCCGCGAGCTGGAGCGTGACGCTACTGATGGCCCAGGAGGGAGCGCGATAGCCGACCGGTTTCCTGCCGCTGACTGTTTCCAGGACTCGAATGCTCTCACGCAGGACCCGGCGCTCCTCTTCCGGCGTCAGCGAAACGGGCGGGATGTGCTTGACGCCATGCGCTGCGATTTCGTGCCCCGCTGCTGCGATACGCCGGACTGCGTCGGAATAATTCTCCGCGACCCAGGCCGGGATGAAAAATGTCGCATTGATATCGTGTTTATCGAGAAGCGTTAGGATCTTCGGCACGGCGATCGTGGGGCCATACCTTCCTTGCGACAGCGAACTCGGATTGCCGCGCATGCTTTCCGTATCGCTCCACCAGACGGTCTCGGCGTCGAGGTCGAAAGTCAGCGTCACGGCGATTCTCGCATCCTGTGGCCATTCGCCGGCAACGGCAGCGAGCGAAGCAGTCGCAGCAACGATCGCGACGATTGAAATCAGCCAACTGCACCTGGTGCGAAATTGGCAATCGGACAGAGACAGAAAACCCCGCGGAGCGGGGTTTTCTAGCGGTCGATTTTTCTCAATCAATTTCGATGCGCCGACAACAGATCTAGGCGGCGAGCCTGCCTGCAACTTTCGCCGTGTGTGTGGCGATGAGATCCATTAACGCCGGTGACAGGCAGTCATAAGGCTCAAGCCCGAGTTTCTTGAGACGCCTGCGCACCTTGGCCATGTCGGCTGGCGGGAATCCGGACTCGATGATGGATGACACAAACGCGGCGAACTCCGGCTTGGACCAGCCTTTTTCGTCCGACAGTTCGGTGTGTATAAAGTCAAGACCGTAGAACGGATGCTCCTGATTCTCGATCCTGCCGTACATGTGGACGCCGCATCGCTTGCAGGCGTAACGCTGTATGGCGGCATTGCGATCGACGATGTCCAGCTTTCCAGAGTTGGCACTGACGGTGACGTTCTTTCGCGGAACGACCGCCACCTGGGAAAATAAGGCTCCCTCGGGTTTCCAGCACTTGGTGCAGCCGCAGACATGATTGTGGGCGCTCTGCGATGTCACGGTAACCTGGACGGGATCCCTGTCGCAGTGGCAGTGCAGGTAGCCTCCCGCAAACTTCTTCTTGGCTGGTTTTATGCCGTCGTCGATGGCCGGGTGAAGGCTCAGTTTTGACATGATTTTTCTCCTGGCGGTCCGACTGAGAGTTGGGAAACGATGGTCGGGCCGACAGTTAAAGCGTAGATCAAGCGGCAGGTCTTCGCCATAAATTCGGATGTCGACCGATGTCGGCCTTTACGGCTTGCCGCCGGCCAGCACGCCGGGGAGTGGCGGACCAGATGCGGCGTTGAAATCTGCGGGATCCAGGCCGAACAAGGTCAGGATCGTCGCCGCGATGTCGGTCTGATGCACGGTCCCTGAAGGAACACGGTCGCCCAGCGCCGGAGTGTCCGGCCCGATGATGGCTATCCAGATGAGCTCGCTTCCCGGAATGGACTGGTCGTGTTCCGCCCAGTCCGTAGCGGTCCGGCCGCGGCCGTGATCGGTGGTGATGACGAGCGTCGTCCTGCCGGCGTAAGCCGGATGTCCCTCGAGGAATTGCCACAGGTCGGCGAGCCAGCCGTCGGCGAGATGCAGGTAGTCGAGCAGCCTATCGTAGCGATCGGCATGTGCCCAGTCGTCCGACTGGCCCAGGGCCAGCCACAAGAATCGCGGCTCGTGCTCCTTAATATAGGCTTTGGCGATTCGATACGTAATGGCGTCGTTGCTGCTCTCCTCCCACAAGCCCATGACCTCCCGGCGGAGGTCGACGAGTGCGTCGATCTCGGGTGTCGACAAGCCCACCGGTAACGCATCGTGCGCGCCGTTCATGACGAACGCGTCATCCTGGCTCGCAGCGGCGTAGGCGAAGCCGTCCCAGGACCCGAATTCCGCCACTTCGGATTTTTCAAGCCCGAGTGTCGTCTTGACGTGTTCGAGGACGGTGCGATTCGGATAACGCACGGGCGAGTTGTCTATGATGTCTTTATCGACGATGCCGGTAAGAATCTCTGAATAGCCTGGCGTCGACCATTTGATGGCATTCCTGACCAACACCCGGTTGCCGCGTTCGACGTTGCCGAACACCATCCCCGCCGGCGCGAGTGTGCCCCAGAAGTAGGGCATCAGCAGCTTTCGTCTCTTCTCTGCGGTTTCCGCCGAGAACCGTTCACGCGCCATCTCTATGTCCGAATACGTCTGTTCGGCCGATGCTGCCGCCAGAACCGGATCCATGCCGGAGAAGATCTCCTCTGTCCTTACACCATCGAGTGTCAGCAGGATGACGCATTCGGTGTTCGGCTTTTCAGCCCGGACCTCTGGCATTCCGGGAAAGACGAGCACGAGCAGCGCGACGATCGTTGATTTTCTTCTGGCCGGCAGTCTCAGATTGCAACTGCTCATTCTGACAGACGCAATTTGTCGAGCCTGGGACGGGCATTGTCTTCGGTGAGCAGCGTCAAACCGAAATATCCGCCGCATGACTTGCCTCTACCCTCTGCGTTGACCAGCACAACAGCCGCAACATTACCGGTGATAACCTCGATTGCCGGGTCGACAATTATGGCCTCGCCGAGCTCGTGAATCCCGTAAGTATTCGGCGAAGATACTGCAGCCGCACCGATTACCATGCCAGCAATATTCGCTGCCATGCTTGCGCCGCGCGGGGCGACATCGACATAGACGGTTGCACCCGGGGACGTCAAGAGCCTGAGCTCGCAGGTCTTTCTCACGGGATTGCCGCGCATGTTCGTCGCCGATGTCCAGACCGTAACCTCCCCGGCGGCGACGTCTGTGGTGAGAAAACCGCCGTAATGGAGTTTGCCGATGTCCTCGCCGTTGACGCGCATCATGGCGCCGCTGCCGGCGTAATCGTCGTAGCGGTCGTTCGGCCGAACCAGGACGATGCGGGTCGTGTCCGCCGCGACCGGCTCACTTGCGGTGGAGTATTCGGGGTAAAGGGGGCCACTCGCCGAGCAGCCGGACAAAAAGCCGGCCACCACGGCTACGGGAACGCCCCGCATGACTGCGACCGGAGTATTCATGTGCGACACCTCGTGACAAAGGATGGTGCAACAGCGCGCACCGACGCCGCCCTCGAATTTCGCCCTGCTTCCCTCACTGACACAGGGGAAGGCGTAAAGGCAATTCTGCTACGGTTCCGTGTTTGGGACAATTGCCTCAGCCGGAATCGTTGCCGCACATTCATCGCATTGATAAACCTCGGGTGAATTCGTTCTTCACAAATAAAGAGCCGGCGCAGGAGCCGCGCCGGCCGTGTGGAAAGGAGTGACTGTGTTTGCGAGCCAGTCGCTTACGCGGCGACCTTGATCCTCCGCGGCAGGGCTTTGGCCTGCTTTGGAATGGAAATCTCAAGTACGCCGTGACGATCGGTCGCCTTGACTTTCTCGGCATCGACCGTTTCCGGGAGGATAAAGCGACGATAGAAGCGCCCGCTGCCACGCTCGGTGCGACGGCGAACGACGTTCTCGTCGGCCTTTTGCGCCTGCACGAAACGCTCGCCGGAGATCGTCAAGACGCCAGTCTCCAGGGTGATCTCCACGTTTTTGGGGTCTACGCCCGGCAGGTCGACGTAGAGCTGGAACCGGTCCTCGAATTCGTTGATATCCACGTTCGGGACCCAGTCTGCAGTGACAGCGCTGCTGTCGTTGGTCGTCATGCCTGCAAACAGACGATTGATATCATCCTGTAACTGACGAACGCCAAACCAGGGTTCATAATTTACTAATGACATATGTCTGCCTCCATTTGATAAGGTCCTGAATATCTGGCATTTATTGCCATCGGCGCATGAATTTAGGGTCACCCGGCGGCATTTCAAGGGCCACGCCGCCAAAAATTTTTCGGACGCTTGAAATCGTCCCTGGCGCTCATACTTCGGGCCGCAACCCAGTGATAACCGTCTAAAAGGGCAGGACCGGCCAGCAGGGCTCCTGCCCCACAGGGAGGAGTCCAGTGACAACGAAGACAATGCATTCTGCGCTGGCCATGGCACTGTCGATGCTCTGGCTTGTTGCCGCCGATTCAGCAGTCGGCCAATGGCCAGCCGAACTCTACGACGGTGACCGGCCAACCCTGGCGCCACTGCTGGAGCGGGTGACGCCGGCCGTAGTCAATATTTCTGTCACCAGCACCGTGCGCACGCGCCGCAATCCGCTGATGGAGGATCCGTTCTTCCGTCACTTTTTCAACCTGCCGGACCAGCCAAGGGCAATTCCGCGGCAAAGCGCCGGCTCTGGTGTCATCGTCGATGCGCGAAAAGGTTACGTATTGACGAATCACCATGTGATCGACGGCGCTGACGAGATCGTCGTGACTTTGCAGGACCGGCGCCGCTTCGATGCGGAGCTGATCGGCAGTGACGCAGGCACCGATATCGCGCTCCTCAAGATCGAACCGGACAAGCTTACCGACCTGCCGCTCGGCGACTCCGAGGGGGTCAGGGTTGGCGACTTCGTGGTCGCGATCGGCAATCCGTTCGGCCTCGGACAAACCGTTACGTCCGGAATCGTCAGCGCGCTTGGCAGGTCGGGTATCAACGTCGACGGCTACGAGGATTTCATTCAGACCGACGCGTCGATCAATCCCGGCAACTCCGGAGGCGCGCTGATCGATATCGACGGCAAGCTCATCGGCATCAACACGGCCATCATTGCGCCATCGGGCGGCAATGTCGGCATCGGTTTCGCCGTGCCCGTCGCAATGGCCGAGGCGGTCGTCCAACAGCTGCTCGAGTACGGAGAAGTAAGACGCGGGCGGCTGGGCATCATCATCCAGGATGTCACGCCGGAACTGTCCAAAGCGCTGGACCTCGCCACGGCCGAGGGAGCCGTCGTCACACAAGTGCAACCCGGGTCCGCCGCCGAGAAAGCAGGCTTGCTGGCCGGTGACGTCGTCACGGCGATTGATGGTAAACCGGTAAAAAATTCATCCGAGTTGCGCAATCGCATCGGGCTCACGCCGGTCGGTGAGAGCATCGATCTGACCGTGTACCGCGACGGCAGGCGCCGCACGATCGAGGTCGAGATCGGAAAAGGTGGCCAGTTGTCGCTGGACGGCGGCGATACCTTCTCCCGTTTACAGGGCGCCGAGTTCCGCAATATGGACCCGTCAAACCCGCGCTATGGCGACGCGCAGGGACCGGTTGTCGGGAGCGTCGAGCAGGGAAGCCCCGCGTGGCGCAATGGGCTTCGCGAAGGCGATGTGGTTATCGCCGTTAATCGCGTCCGGGTTCGAAACGTCGACGAGCTGTCGGCGGCACTGGAGCGCAGCGGATCGACAATCGCGTTAAACGTACTGCGCGGCAATACGCGCTTGTTTATCGTCATACAGTAGTCTCGAGCCTGTGGGGCTCGAACTTAATGCGCACAGGAGAACGTCCCGAAATGCTGTGCCTGCGGGCATGGCATTCGGGACACTCCAGCCAGGTCCCGCGAGAGTTCGGAAACATCCTGCGTTAATCAAAAAGGCCCCTGTTCATCACGGGGGCCTGTGTCGTCTTGGCGGAGCGCCTCGCACGGGCTTCCATTCCCGATTTGTCCTGGTTCTCTAGCTGGCGGGCGGCGGTAACGGGTCGGGCACGCGATTCCTTACCGGCGGGATCGACTGCAGGTAGGTAAAAATTGCATCGAAGTCGTCGTCGGTAAAATGCTTGTACATTTGCCAGGGCATCGGTGGCAGTATCTCCCGTCCCCGCCCGAGGTGCCGCCCGGAACGGATCGTGTCGACGAAGGTGCGAAGCGTCCATTTGCCAAGGCCCGTCTCCCTGTCGGGGGTCAGATTGGCCGTGAAGCTGACGCCCCAGGGGCCGGCCCACGCCGTGTTGGTGTCGTAAATGCTCATACTCCAGGGTTCCTGCGCCAGGCTCGGCGGCGGCACGACCGCTGACTCCGGATGGCCCGAGAGCATGCGGCTCATGTCGGGTTCCGGGCCGTTCGGTCCCATAGTCCACGGCGTATGACAATCATTGCAGGCGGCGACCGTGACCAGGTATCTGCCGCGCTCGAGCTTTTCGCTGCTCGAGTTGTCGGGGTTATTAGCTGCATTGTCGCCGCCAGCGGATGTGTATGGCGCAGCGGCCAACATCATTGCGGCAATTCGCGTGCAAAGTATAGGCACCTGCTTTTTTCGTTCATGATGTCTCATCGTAATAACTCCAAGTAGACAGTAAATCTTGCTGAATCCAGCGTTCGATCAGGGCGATGCCCACGTCATCCGCAAGCTGCGTTCCGAGGGGTGGCATTTGCGTCAGGGGATCGCGCGATTTCATGCGTAGTGCCAGCACGCTGGCTCCGGGCTGGCCCGGCACGATACGCATGTCCATGCCGTGCAGACGAAAGTCGCTCCGTCTACCGAGCAAAGTGCGCAGGACCTTATCCATGTCCGCGCCGGGCTCCTGCGCCATGACCAATTCGAGAAGCGACAGCGGCCCGACATCGTTGTGACAATGCCCGCAATTCGCATGCAGGTAGCCGAGCGCGCTGCGGCCGGTCGGCGACGGCGCAATGATGCGAGGCGGGGTATCCAGCAGTGCCTTCGGCAAATTCGCGATCAGCCCGCGCGCAACCATGCTCCAAAGATCGATGTCACCGGCACCGGGCATTTCCGCGTGCGGTGCCGACTCGTCCCGGTCGGGCGACAGTTGCAGGGCCGTGACGCCGAGTATCGGAACGGCGGCGCCCTCGTGGCAGGCCAGGCAATCATCGCGCGACGGAATCGAGTAGCGTCCGCCCGGCGCGCCGGCTACCGGGTATGTGCGGTAGCCCTCGGCGGGCGCGAGGAAGGCATCCGCCTGATCGTCATTCCACACGTAGGTCGCATAACGCCAGGATCCGTCCGCGAGGCGTTCAATCATTCGCGTCTCGACGCGTTGACCGACGCTGAATTCCTTCCATAGGCGGGCGCCTGGTGGAAATTGCCAGGCGTCCGGGTTCGAAGCGTCGATCGTGCTGCCGGGTGGCAGGTACAGCCAGCGGCGCTTGGAGGCGCCGTCCGACCACAAAGGATACTGCGGGGTGTAGGAAAAATTGCCGGGATGAACCATGAGCGTCCCGGCGCTGTAGAGCCCGGTCTCGCTCAGGCGCTGCGGCAATGCCGGTGCCGAATCGCTGGCAGCGCCGGCCACCGCGGCCAGCAGCACGGCGATGGCCGAGACGACGACAGAGCGGGTTCGGATGACGACGTTCATGAATCTTCTATCTCCACGAGGGGGCGTAAGGTATTGCGTCCCCTATTGCCGAATAAACAGGCCAGGAATAAATTTACTGTTCGGAAATCCGGAACAATTCTATGGACCGACTGTTTTGCATGCAGGTGTTCGTGCGTGTGGTCGAGCACCAGGCCTTCAACAAGGCGGCGGAAGCCCTCGGCGTGTCACGCGCCAGCGTGACCGAAGCGGTCGCGCAACTCGAACGCCGGCTCGGTGTCCGCTTGCTGAATCGCACCACCCGGCGCGTCAGCGTCACCGACGAAGGCCGGTCGTATTATGAGAACTGCGTGCGGATTCTCGACGACATCGCGGAAGCCGAAGACGGCTTGTCCGGGGCACGCCACGAACCCCGCGGCCGACTGCGGGTGTCGGTGCCGAACTCGTTCGTCTACGCGAGCTTTTTTCCCAGGCTGTCGCAGTTCGTCGCCCGCTACCCGGACCTCGAGGTGGAAATCGTGTTTGCGGATCGCGCCGTGAACCTGGTCGAGGAGGGCATCGACTGCGCGATTCGCGGCGTGGAGATACCCAAGGATGCCGGTCTGGTAGTTCGGGAATTAAGCGCCGTACGCTGGCTGACCTGCGCCGCGCCGGCTTATCTCGAAGCGCACGGCACGCCGCAGAACATTGGT
This sequence comes from Woeseiaceae bacterium, assembly GCA_041598995.1. Taxonomy (GTDB): domain Bacteria; phylum Pseudomonadota; class Gammaproteobacteria; order Steroidobacterales; family Woeseiaceae; genus SZUA-117. The sequence goes on along the minus strand of JBFHXJ010000025.1, from coordinate 11,265 downwards.
CAACTTGCAGACTTCAACTGCGTCCGTTTCATTTCGCCGTCGACCGGCCGCCGCCGTGACTGGTTGTTCGAAGTCGATGGCGAGGTGGTCGAGATCGTACCGCGCGGTAATCTTCGCCTGACCTCATTCGACGCAGTGACGCAGATCGCGATCGCCGGCGGCGGGATCGTGCAGATTCCCGATGCGCTGGCATTTGCAGCGGTCATGGACGGCCGGCTACAGCCAATCCTGACTGCATATGTTGCCTGGGCGCCATCGCTGGTGCTCGTGTATCCGGGGAATCGATATCTGACCGCAAAGGTCCGGGCATTCAAGGAATTCTTTGCCGAGGCCTTTCCAAAAGATGGCTGGTGGCCACAAATCGCCGCCAAATTAAAAGCAGGGTGATGGCGTTGTCAGCCGTTCCCCGTTCGCGCCTTTGGCGGCTCGATGAAACCCCGCGTGATTGATTGACCGGCTAGACCCTAAAGTCTTTCGAGCGCCGCGATCCGCTCCGGAATCGGCGGATGGCTCATGAACAGGCGTTTGAGACCGCCGCCGTACCGGCCCGAAATTCCGAAAGCTTCGAGCGACTCCGGCAGCTGTGACGGCACGTTCTTTTGCAGGCGTGCAAGCGCATTGATCATCGGGCCCTTGCCGTTCAGCTGCGCCGAGCCCGCGTCTGCGCGAAACTCCCGGAAACGCGACACCCACATGACGATGATGCTGGCGAGGATGCCGAGCAACAGCTGCGCGACGATGACCGAGAAGAAATAGCCTATGCCATAGCCGCGCTCGCTACGGAACACGACTCGGTCGACGACGACGCCGACGATGCGTGACAGAAAAATCACGAAAGTATTCAGTACGCCCTGGACGAGTGCGAGCGTGACCATGTCACCGTTTGCGACATGCGAAACCTCGTGCGCCAGCACCGCCTCCACTTCGTCCTGGCGCATACCGCGCAGCAGCCCGGTACTCACGGCGACCAAAGCGTTATTGCGCCGCGCGCCGGTCGCAAATGCATTCATGTCGGGCGCGTCGTAAATGGCGACTTCCGGTGTCCGGATGCCGGCACCGCGGGAGAGCCGCTCGACGGTATTCACGAGCCAGGCTTCCGTGCCGTTGGCCGGCCGCGTGATGACGTGGGCGCCGGTAGAGGTTTTCGCCATCCACTTCGACATCGCGAGCGAGATGAACGAACCGCCGAAGCCGATTAGCAGCGAGAGTATCAGGAGCCCTTCGTAATTGATGCCGGCGCCCGACTCCTCGAGCAACCGATCGACCCCGAGCAGTCGCAGGGCGACGCTCAGGACGAAGACCACGGCCAGGTTTGTTGCAATAAAGAGGAAAACGCGCTTGACCATCATTGATAACCCGCTTCAAGTGGAGCCATTTACTATGATGTCGCAGACGCCGAATTCAAGATCTTCTCGTGGCGCCAAAGTACAAGTTGTCGGCCAAAACACCAGGTCGTGCAATCGCCCGTGTCAGCTCTCCCGCAGATAGCCCCAGGTGTGCAGCCTGTCATGGTCCTCGAACCAGCGGTCGCCGATGTCCTTGCGGTAATACATGTTTGGGATCAGAACATTACGGACGCGCTGATAGGCCTGCGCCTGGGCCTGCTTGACCGACGAGCCGACGCCGGTGACGACGAGCACCACGCCAGTGCTTCCGGCAATGACCCATTCGTCGTTGATGAGCTTGACGTCCTCGATGTGGATGCCGTCCATGTTGGCGGGTTTTCTGAAAATGATGACGCGGTCCTTGGAATTAGCCTCGAAGGTCTTGGGATCCTCGAACGGAAACGGCGGAACCACGATGCGCACGCCGATCTGAAAACCCCGCTTCGCCTTGAATTTCGTCAGCGATCCGTCGGCCATCCCCGACAGGAATTCGTGTACCGGCATCGACAGTCCGTCGGACTGGATGACGATGGTCGGATAACCGAATCGGGCGGTAAATTCGAGCGGATAGATGCCATTGCCGTTGACGATGCAGTTGACGTCGATGTAGCCGACGTAGCCTTCCTCCGCGAGCCGACTTTCCAGTTTGGCGAGCGTCTGACGAAACAGCCGGTTCGGTTCGCTCCAGTACATGCAGGTGCCCATCTCGCCGGTCGAGGGCCCGATGTCGCCGGGAAACAGCAGCTTGTGCTCGAAGTTCACATTGATCGGGTCCATGAATGTCGTGCCGTTGAAAAACGCACCGACCGCCACCTCGACACCTCGCATCCTGCGCTGTAGCTGAAAAATCTTTACCTTGTCTGCATATACTTTTTTATACGACTCGAGAACGTGAATGACATCTACGCCATCGTCCTCCTGGCCAACGAAAAGCAGCCTCTTGATGTTCTGTGCCTCGCCACTCGGCTTGATGACGTAAGGCGAGGGATTGTTCTTCACGTGCTCGATCGCGGAATCGAAATCGGTAAATTCATTGTATGGAATGATCGAGACGCCGTGTTGTCTCAGTTCGTCCTGGCCGAATGACCTGTCATCCTCGAGCTTGTCCGTGTAGGGCGTGCCGCCGATGACGTGCTTCCCGGCCTTGCGCAGCCTGTCGGCATACGTGCCCTGGCCGAGCACGTCGTCGAAGATGATCACGTCCGCCCAGTCGACATGCTCCTCCCAGTTGTCGATTTTTGGCACGAATCCGTCGCCGATCGTTCGTTCGGATTCCTTGCCGATATAGTATTTGACCTCTTGCCCTTCCTTGACGAGCTGCCAGGCGATGTCGCTGATCAGGGCATCGATCGACACCAGCAGAAAATTCTTTGCGTTATTCATCTTTCCGAAACGGATACGGGAACCACGGCCCGGCGAATTTTCCCGGATTTTATAGAACTATTCGAAAAACGCCCGAATTATTTTTCGTCAACCTGAGATACCCGGATCGGGGTCGATCCATTGCGGTCGGGATGCTCACGCCAATTGCCGAATATTGAATATTCCTGGATTACAACTGCGCTCGGGGCGCCGGCATCAAGCTGGCCGGCCTTCGCTTCTTCAGCAGCAACGCGCGGGACTCGATATCCAGCGTCGCATTTCCGATCGTCTGAATTCCGTCACTGCCCTGATGTGCGATCGGTATACCATTCCGAAACAAAATCCTGTTGTTCAATCCGGCGCTGATCTTCTCGCCGGGCAGGATGATGCCGAGCAAATTGAGGGGGTCGGCGGCACAAATCGCGATGCAGTTATCGTCTCGTTTCCTCTTGCGTACGCTTCGCAACTCGGCGACGGCATCGGCTAGCGCAAACTGCTCTCCGGCGAAGCCCTGTACGAAACGGCCGCCGCGTATTTCGCCCCTGGCTTCCATGCGCCAGTAGACGCGGATGAGTTCGCGCCACGGCGGCAGGTTCGCTTCGCGCTCGAGGACCTTCCTGAAAACGACGCCGTAGCGCCTGAGCAGCACCCAGGCGACGTGCTCCAGAGCCTCGCTGCGATCGACATCGATCTCCTGATCGACGAGCGCCCATCTTCCGGCTCGATCGAAACCCGATGTGGCGGGTCTTCTCCCTCTTCTGCGCGAAAATCCCGGGCGCTTGCTGGCCGGCGTCACCAGTGCCCGCAAGCCTGCATAGCTGTCCGATGTGACGAGCCCCCAGTTCACCAGCTCGCCCAGTGCATCCTCCGCTTGGGTCCTGAGCAATCCTGTCGACCGGACCAGGTCGAAAAAGAAAGACGCGCCGCCGTTCCTGAGCGCGTCCAGGATCTTGCGGGCACCGGATGTGAGATTCTCGTCATCGATGTCGGGTAACGGGGCCAGTTCGCGCCAGTAGTGCACCGCCTGTCGATCGATAAGCGTGATCGGTGCATTTCTTACCGGCGAGGTCCTTTTCTCGCCGCCCGCTGCGCGCACGGCAAGGCGTAGCCAGATACTCTTACCCGTTGCACACAGGGTATCCAGCATGTCGGGGGTGTAGAGGTCCAGCCTGGCGCTGATGATGTCCTGTTCCCAGCTGCCCGCCGCGGCAGAGTAGCCCTCCAGTTGATCGACGACAGCAGACAGGGCATCCGGCCCCTGCGCGCGATCCTGAAGGCCTTGCCAGTGAAACAGGAAGCGCATGTAGTCGGCAGGCGAGACCGGCTCGATCTCACTCCTCAGGCGCTTGATGGTGTAACGATGAATTCGAGCAAGCAGCCGGCGTTCGCACCATTCTTCGGCAGCATCAGGCAGCATCGCGCGATCGGTAAAGCGTCCACGAATAACGAAGCCTTCATGCTCCAGTGCGAGCAAGGCCATGTCGATCTCCGCTGCCTCGATGCGCAGAGGTTTCGCCAGTTGCATCGCAATGGTCGGTCCGAGGCCTTCGAGTCTCGAGCGAATGACTTCCCTGATTGCTTCTTCCCGGCTCGCTACATTTCCTGCATCAAATGGCAATGCAGCAATGCCCGGGTCGATAGCGGTATCGCCGTAGATGAGCTCGAATTCACGCAGCCGTTCGGCGGCCACCGCAATCCTTGCCGATCCCGTGTCGAGCATGGTCGCCCGCCTGTCGTGCTTGAGCGCGTCCAGCAAATGTTGCCAGCCGAATTCCAGGCCGTGCTCGGCGCCTGCTTGCGGCGCTCGCAAATTTCCGCGCAGGATCTCCGCCTCGGTCATGAAGCCCAGGACGACCAGCGCATCGTGCAATTCGTCGGCGGTTCGCGGTTCGGGCCAGGCCTCCTCCCGGACTTTCTGTATGGCAGCGGCATCCAGCCGGCCGAGTTCCGCGGCTTCTGCCGGATCCATGAAACGCCGCGACTGCACGGCGAGCGCACGCCGCTCTTCTGCCGGCGCATCGTCCAGAAACGCGTACGGCCTCGCGCTCAAGATCTCCTGAGCGAGGGGCGACGGTCCGTTCAGGTCTTTGCCGACGATCTCTATCCCGCCTGCTTCCAGTTGCTTCAAGAGCTCAATGAAACCGTCGACATCCATGACCTCGTGGAGACAGTCGTGCAGCGCCTGGTTGACGAGCGGATGATCCGGGATTTCCCGCATTCCCATGACGTTTTCAGCGCATGCCAGCTGATCGGGAAACACCACCGCGATCAGATCTTCGGCGTCGTTTCGCTGGAAGTACGCCGGCGCTCGTTTGCCGTTGATGTTGCGCTTGATGGCAAGCGCGATGGAAGCCGCCCAGCGCCAGTGAGTGGGAAACATCGGCGCCGCCAGTAAGGCCTGCACCAGTACTTCCCGAACCGTTTCGGAATGCAGATAGCCTGCCGGCTCCTCGATGGGGAAACTGTGGGTCGCGGACAGCGACAGGATGATGCTGTCTTCGAGTGCGGCCGCCTGCAATTCGAAATTGAATTTTCTGCAGAAGCGTTTTCTCAGTGACAGGCCCCAGGCTCGATTGATCCGTGAGCCGTACGGGGAATGGATCACCAGGTGCATGTCTCCGGTTTCGTCGAAAAACCTCTCGAACACGATTCTCTGTTGCGTGGGAATGAGGCCCAGTGCGGCCCTGGCGCCCGCCAGGTAATGTGCGAGCTGCTCGGCGGCGGATCGCGTTATACGGTATTCGATGGTCAGCCACTTGACAGCCGCTTCCATGCCTTTTTCGAGTTGCTGGTCAAGTTCCGCTCTGAGCGCGGAAACGGCCGCGGACAGCTCATCCGTGCGTCCCGGGGCCTCGCCAAACCAAAACGGCAGGTTGGGCGGCTGGCCTTTGGCATCTTCGACAAATACCTTGCCCTGCTCGATCTTGAGGATCCGGTATGAGGTGTTGCCGAGCTGGAAGATGTCGCCAGGCAGGGATTCGAACGCGAAGTCTTCGTTCAGCGTGCCGACTTTCAGGCCTTCGGGGGACAGCACGACCTCGTAATCGAACTGGTCGGGGATCGCCCCGCCGTTGGTCACTGCCGTGAGTCTCGCGCCACGCCTCGCGCGCAGCCTGCCGTTGACCGCGTCGTGATGAAGATAAGCCCCGCGTCTGCCGCGCCGGGTTGAAAAGCCCTGGGCCAGCATACGGACGACGTCGGAAAAGGTTTCCTTCTCCAGCTCCCTGTACGGCCACGCGCGAATGAATGTCCGGAAAAGCGCGTCCTCGTCCCACTCCTCCTGTCCGGCCACTTCCGCCACGATCTGTTGCGAGAGCACGTCCAGCGGCTGTGCAGGGATCACGATCCTGTCCAGTTCGCCCGCGTCGGCGGCATGCAGGAGCGCAGTACATTCGACGAGATCGTCCCTCGATAAAGGAAATAGCCGGCCTTTGGGTGTCGCGCCGACGGCGTGACCCGAACGACCGACCCGCTGCAGAAAAGCGGCAATGGATCGTGGCGTGCCCAGCTGGCACACGAGGTTGACATCGCCGATGTCGATGCCGAGCTCCAGCGACGCGGTCGCGATCAGGCATTTGAGCTTGCCCGCTTTGAGTCGCTGTTCCGCGTGCAGGCGATGTTCCTTGGCCAGAGAGCCGTGGTGCGACGTCACATTCTCTTCGCCGAGGCGATCGCTTAAGTGTTTCGCGGCACGCTCCGCCAGCCGACGAGTATTGACGAAGATCAACGTGGTCTTGTGTTGCTCGACGAGTTCCGCGAGCCGGTCGTAGACCTCCTCCCACACCTCGTTGGCCATGACGGCTTCGAGCGGCGATGCGGGAATCTCCAGGTCCAGGTCGCGCCCGCGGACGTGGCCCGTATCGATGATATTGCAGTGACCTTCATCGCCATCGCGATTCCCGACCAGAAAGTTCGCCATCACGCCGATGGGCTTTTGTGTGGCGGAACAAGCGACGCGGGTGACCTTGTTTGTCGTCAGTGCCTCGAGCCTCTCCAGCGTCAGGCTCAGGTGAGCGCCGCGTTTGCTGCCGGCGAGTGCATGAATTTCATCAACGATCACGGTGCGCACCGTTCGCAACATGTTGCGGCCCGACGCGCTGGTCAGCAGGATGTAGGCGGATTCCGGCGTAGTCACGAGAATATGCGGCGGCACTTTCGCAGCGCGCTGTCGTTCCGATTGCGGCGTGTCGCCGGTACGCACCCAGGCCCTGACATCGACGTCCGGCAATCCTTGCTCCAGGAGACGATCACGGATGCCGACGAGCGGCAGCTGCAGGTTTTTCTGAATATCGTTGGAGAGCGCTTTCAGGGGCGAGATATAAAGGACCCGGGTTTCATCGGGCAGGCCGCATTCGAGGCCTTCCTTTATTAAGGAGTCGATGCTTGCGAGGAACGCCGCGAGCGTCTTGCCGGAACCGGTCGGAGCGGCGAGCAAGGTGTGCTCGCCCCTGGCGATCGCCGGCCACGACCCTTTCTGGACCGCCGTTGGTTCGGGGAAATTCGCGTTAAACCAGGAGCTTACGGCTGGATGAAAGGAATGCACGGGGAGTCGGGTCCGATCTCAAATTTTTGCCGACTATAGCATGAACTGTATGGATATACAGTCTCAACCTGTCGCGACCTTCACCCCGAACGTATACCAGAAAGCGTAGCCCGGGCTAGCCACCCGGTCGCCATGTCCCGCCGGCGAGAGTCCCGGATCTTTCGGTGATTAGACCGGTCGAAGGACCTTTAAACGACACCGGCATGTCGACGGCATGGCGAGTATAAAAGGGGGAATACGATGCTTTCGAACAAAGGCCTGACACCGCTCGTTTGTTGCATTGTTTTTCTGCTTTCGACGCGAGCGTTTGCCATCAGTGCCACCGAGTTCTGTCTCGACGGCGACGCCGATCTCGGTGCGCGTTATCAGGGCACCAGGCCGGAGTCCGGTGAATTCACGCCAACGGTGTGGTGCGTGATAACCGAGGACGACTCATATCGCGTACGTTTCTCGGGAAGCGGCAAGTCGAATCCAGATATGGAGGGCAGCTGGACTGTCGTGTACCTGCCCCCCGATACCGTACGCATCGTCAATCGCGAATCAGCGCCGGACATCGAATTCCAGGGAACGGATAATCTGGATGAAGCACTGCGCGTACGGCGCATCGATCCGCGGCGACTCCTCGAGGAAATCAGGAACAAACGAGGACGGCTTCCCGGCATACTGGTCGATATCAGTGGTGATCACATCCTGTCGGTCAGCATGTCCGCCACACTGCCGCTTCGTGGCAACGTCGATGTCGAGTGGCACTGGGACTGGACGGATGCTTCGCACCCGGCGTTGCGTTTGATGGTAGATGACGAACTCCTGTTCCGCGCCACAGGCAGATGGCGGAAGCTGCCGGAGGACGAGGCCGCAACGATATGGGCGCTGTCCGGGGGAGTGGAGCCGACGGCAGTTCCCGGAAGCCGATGGCCTGCCGTGGTCGATATGCAACTCGCCCCCCTCGCAGATGGCGTTTACCTCGTGCGCGGCGTACGGACAGGATTTCAGCACCTGGTCGTCGACACCGATAAGGGACTGGTCGTCGGGGATGCGCCCGCCGGCTGGGTGGAATTGCACCACCTGCCCCCGGCGGACCTGGTTCCGGGGCTCGGCGTCAGCGGCCTGTCGGAAAGATTCATCGATTTTCTGGGCGCCGAATTTCCCGGGCGGCCCATTCATGCCGTAACCCTGACGCATTTTCACGACGATCATGCGGGCGGTGCCCGCGCATTCACGGCGGCGGGCGCAAAGATCTACGCAACGCGCGAGTCCACCGATTTCTTCGCGACCGCGCTCAATCGATCCTCGATGCCGCATGACCGCCTTGCCGACAGTTCGAATTCCGTCGTCGTCCTGCCCGTTGCCGACGAGCTGATCATCGGCAGTGAACCCAACAGGGTCAAATTGCTGTCGATGGGGCCGGGCCCGCATGCTTATGCAATGCTCGGCATATGGGCGCTCGACAAGGATTATTTCTTCGTTTCAGACGTACATGTGCCACGCTCCGACGCCGAGGCGCCACGCGAAGACCGCGTGATCACCGAGTGCTGGTTTGCCGAATGGGCCGTCGACAATCTGCCCGCGGACGTGCGGGTGGTAAACTCACATAGCGCTCCCGTGACGCCTGTTGCGCGATTGCAGAAATATCTCGAAAGCGAGCTCTGCAGGAGCAAAAATCCAGGTTGAAATCAATGACAGGATCAGTATCGATCGCTTGCTTTTTCGGCAGTGGAAGGTTCGCCCGTGCCGGATGCCGCTAGATGACGATGCGATAGAACACCTGGAAGTCGGTGTCCATCGCATTCTCGAGATCGACGACCTGCGAGGCACCGGAGCGCGTCATCGACTTGTTCTCCGTACCACCGCGCTGCCGGAAATAGATCTGGCTGGTGAGAACTTGGCTGTCGCCGCGCCATACCTTGTAATGGATGTGAGCAGGCCGCCCGCCATAACGCCCGGGAACCAGGGTGTAGAACTCGAAGGCGCCTTTGTCGTCGACGCGGATCAGGCCGAAGTAGCCGAAATCATCGTGTAATTCATCCTGCTCGCGTTCCCGCGGATGCCGATAACGGCCCTCGGGGTCGGTATGCCAGATGTCGACGCTTGCATCTCGAACGGGCTGGCCGTCCGGCGTGACGACAACGCCGGTTAAATGCAGGTAATCGCCACTGAATTTCCCCTTTCCGGCGACCGGTGCAACCAGGATGTTGTTTTCGCCGCGGGGCGCGACCGGATAGAAAGGCCCTTCGAAATCGCGCGGCGTCTTCGGATATTTGCTGGCGTAAGCCGGATACGCCAGTGCGCTTACTCCGGAAAGAACCGCCGACTGAATGAAAGTTCGCCGTCGCATAACAATGAGCGTAGCCGACACCGGCACGAATGCAACCTTGACGAGATCCTGGATCCGGGACGCAGCCTGCCTGATGCGCCGGTTACAATCACGCTCGGCGACGATTTGAGCGCGCCACAAAGCGTCGAGCGCAGTGCTAGACTTGTTTGTATCGCGTGGAGGTCGCGTCATGAGCAGGGTATTCGATCAAAAGCAACGTGAATCCTACGAACGTGATGGGTTCATCATCCTGCGCGGATTTTTCGAGCCCGAAGAGTTGGCGCCTTTGCTCGAGGCCTATCGCGCCGATCCATCCGTACGTGGATCGCTGTACGGCATGGTGGACGATGACGGTTTGCCGCATCCGATCTGCATCTGGACAGAACTCGCGGATGACATGATCGGCATGATCCCGCGCATGACTCGGGTCGTCGACGCAACGGAAACATTGCTTGGCGAGCCCTGCTATCACTGGCATTCCAAGCTCACGGTCAAGCCGCCGGGATGCAAGGCCCGAATCGACTGGCACCAGGACTTCACGAGCTGGTACGACGACGGTTTGTTGTTCCCCAATCTACTGACGATCGGGCTTGCAATCGAACCGGCGACCCGGGCAAACGGCTGCATGCAGGTGGTGCCGGGATCGCATCGCATGGGGCGTCTGAGCTATGAAAGATCTCGCGGATTCAAATTGCGAATCGACAAGGCTATCGAGGTACTTGGGACCGTGTATTGTGAAATGGATACGGGTGATGCCGTTTTCTTCCATGCCAACACGCTGCACGGTTCAGCAGTAAATCAGACGGAGACGTCGCGGCTGATGTTGTTCGCCTCTTACAATGCCAGATCCAATGCACCGCTTCCCGGCGCGCAGGGCGCAAACGAGGACGGCGCATTCATGAATATCAGTGCGGAGGAAAGAAAATTCAGAGCAATCGCCAAGCTTCCCGACGACGTGCTTCGTAAGAAGAAATTCAAGTCGGCGTTCGATCACACCCGGTTCAAGGTCATGAATACTGATCTCGGTGAAGGGTATACTCAGGCGATGCGGCTAAACTGATTTCATCTCGCGGGCGGAAAGCACAGTTAGGCCGTATTCAAAGCAGTCAATAACGTGACATCGAGGGATCTATCTTTTCGGCCCAGGCGTCGACGCCGCCCAGGAGGATCTGCAGGTGCTTGTAACCCGCCTTTTTCATGAGGTGATAGGCCTGCACACTGCGTGGGCCTTTATGGCAGGTCACGACATACGCCCGATCTTTATCCAGTTCCGACAGACGTGCCGATAGTTCGCCGACCGGGATGAGCCGGGCACCGGGGATCTGCGCGATTTCACATTCGTGCGGATTTCGCACATCGAGTAATTCGTAGGCGTTACCTGCTTTGGCTAGAGCCGCATATTCCTCGACGGTCATGCTCGGCACTCCATCGAGCGCTTCAGTCGCCGCGGCGTCACCGCCGCAGAATTCGACGTAATCGATCGGTGCCGTGATCGAAGGAGAATCACCACAGATAACGCAGTTTCGATCCTTTTTTAATTTGACCTCACGAAATTCGAACGCAAGCGCGTCAAAAAGCACCAGCCGGCCGATGAGCGAATCGCCGCGGCCGAGAATCAGCTTGATCGTCTCGAGCGCCTGCAAGGAACCGACGATGCCCGG
>JBFHXJ010000024.1:0-43544 GCA_041598995.1 Woeseiaceae bacterium | reverse complement strand
GCACAGTTTTTCGCGCGCGCCGATAACCTGCGCGAGTGGCTGGCGCAGGTGGAGAAACGCCTCGGCAGCCTGACCCGGCGGCTCGGCGACAGCGTTGCCACGGACGTCATCAATACCGACCTCGCCGGCGACCCCGCGGCGGCGGCCAACACGACTCTCGGCGACCAGGTGCCGGTCCGCACCTCGTGGTTCCTGATCGACGACGTCTTCTTCGAGGCCCGCGGCACCGCCTGGGCATTGCTGCACTTCTTTCGTGCCGCACAGTTCGATTTCGCCCACGTGCTCAAAGACAAAAACGCGATCGTCAGCGTGCGCCAGATCATCCGCGAGCTCGAGGCCAGCCTGACACCCCTGCGCGCGCCGGTCGTGCTGAACGGGGGCGGCTATGGTCTGTTCGCCAATCACTCGCTGGTCATGGCGAACTACCTGGCGCGGGCCAACGCCGCCGTCATCAACCTGCGCGAATTACTGGACCAAGGATAATATTCTGCTTTAGGTTTATTTCTTAACTAACTGATAATTAATATAAACCTAACCAGGCAGGCACGTCGCGCCAGGACTCCGCCAGGGCCCGGTCGAGGCGTCTGTAATCGGTCTCGTATTGCCCCACCCGCCTCCAGAAGCGCTTGGAGTGGTTCATGTGATGCGCGTGGCAGAGCTCGTGGATCATCAGGTAGCGAACGAGCGCCGGCTCGAGGAACAACAGGCACAGGTTCAGGCTGATGGTGCCGCTCGAGCTGCGGCTGCCCCAGCAGCTTTTCTGCGCCCTGACGTGCATTTTCGCATACGGCGATTCCGTGAGCGCTGACAGCGCCTTGAGACGGGGCTCGAACGCCCGTCTGGCGGTGACGGACAGCCAGCGACGGATCGCCGCGACGCATGGCGCGTCGTCTCCGGTTGTCCCGGCAAGCGTCAGTACGCCGCGCTTCTCGCTGTAACGCACCGAGGTCGCGGCGGAACGCCTCAAGTAGCGTACGCGCACGACCCGGCCGATCGCCGGCAACTCGATGCAGTTCGGAAGCTGGAACGCTTCCGGCGGGTGATCTGCGGCGAATGCTTCCCGGGCGCGCTCGATCCACGCCCGGTTTTCGCTGACGAATTCCTGCACCTCGCGTGGCCGGGTGCGCCGCGGCACCACGACCTCGACCGCGCCGCGCGGAAAGACCTTGATCGACAGCCTCTTTGCCCTGGCGCTTTCGCGTATGGAAAAGCCCGGCAAGGTTCCGGGCGGGTCGCATTCCGGGGGAAACAGCGTCAGTTGGTTCGCCGCGCTTTGCACGGCGCGAGTGTAACCCAGCTACTCAGGGCCTGTCGCCACTGAAGCGGACCGCGTCAGCGAGGCTCATTCTCCCGGTGACGCCGCCGACCTCGGCCGTTTCGTGGATAAAGAGCTCGACCTCGCGCTCGAGGACCAGCCTGCCGAGGACTCTGGAATCACGGCCGATGATGACTTTCGGCTTGCGCCGCTCGTTGAGCCAGCCGCCCGGTTTCTCGACCAGGAGATCGCCGCGCACGGTCGAACCGTCGGTGACGGTGACGTCGCCGTTCACGGTCGACAGATTGCCGCCGACTTCGGCGCCTTCGAGCTCGATCTCGCCGTTCACGTTACTCACCCCGTCGCGCACCCTGGTTCCCTTATCGAGCGAGATCTTGCCGTTGACGACCTCGATCTCGCCGCCGAGCGTGACGTTCTCGCCGAGACGGATCGAGCCATTGACGCTGCTGACGTCTTCCGCCGACGAGCCCGATGCGAGTCGGATGGTTCCATTCACCGTTTCCGCGTCTTTCAGAGTCACGTTTTCGTCGACGCGAATGGAGCCGTTCACGGTCTTCAATGAGCCATCAATGACGGCGCCCGCGCCCACGGAAATGCTGCCGTTGACCGATGACTGCCCGCCGGCCTGTGTGCCGGGAGCGATCTTGATGCTCTTGTTCAGGCTCAGCGCGGCGGCGGGGGCGGCCAACAGGAGCGACAGCAGGGTGATTGCGGCAATGCGGAGTGGTTGACGCATGGTCGGGATCCTCGATTCTAAGATTGCTCTCATGTAGTCGTTCGATACCACCGGCCGCCATATGGTTGCAACCGGGAGCCTGCCTATAGGCCTGCTCCCTTGCGCGGGTTACCCTTACCCCATGCCTGTCACCCTGGAGGCCAAGCGCCTCGTCAAACAATACCCCGGTGTCCTCGCGGTGGACGATGTCTCGTTCCAGGTCGAGGAAGGCATCTGTTTCGGACTGCTGGGTCCCAATGGCGCGGGCAAGACCACCACCGTCGAGATCATGGAAGGCGTCACGCCGGCGACCTCGGGCGAGGTTTACTACTACGGCAAGCCGGCCGGCAACAGATTCCGCGAGGAAGCGGGCATCCAGTTCCAGAACACCGCCTTGCAGCAGTTCATCACGGTCAGGGAGACGCTGGAGATGTTTCGCGATCTCTACGACCGGCAGGCGGACCTGGAGCGGATCATCGATGACTGTTCACTGCGTGAGCTGATGGACCGGGACAATCGCAAGCTCTCCGGCGGCCAGTTGCAGCGGCTGCTGCTGGGCGTCGCGCTCGTCAACGAGCCGCGTCTCGTGTTCCTCGACGAACCGACGACCGGTCTGGATCCGCAGGCGCGAAGAAATTTCTGGGACCTCGTGAAGCGCATACGGGCCTCCGGCACGACGATCATCCTGACGACGCATTACATGGAAGAGGCCCAGTTCCTGTGCGACGACATAGCGATCATGGACGTCGGCAGGATCATCACGCAGGGCGCGCCAAATGCGCTCCTACGAGCGCATTACAAGAACGTGATCATCGAATTACCACTGCACAGCTTCGACGGCGACCTCACGGGATTCGACCACCGCGTGCTCGACACGCAGGGAATCATCGAGATCGAAACCGACGACGTGAACTCGAGCCTGCAACAACTTGCGGCGCAAACGAGCGGCCTGAATGACATGAAGATCAGGCAACCCAATCTCGAAGACCTGTTTCTCGACCTCACCGGGCACTCGCTGCGTGCCTGATGCACATAGGAAAGTAGCAACGACATGTTCAAGCGAATCTATGCCATTTTCCACGCGCGCAATCTCGAATTCTTAAGGGATCGCGGCACCTTGGCCTGGAACCTCATCCTGCCGGTGATGCTGGTGTTCGGCCTGTCGTTTATTTTCAGCGCGGACCGGCCCGTGTATACAGTCGGCGTACTGCAGTCTGCCGGCGAGATGGACGCGAGTGCACATCCGTTTCTCGACACCCGATACGTCGATTTCGTGGTCATCGGTGACGAGGAAACGGGATTCAGCAGGATCGCGCGGCACCAGCTCGACCTGCTGGTGCAATTCGGTGAACGTCCCCGCTACTGGATCAACCCGGATTCCCGCAAGGGGTATTTCGCCGAGCTTGCGCTGCTGGAATCCGATCGCGACCGGAGAACAGCGCTGCAAAAGGCGCAGATCGAGGGCGAGGCGATACGCTACGTGGACTGGGTCCTGCCCGGCATTCTCGGCATGAACATGATGTTCAGTTCACTGTTCGGTGTCGGCTATGTCGTCGTTCGCTACCGCAAGAACGGTTTTCTGAAGCGCTTGCGCGCGACGCCGCTACGATCGATCGAGTTCGTCATCGCACAGGTGGTGTCGCGCCTGGTGCTGATCGTCGCCATCACCTCGTTCCTGTTCCTCGGCACGAAGTTCTTCCTCGACACGCGCATGGACGGGAGTTACCTGACATTACTGACGGTGTTGCTCATTGGCGCGGTTTCCCTGATCTCGCTCGGTTTGATGATTTCTGCACGGGTCACGAGCGAGGAACTCGCGGGCGGATTCCTGAACCTCGCGACCTGGCCGATGATGCTGTTGTCGGGGGTGTGGTTCTCGCTCGAGTCGGCGAGCGCCTGGGTGCAACAGTTGTCGCAGATCTTTCCGTTGACGCATGTTCTCGATGCCGCCCGGGCCATCATGATCGACGGCGCCGGTTTCGTGGATATCGCGCCGCAACTCACGACGCTGACCCTGATGAGCGCCGCCTTCCTGACCTTCGGCGCGCTCGTGTTTCGCTGGCAGCCTGACTAAGACCAAAGTGACCTTTGACCTGATCGACATCGGCGCCAACCTGACGCACGACAGTTTCGACGATGATCGTGACGAGGTGATCCGGCGCGCCGATGATGCCGGCGTGAGGCGCATGATCCTGACCGGCAGCAGCGTCGCCGACAGCGAGGATGCCGTGGCGATGGCCGAATCCATGCCGGGCAAATGCTACGCGACGGCCGGCGTGCATCCGCATCACGCGAGCCATTACTCGGACGCGACCCACGAAGCCTTGCGCGCGCTGACGAGCCGTGGCGCAGTGGTTGCGGTCGGCGAGTGCGGCCTCGACTACTTCCGGAACTTTTCTCCGCAGGACCGGCAGCGTGACGCGTTTCGCCGGCAAATCGAACTGGCGGCGGAAACCGGCAAACCGCTATTCCTGCACCAGCGCGACGCGCACGAGGATTTCCTGCGCATCCTCGCGCCGGCCATGAAACGCGTGACGCGCGCGGTCGCGCACTGCTTTACCGGCGGTGCCGACGAGCTCAATGCCTACCTTGATCTCGGCCTGTACATCGGCATCACCGGCTGGGTCTGCGACGAGCGGCGCGGACAGGGCCTGAAACGTATCGTCGGACAGATTCCGCTCGACCGACTGATGCTGGAGACGGACGCGCCGTATCTCCTGCCGCGCACGCTCGACCCGCAGCCCGGCTCACGCCGTAACGAGCCGATGTACCTGCGGGAAATCCTGCGCGTGGTCGCCGCGGAAACGGGCATTGCCGCGGCCGAACTGGGCAAGGCGACGACGGAAAACGCCGAGCGTTTCTTCGCGATCTAGTCCCGGGGAACGAGTGCCACCACCCTGACGGGGCCGCCGGAGCCGCCCTCGATTTTCATCGGCAAGGCGAGGATGATCGCGCCGGTCGCCGGCAATGCTTTCAGGTTGGTCAGGTTCTCGAGGTTGGCGACGCCCTGCGCCGCACCGATCCGGTGCGCAATGAAGTCCTGCGACTTGCCGTAATCGATGCTCGCCGTATCGATGCCGAGCAATGCCACCCTGCGTTGCTCGGCGAGGATCGCGGTCGCCTCCGCGCCGAAGCCCGGAAACTCGAGCTTGCTCGCATCACCCGGCGTGTCGTCACCCAGGTAGTCTTTTGCATCGGGCCAGCGGTCGCTCCAGTCCGTGCGCATCAGCACGACCGACCCGGACGGGATTGCGCCGTGCTCGGCCTCGAAATCCCGCACGTCCCGCGCGCTCAGGCGGTAATTGCGGTCATGCGCCGCTTTGGCGCTGACGTCGATGACGACAACCTGAGCGATGAGGTTTTCAAGCGGGATCCGGTCGGTAGCGGCGCCGTTCGCTGCGAAATGGATCGGCGCGTCGAGATGCGTGCCGCCGTGCTCGGGCGTACAGACGGAATACGCGGAATAGAAGTAGCCGGCCTCCGTCATGCCAAAGGCGAGTTCCTGTTTTTCGAAGACCGAGGGCGAGGTCGGCCAGTACAGCGTGTCTTCGCCGTAGGCATGGCTCAGGTCGACCAGGGCGTAGTCGTCGAGCTCGAGCGCCGAACAAAGTCCGGGCGCGAGCAGCATCATCGCAATCAGGGATCGGTATTTCATGGTTATAGACGTCTCCTGACTATGCGCCCGGTTACCAGCGTGTCGCCGGTGGAATGAATCTGCTCCCACTGCGGCATGAAGGCCTCGATCTTGCCGCGCGAGGCGGCTTTGTCGGGCACGCCGAATTCTTCGACCAGGTCGTCGAGGCTGGCCACCATGCCGGGTACACCTTTGGTGAACTCGGCGCCATCGAGAAATACGATGCGTCCGGCGATCGGAATATCGTCGACCAGCTCATGCAGTGCGGCAACCCGGTCATATAGCGGCGTCTGCGGATTGGAGAAGGTAAACCGGTGGTTCTCGGCAATGCAGGTCCAGTTTTCCATCTTGTCGCTGCCGAAAACGGTGCCTTGCATATCCTTCACGTCGACGATCAGCAGACCTTTTGCGGTCAAAACCAGGTGATCGATCTGGATCTCGCCGCCTTCCGAGTTGGGGATCAGCAATCCTTCGATGCGCTCGTAGGCAATCGCATCGAGCGCCTTCGACAATGACCTGTCGCGTCTCAAGAACCTGCGCACGAGTAACCAGGTCAGGAGCAGCGCGACGAGAATTAACGGCAACCAGTAGCTGTCAGAAAAATTGGCGGGCAGGAACTCGTTCATCGTGTGCCGTGATTGTAAATTAGTTATGCGGAAAAACTATGGTCCATTGCCATCGCCATCGATTGCAAGTCCGGTTCGATTTCGATGTAGCGCCGTTTGCGCGCAAGAAGTCGTGCCATCCCTTCCGGCAGTGGTACTTCCTGACCAATCAGTGGTTCGACGATCGTCTCGAACTTCGCCGGATGCGCCGTGGCGACGATGATCCAGTCATGTTCGATCCGCCGTTCCCTGGGAAGGTTGCGCCAGGCGAAGGTCGCGGTCGCCGTGTGCGGGCAGGTTGCGAATCCGAATTCCTCGAAGTTACGCCTGATCTCCGCCTCGATCTCGGCATCGCCGACGGACAGAGCGGTGACGACGTGTTTCAGTTCGTCTGCCTCGCCGAACAGGAATCTCAGGCGCTCCATATTGCTCGGATTGCCGACGTCCATCGCGGACGCCAGTGTCGGGATGCTGTCGCGCGGTGCCCATTCTCCGCTCTCGAGGAAATCGGGAATGATGCGATTTTCGTTGGTTGAAAGCACCACGTCCCCGATCGGCATGCCGGTGCGGCGCGCCACGCAGCATGCCAGCGCGTTGCCCAGGTTACCGGTCGGCACGACGAATGACGGTTTCCTTCCGTGTTCGCGGAAATGCCTCAAGCTCGCATCCGCGTAATAGATGCACTGCGGCAGCAACCTGCCGATATTGATGCTGTTCGCGGAACTGAAGCGGTACCTCGCCGTCAGGGACGCATCCGCCATGGCCGCCTTGGCCATGAACTGGCAGTCATCGAAAGAACCCCTGACCGCGAGCGACAGGACGTTGTCTCCCCAGCAGGTCAGCTGCTGCGCCTGGCGTTCCGATACCCGTCCGTCGGGATACAGCACGACGACACGCATCCCGCTGCGTTCATTGAAGGCTGCGGCCACCGCACCTCCCGTGTCGCCGGACGTGGCGACGAGCACGGTTAACGGATCGTCTTCGTTGCCTTCGAGACGACTCATGCACGCGGCGAGGAAAGCGGCACCGACGTCCTTGAATGCCGCGGTGGGACCGTGAAAAAGCTCGAGCACGCCGGCGCGGCCCGCCGCGACCGGCAGCGCGATGACCGGTATGGGGAAACTGAACGTTTCGGCAATGATCGCGCCAAGCTCGGGAGCGAGTCGCGAGCCTTCGAGAAAGGGCGCGAGAAATATCGCCGCGACGTCCTGGATCGCGACGGCGTCCGCAAAGTCGTCCGTGCCGAACGCCGGCAACGCATCCGGAAGGTACAGGCCACCGTCTTCAGCGATGCCATGGACGAGCGCCTCATCGAGTGTCACCCGCTCGTCGCCGCGCGTACTCCGGTACTTCACGGCGCAACTTCCAGGTACGCTCCGCCGGCCGTCATCGGGCTGACCCAGGACTGGCATTCGTAACCCGCCTTGCGGCAAGCCTGCTCCATCACGGTGGCGGCGTTTGGTGCATCGGCGTCGAGGCACAGCGCAAAAATAGAGGGTCCGCTGCCCGACAACGAGCAACCGAGCGCGTTCGCTTTCAAGGCGACATCCTTGACGGCGTCGAAGCAGGGTACGGCTGCCTTGCGCTGCGGCTCGATAATGACGTCCTTCAGGCAGCGCCGGATGAGATCCGGGTCGTTTTGCTCGCAACCGGCAATGAAGCCGGCGAGGTAGGACTGCTGCTCGGACAACAGGTCGAGCGAGTAACTGCGGGCCAGCAACTGCCTCTGCTTGGCCGTGTTGAGCTGCATCTCCGGGTGAACGAGCACGCTGCTGATGCGCTCGGGTGTCGGCAGGCACCAGGCGTCCGGCAGCAGCGCCCTGGGGCAAAAAACGAGCCCGCCGAGCAGGCTCGGCGCGACGTTGTCTGCATGCACGGCACCACTGGCGTAGGTTTCTCCCTCGAGCGCGTAGCGCAACAGCGAGGGCGTCGGGAGCGGCTCGTCCAGCAGCGCATTCACGGCGACGGCCGCGGCGACCGCCGATGCGGCGGAGCTCCCCATACCCGACTGCAGCGGCACGCCCTTCCTGATGATGAGTTCGATGCCGGAAGCGTCGCCTTTATCCTGCCACAGGGCCTGCGCCGCGATCGACGCCGTGTTGTGCGCGGGATCGCGTGACAGGTAGGAATGGACTTCGCCATCGAGACCGTAGATTTCCGCGATATGGATGCCGCCCGTTGCCGTCTTTCGCGCCAGGACACGGTCGCCTGCACCGGCGATCGCGAGGCCCAAAATGTCGTAACCGACACCGACGTTGCCGATCGATGCCGGTGCGAATGCCGTGACGAATCCACTGCCGTTCATAGAACCGTACCGTCACCCAGGAATGCGGCGAGCTTCAGGAGGTCTCCGAATACGCCACCGGCCGTGACTTCCGGACCCGCACCGGGGCCCTGGACGACGAGCGGATTGGTGGCATAACGGTCGGTGATAAACTGCAGCATGTTGTCGGTCGAGGTGATGTTGCTGAACGGAGCGTCGGCCGCCACCTGGTCGAGCCCGACGGACGCCTCCCCTTTATCTGACAGCCGGGCGATGTAGCGCAGCGTTTTTCCTTTTGCCTTCGCCTCGTTGTACAGCGCGAGCATGTCATCGTCGTAGCGACTGATCTCGCGCAGGAAATCGTCCACCCCGAGCTCCCGCAGGTCCTCCGGAATCAGGTTCTGTACCGGGAAATCGCCCAATGTGATGGACAGCCCGAGTTCGCGGGCGAGTATCGTCAACTTGCGTGCCACGTCCATGCCGGAGAGGTCATCGCGCGGGTCCGGTTCGGTGTAACCGCTCGCTTGCGCGTGCTTGAGTATTTCGGAGAACGGGACACTGCCGTCGTACACATTAAACAGGTATGCCAGGGTACCGGACAGGATGCCCTGCAGGGAGCGCACGTGATCGCCGGTGTCGATCAGATCGCGGATCGTGCGGATGATCGGCAAACCGGCACACACCGTGGCTTCGTAAAGATAATGGGCGCTACCCTTCCTCGCGCTGGCGGCCAGGGCGCGATAGTAGGCCTCGTCGCCGCTGAACGCTCTCTTGTTCGGGGTGACGATATGAATACCTTTCTCGAGCCACGATGCATAACGGTCTGCAATCGATTGTTCGGCCGTGCAGTCGATGATCACCGCGTGCGGCAAGTGATCGGAATGCACGTGTTTCTCGAATGCGTCGAGATCGACTTTGGTGCCGCCCGAGTCGAGGTCCTCGCGCCAGCGGCCGAGATCGATACGGCGCTCGCCCAGCAACATGGCATTCGAACGGGCGATGCCGCGAATGCGCAGGTCGAGGTCGAAGTCCTGCTGCAATCGCTCCGTCTGGCGATGCAGCTGGTCGAGAAACGTGCCGCCGACCGTGCCGCAGCCGATGAGACCGATTGAAAGCGTTTTCGCTGACAGATAGAAACCGGAATGCACCGCACGCAACGCCCGGGTGGCATCTTCCGTATCGACCACCGCCGATATGTTGCGTTCGGACGATCCCTGGGCGATGGCGCGTACGTTGATGCCGGCGCGACCGAGATTGCCGAAAAACTTGGCGGCGATGCCGGGCGTGCCGGCCATGCCGTCGCCGACCACGGCGATGATGCTCTGGCCCGGCGTCACGTCGACCCGCTGGATTTGACCTGATTGCAGTTCATCCGCGAAGGCCTCCGCAATGACCCGTTTGGCCTTTTCCGCCACACTGGCCGGCACCGCGATACAGATCGAGTGCTCGGAGCTCGCCTGCGAAATCAGCGTTACCGAGACCTGGGCGCGTTTTAATGCGGCGAACAATCGGTCCGCCGTACCGGGTACGCCGATCATGCCCGCGCCTTCAAGATTGAGGAGCGCCATATCGCCGATCGCGGTGATGCCCTTGATTCGCTCATCCGGGCGCGACTGGGTGCTGATGCGGCTGCCCGGGTGCGCCGGATCGAAGCTGTTGCGAATGATGACGGGAATGTCGTTGTCTATGGCCGGGCCGAGCGTTTGCGGATGGATGACCTTGGCGCCGAAATAGGCGAGCTCCATGGCTTCGTCGTAGGAGAGAAGCTCGATGATGTGTGCTTCCGGAACACGGTTCGGATCAGCGCTCATGACGCCGTCGACGTCCGTCCAGATGCTGAGCTCGTCGGCGTTCGTCAACGCCGCAAAAATAGCCGCCGAATAATCACTGCCGTTGCGGCCGAGCGTCGTCTGCAGGTTCTGCTCGTCGGACGCGATGAATCCGGTGATGACGGCGATGCCGGCGAAGTCTTTCTCGATGACCCCGGCGATCGCGGCGCGCGATTCGTCCCACATGACGGCCGGTCCGAGTTCGCCATGGCGAACCTTGATGATCTGGCGCGCGTCGATCCAGCGGCCTGCACGCTGCTCGCCCAGTTTCTGTTCGAGATGTGCGGCGAGCAATCGTGCCGACCAGAATTCGCCGTATCCTGCGACGATGTCCCGCGTGCGCTCGGGTGCGGACTTGATGACCGCCACGGCCTTCAGGATGTCCCCGATATCGTTTGCATCCTGCCGCCACTCGTCGAGCACGCGATCGCGTGCCGGGCCGTCGAGCAGTTCCGCGACGACGCCCGCGTATCGCTCGCCGATCGCTTTCAGTTCCGCGACGAACCGCTCGTCGCCCCGTTTGGCCAGCAGCGACAGCTTGATCAGCCTGTCAGTCATGCCGCCCATGGCGGACACGACCACGCCGATCGCCTGGCCCTGCAACCCGGCAACAATCTCGCCGACGCGCACAAAGCACCCGGCGTCCGCCAGGCTGCTGCCGCCGAACTTGTGAATTTTCCATTGCTTGCCCGGCATGTCGCTAGCCCGAGAATTGCGCCAGATGGCGCGTGAGATCGGTCGAAAACTGGGTCCGCTGAAGAATTTTCGGCGTGAGCGGAACAGTAATGACCATTGCCGAGCGCCGAAAATTCTTCAGGCGGTCAAAGACTAAACGAGAGCGCGTCATACTGGTGTAATTCTCGGGCTCAAGCTTAGCGTCCGTGAGAGGTCATGGTGGGGGCACTAGGAATCGAACCTAGGACCAGCGGCTTAAAAGGCCGATGCTCTACCGACTGAGCTATACCCCCGAGTGCAGGGAAAATGCCGGGCGGCATCATACCGGACAAGCCTTAAAACACAAGCGACGCGTCAGTGGCCTTCGTCGTCCATTCTCTTGAGTCGCTGCTCGGCGAGCCTGGCCGCGGTGGTGTCCGGATAGTCTTCCTGAACGCGTCGCAGTGCGGCGCGCGCAGAATCCCAGCGCTTGAGTTCGTAATTGCTGTAACCGATCTTCAACAGCGCGTCGGGAACCTTGCGTGAGCGCGGAAACTTGCTGATGACGGCCTGGAATTGCCGCAATGCATTCTCGAAACGATCGGTGACGTAATAGGATTCGGCGAGCCAGTACAGCGCATTATCGGCAAGCTGGCTTTCCGGAAAGCTGACGAGGAATTGCTGGAACGCCATCGCAGCCTGTTCGTAACGCTGCTCCTTCAGCAGCTCGAAAGCTGCCTGGTAATTATCGCGATCGGAGCCGCCGGGTACCGGCAACTGGCCCGGCACGAGCGAGCCACCGTCGAGAACGTTGGCCGTTTGCAGGCTGCGCTCGAGCGACTGCAGTCGGTCATCGAGATCGACGTACAGGTCCCGCTGGCGGCTGGCGGTCGCCTCCGCATTGTATTCCAGTGATTCGCTGCGTCCCTGCAGCTCCGCCATCTGGCGCTCGAGTTCGTCCACCTGCAAGGTGAGCTCGACCAGGCTGCCGCTGGCCACGATCCGCTCGAGCGCAGCGAGTCGCCGTTCGATGTCGGCCAACTGGGCGGCAACCGGGTCTTCGCGCGGCTGCATCATCTCGCAAGCCGACATCATGAACAGCGGCAGGACGATTGCCGGTAATGCCATTCGATTAGGCACGCCAGGCCCTCGCTCAGTTGAGATACTTGATTTCGACGCGACGATTCTGCTGATAGGACGCTTCGTCGCTGCCGAATGCGACCGGACGCTCCTCGCCGAAGCTCACGGTGGAGATCTGGTCAGACGAGGCGCCCTGGATGAGCAGCATCCGGCGTACCGACTGCGAACGGCGCTCACCGAGTCCGATGTTGTATTCGCGCGAGCCGCGTTCATCGGCGTGCCCTTCGAGGCGCACCATAGTGCGGCTGTTGTTCGACAGATTGGCGGCGTGCCGGGCGAGTACGTCGGCATACTCCGGCCGCAAATCGGACTTGTCGAAGTCGAAGTAGATGACCATCGTCATCGGTGCTTCGTCGTCGTCAAAGAACTCGCCGGCGCGCAAGCCCCGATCGTCCATGCCGCCCTGCTGCGACATCGGGTCGTCGCGGGCGGGTACCTCGCTTTCCACGTCCGGGTTCGGGATCGTGTCGCGGCCGCAGGCCGCCAGGAGACCGGCCAGTATTGCCACGGCCAGAAGTTGTCTGATGTTCATTGCTGTTTCCTTTACCTGTGCCCAAGCGGGGCATTTAAATATTTAAGAACAGATACTTAAAATAATTCGTTAAAGTAAAATCTAATTACCGGCCGCGACTCAGTAACGCGGAAACGGCGACCACACCGGCTCCCTGACGTCACCCTGGCTGGAGGCGAGGCGTTGCCGGACCAGCCCGTCCGCCGAGACGGTCTCCAGCACGCCCAGGCGCCCCTGCCGCGTAGCATAGATCAGCGAGTCGCTGTTCGGCGCAAAACTCGGCGATTCATCCTGTGCGCCCGCCGACAGCACCAGCAGCTCGCGGCTGGTGAGGTCCAGCGCCGCGATTCGGAAATTGCCGCGATCGAGGTGCACCATGGCCAGTTTCTTGCCGTCCGGAGACAGGCGTGGCCGCGCATTATAACTGCCTTCGAAGGTGATTCGCTCCGGATCGCCGCCGTTGACGGCGATGCGGTAAACCTGCGGTCCGCCACTGCGGTCCGAGGTGAAATAGATGTACCGTCCGTCCGGCGACCAGGTGCCCTCGGTGTCGATCGCACGGTGCGTGGTCAGTCGCGTGAATTGCCGGCTGGCGAGGTCGAGGATGTGGATATCGAGATTGCCGTCGGTACCGCCCAGCGTCACCACCAGCTTGCGGCCGTCCGGAGAAAACGACGGCGCGCCGTTGATGCCGACCCGGCTCGACACCTTGATCCGGTTCCCGGTGCGCAGGGTTTGCACGTAGATCGTCGATATGTTGCCCTCGAAGGAAACATAAGCGAGGCTGCGACTGTCGGGCGACCATGCCGGCGACATGATCGGATCCGTGGATTCCATGATCGTCACTTCGTTCTCACCGTCGGCGTCGGAGACGACGAGCGTGTACTGGCGGTCTTCATTGCTACCCTGCTGCGTGACGTAGGCGACCTTGGTATCGAAAACACCCGGGATGCCGGTCAGTTTTTCGTAGATCATGTCGGCCGCACGATGGGCAACCCGGCGCATCGTGCCGCGGCTCGCCGGCATGCGGTAGCCGACGAGTTGCTCGCGTCTGAACACATCGAACAACTGAAACTGCACGCTGTATTCGTTGTCGCCGGTCTGCGTGAGCTTGCCGATGACGATGGCCTCGACCGCGAGGATGGACCAATCGTCGAAATCGACATCGGTGCCCGTGACCGGTTTCTGCAGCATGTCCCTTTCCGCGATCGGCGCGAAGCGCCCGCTGCGCCGGAGATCGGCGGTGATGACGCCGGCGATATCGTAGGGCGCGTTGGGTTCCTGCCCCTGCCAACCGAACGGCACGATGGCAACCGGCGTCTGCTTGCCGGCGTATTCGGTAATCTCGATTTCCAGCTGTGCGTCCGATCGGACTGCCAAAAGAAGCAGGATCGCGCACGCAGCGATCCGTCGGATGGTGTCATCCAGCATCGTCAAGTCCCAAGCCAACCCAGAAGGGCCCCTATTGTTCAGGTCTGAAGATAAGCGTCAAGTCCCGTTCGAACACATTGGGGTTGTCGGGCGAAGGCAGTGGTGACGCCTTGTTGACGGCAGCCTCGATGGCGCGTCGCACCGCGGCATCGCCATTGCAGCGCCCGATCTCGACATTGACCACCTGGCCGCCCGGAAGTTGCCTGACGCGCACGATACATTCGAGTCCCTCGGGCGCGGACGCGGGGCGAATGAAGTTTCTCGTGATCTGGCGCTGTATCGCATAGGCCCAGCGCGCCCGGTCGTCCGCGTCCAGGGCGGCGAGACGCATCTCCTCCTGCTGGAGCTCTGCCTGGCGGCGGCGCTCCAATGCCGCCTCCTCCGCTTCCCGGCGCAGCCGCTCGTTCTCGAGGCGTTGTCGCTCCAAGTCCTCCTGCCGTTTGCGTTCCGCCTCGGCCCGCAGGCGTTCGATCTCTTCCTCACGGCGCCGCTTTTGCTCGGCCTCTTCCGCGGCTCGCCGCTGGCGATCGGCCTCTTCCTGCAGCCGGATCCGTTCCTGCTCGGCCCTCAGATCCGCGCGGCGTTGTTCCTCTTCGAGGCGCAGCCGCTCCTCGGCCGCGGTGTCGGGTTCCGGCTCCGTTTCGGGTTCGGGTTCCGGCTCCGGCTCGGGCTCCGGATCCGGTTCGCGCACGGGCGGCGCCGGTGGGCGCTCGGTGACGATCGTCGCCGTGATCGCCAGCGGCATCGCCGGATAGGCCGGTCGCGTGAAATCGATGACTACGAATAATGCGCTGAAGATCGCCACGTGCACGACGGCGGCGAGGAACATCGGGATGATGTTGTAGCGGTCGCGTATCAAGGTCGTCCGCCGTCCCTACTCCGGGACCGGGTACGTGTCCAGCGGGTCGGTAACGAAGCCGACGTTGTCCGCGCCGCCCTGTTGCAAGAGCACCATTGCGCCGACGACGTAGCCGTAAGCCACTGCCCGGTCGGCCTTGACGAGGACCGGAGTCTGCGGCCGATTGCGCAGCACGGCTGCCGTGCGCGCGACGATGTCTTTCGCCGAAGCCGGTTCGTCCTCGTCGTCGCCGACATTGATGTACAGATTGCCTTCAGCATCGACACTCAACACGAGCGGCGGGTGATTCGGCACATCCGCGATCGGTTCAGCGCCCGCCTGCGGCAGCTCGACCTTGACCCCTTGCGTCAGGAGCGGCGCCGTTACCATGAAGATGATCAGCAACACGAGCATGACGTCGATGTAAGGCACGACGTTGATTTCGCCCATGAGTTTTCGTTTTTGCATCGGTGTGGACATGTCAGACCGCCTTGCGATGCCGCCGCGAATGCCGTTGCAGGATGCTCGAGAATTCCTCCATGAATCCGTCATAGCGAATTTCCAGGCGCACCACCTTGTCTGCGTAGCGGTTATAGAAAATGACAGCCGGGATTGCCGCGAACAGGCCCATCGCCGTCGCCACGAGTGCCTCGGCGATGCCCGGTGCCACCATCGCGAGCGTCGCCGACTGCACATTGCCGAGCGCGCGGAAAGAATTCATGATGCCCCAAACGGTCCCGAACAGGCCGACATACGGGCTCGTCGAGCCGATCGTCGCGAGCGTTGCGAGGCTTTGTTCGAGCCTGTCTACCTCGCGCATCTGCGATACCCGCATCGCGCGCCGGC
The DNA here is from genome assembly GCA_041598995.1 of Woeseiaceae bacterium. Classification (GTDB taxonomy): domain Bacteria; phylum Pseudomonadota; class Gammaproteobacteria; order Steroidobacterales; family Woeseiaceae; genus SZUA-117. Next base: position 27,802 of record JBFHXJ010000024.1, on the reverse strand, counting down.
ATTCTTCGACCAGCTTGTCGGGTTCGACGTCGCCCTGCTGCGTGATGCGATTGAACTCCCGGAATCCTGATTCGAAGATACTGGCCATGCCGGTGCTGCCGCCCTGCTGCCGGCTCGCACTGCGGTACAGGGTATTCAGGTCGCCACCGGACCAGAAACTCGCCTCGAAATCATCGGATGCCGCCTTGGTACGGCGGATCAGCCTGCGCTTGGTAAATATGATGCTCCAGGAAACGAAAGATGCGATGAGCAGTATGACGAGCACGATTTGTACCGCCAGGCTCGCATTCATGACCAGGCTCAGGATCGACATGTCAGTTGTCATATTTAAGGGTCCTCAAAAATTGCTGCCGGTACCTTGACCGGCTTCAGCGTGTCCGCATTCAGGCAGGCGGCGCGTGTGGTGCCGCGACACAATAATTCGTGAGCAGAGCTGTTGCGATAGATCTCCTGTTCGATTAGGAAACTTGCCCGCGATACTTTCAACAGGCCAACGGTCACCAGCAGCTCGTCGTTGAAATTCGCCGGTACCAGAAAATCCGCCTGCGTATCAACGACCACGAAAAAGCGCCGCTCCTTTTCGAGCAGCCGATCCTGTTCGACACCGAGATGCCGCAACCATTCCGTTCGGGCACGCTCCATAAACTTGAAATAGTTCGCGAAATAGACACGCCCCTGCGCATCCGTGTCCTCGTAATAAACGCGAACCGGCCAGGCAAAGGGCTTCGTCTTGCGGGGTTTGTCCACTGGCACTCGCTATGGGCGGTCGAAAAGCGGAAGCTCCGGGACACTCTCTCTGGCCGGTGGCGTCAGGCCGAAATGCAGGTACGAGTTGCGTGTCGCCACCCTGCCGCGGGCGGTGCGCATCATGAAACCCTGCTGAATCAGGTAAGGCTCGATCACATCCTCTATCGTGCCGCGTTCCTCGCCCAACGCCGCGGCAAGGGATTCGATGCCGACGGGCCCACCGTCGAACTTCTCGATGATGGTCTGCAAGAGCCGCCGGTCCATGGCATCGAATCCGTACGGGTCGACATCGAGCAGATCCATGGCGCGCACCGCGACCGGCTCCGTCACCACGCCGTCGGCCTGCACCTCGGCATAATCGCGTACCCGGCGGAGCAAGCGATTGACGATTCGCGGCGTACCCCGAGCCCTGCCCGCAATCTGCCGCCCGCCCTGCGGATCCAGCGGCAGGTTCAGGATGTCGGCCGAGCGCGCGGCGATTCTCTCGAGTTCTTCGGTCGAATAGAACTCCAGCCGTTGCACGATGCCGAAGCGATCACGAAGCGGCGACGTCAGGAGACCGGCGCGGGTCGTGGCCCCGACCAGCGTGAACCTAGGCAGGTCGAGCTTGATGGACTTCGCTGCGGGCCCTTCGCCGATCATGATATCGAGCTGAAAGTCTTCCATTGCCGGATACAGGACCTCCTCGACCACCGGGCTCAGCCGGTGAATCTCGTCGACGAACAGCACGTCATTCGGCTCGAGGTTGGTCAGGATTGCCGCCAGATCACCCGGTCTCTCCAGCACGGGCCCGGACGTCTGACGCAGGTTGACGTGCATTTCATTGGCGACGATGTGCGCCAGCGTCGTCTTGCCGAGACCGGGCGGGCCGAATATCAACAGGTGGTCGAGCGCCTCCGCACGGTTCCTGGCTGCCGTAATGAAGATGTTCATCTGCTCCTTGACCTTGGGCTGCCCAACGTACTCGTCCAGGGTCCGTGGCCGGATGGCCCTGTCGAAAGTGCGGTCTTCCTCCCTCGGCGACGCACTTGTTATGCGGTCATGTTCGATCGCGCCCATTACGCGGCTACCTGTCGTAATGCGAGACGGATGATGTCTTCCGCCGTCTTGTCTTTGGTATCGAGCTTGGCGAGCAAGCGCTTGACTTCGGTGGGCTTGTAGCCCAGCGCCAGCAGCGCGTCCACGGCTTCGCTGCGCGAATCGCCCGCGCCGTGCGCCGCTCTTGCGACGAGCGCATTGGCGGGCGATTCATCGATCTTGTCACGCATCTCGATGATCAGGCGCTCGGCGGTCTTCCTGCCAACGCCCGGGATCCTGATCAGCATCGCGGTATCGTCGTGGCGCACGCAACGTTCGAAGTCGCTGACGCTCATCCCCGACAGGATCGCAAGACTCATTTTGGCGCCGACGCCGCTGACCTTTAACAACAGCCGGAACAGCGCCTTCTCTTGCTCGGTTGCAAATCCGTACAGCGCGTGCGCATCGTCTCGCACGACAAGATGCGTGTGCAGGAAGATCTCCGCGCCGACGGGCGGCAGCTCGAGGAAAGTCGACATGGGCGTTTCGACTTCGTAGCCGACGCCGCCACACTCGACGATAATCAAAGGTGTTCGTTTGAAGGCGAGTGTTCCTTTCAGGGAGCCAATCATCGGAGTCCGCCCGCGATCAGCTTGTTATCGTGAAACCGTCGCCGGTGCGCGTGACACAGCGCTGTCGCCAGGGCATCCGCAGCATCCGGTGAAGGTTCCCCATCGAGGTCAAGTATCGAACGCACCATATGCTGCACCTGTTCTTTGGTCGCCGAGCCGGTGCCGACGATCGCCTGTTTTATTTCTCGCGGCGCATATTCGAAGACGTCGAGATCGAATTCGAAGGTGGCACAGATGGCCGCCGATCGGGCATGGCCGAGTTTCAACGCGCTGCCCGCGTTCTTGTGCACGAACACGGACTCGATAGCGACCACGTGCGGGCGATACTCGGCAACGATCGAGTGGATCGACTTGAAGATGAGCCGGATCCGGTCCTTGAATTCACCGTCGATGGTGTTGACGGCGCCGCTTGCGACATAGGTCGAGTGGTCAGCGACGCAGTCGACGACACCGAAACCGGTCAGGCGCGAGCCGGGGTCAATTCCTAAGATTCGCTGGCGATCAGTCAAGTGCCACCTCAAATCTGTGCCAGGATCTCATCGGAAATATCCGCGTTACTGTAGACATTCTGGACGTCATCCAGATCTTCCAGCATGTCGAGCATTTTGATCATCGAGCTGGCTTCCTGCAACTCGAGCCCGGTGCTGTTCGCAGCACGCATCGTCACTTCCGCATAGTCCGGCTTGAAGCCGGACGCGATCATTGCATCCCGGACTCTTCCGAATTCCGCCGGATCGGTGAGCACCTCGATGGACTTGTCGTCGCCCACGACGATGTCCTCGGCGCCGGCTTCAATCGCAGCTTCCATCAACGCTTCCTCGTTGCTGCCGGCGGGATAAAGCAGTACGCCGACGTGATTGAAAAGGAAGCTCACGGATCCGTCGGCGCCCAGGTTGCCGCCGAACTTGGTAAATGCATGCCTGACCTCGGCGACGGTGCGGTTCTTGTTATCTGTCATGCAGTCGACCATGACGGCGACACCGCCGGGACCGTACCCTTCGTAGCGGATTTCCATGAATTCGGCCCCGTCCAGGTCGCCCGTGCCGCGCTTGATGGCGCGATCGATATTGTCTTTCGGCATGCTATGCGCTTTTGCCTTGTCGATCGCGAGCCGCAGGCGGGGATTGGCGTTGATGTCACCACCGCCGCTGCGCGCCGCAACCGTAATCTCCCTGATCAGCTTGGTGAACAGCTGGCCTCGCTTCTTGTCCTGGCGTCCCTTGCGGTGCTGGATATTCGCCCATTTACTATGTCCGGCCATACGCTAAAATCCCGGCAGGTCCCCGGTTTTCCCTTACGCGCACAGGTACGCCAGCACGTGCTGCCGCCAGGTGATTCACGCAGAGTCGCCCAAAAATTCCCGCGTATGATAACGATTAACGGGTTCGCGCACACCAGTCAAAAACCACCAAATGGCTATTTCTGAACAGGAACTCAAGCAGACGGTCAGCGACTTCGCAGCGGCGCTGCCGGCTCGCGCGGAGGTCGCCACGGCGCTTCGCGAGGGCGAGCAGATCTGCGCCGTGCTGGAGCCGCTCGACCTGCCGGACGCGCTGCTGGCGGCCGTCCGCGTCTTTCCGCTGCACCGGGACGGCCTGATCGAGGACCAGCAACTGCTGCAGCTCAATGTCGACGGGCTCGGAGAGCTCGTCGAGGGCCTCACCCAGCTGTCGCGATTCTCGCTGCCTGCCAACTGGCAACCGGGCGAGGCATTGGCGGTGCAACAGTCCGAGGCGCTCAGAAAGATGCTGCTGGCAGTCGTCTCTGACGCGCGCCTGGTGCTGGTCCGTATCGCCGAACAATTGCTCAAGCTCCGCCTGGCGAAATCCGCAAACGATGCCGAAAAGCGCGTGCTCGCCACCGAGACGCAGGAAATCTACGCTCCCCTCGCCAACCGCCTCGGCGTATGGCAGTTCAAATGGGAGCTGGAGGACCTGGCATTTCGCTATCTCGAGCCGGAGACCTATATGCGCATCGCGAGGGCGCTGAAGGAAAAACGCAAGGAACGCGAGTCGTTCATCGAAGATCTCAAGCAAACGCTTATAAGCGAACTCGCAAAGCACAACATCGTCGCGGATGTCAGCGGCAGGCCAAAACACATTTTCAGCATCTACCGTAAAATGCGGCGCAAAGACCGCGCCCTCGACCAGTTGTTCGACATTCGTGCCGTGCGCGTGCTGGTCGGGGATGTCAGCGAATGCTATGCGGCATTAGGAATCGTGCACAACCTGTGGACTTATCTGCCGGGAGAGTTCGACGATTACATCGCCAATCCGAAAGAAAACAATTACCAGTCCCTGCATACCGCGGTTATCGGCCCGGACGGGAAAACGGTCGAAATCCAGATCAGGACCCACGACATGCATCGCCACGCGGAACTCGGTGTTGCCGCGCACTGGCGTTACAAGGAAGGCGGCAGCAAGGCATCGTTCGATCAGAAGATCCAGTTGCTGCGGCAGCTGCTCGAGCCGGCCGACCGCGACGGCGATCTCATCGACCAGATCCGGGGCGACATATTCGAGGATCGCGTCTACGCAATCAGCCCGAAAGGCGACGTCGTCGAAATGCCCGCAGAATCCACGCCACTCGACTTCGCCTATCACGTGCACACGCAAGTCGGACACCGTTGCCGCGGCGCCAAAGTCAATGGGCGCATCGTGCCGTTGACCTACAAGGTCAAGAACGGCGATCGCATCGAGATCATCACGGGCAAACAGGCGCAACCGAGCCGCGACTGGCTGAGCCCACAGCTCGGCTATCTGGCGTCGAGCAGGAGCCGTGCGAAAGTTCGCAGCTGGTTCCGGCAGCGGGACAGGGATCAGAACAAGCGCCAGGGACGCGACATGCTCGAACGCGAATTGGGTCGCCTGAACGTACGCGACATGGCGGCAAAAGACATTGCCAACCAGCTGAAGTTCGATGACAGCGATGCGCTTTATATCGCGCTCGGTGCCGGCGACATCACACTGGCCTCCATCGCTTCGGCGGTGCAAAACCGGCGCCAGAAAAAAACGCCCGACATCGTGCAAAAGCGCAAACCGCTGGCGACGAAGAAATCCGGTGCGCGCGAGATTGCGATCAGCGGCATCGGCGACCTGTTGTGCAACTTCGCGCGCTGCTGCAGGCCGGTACCGCCGGAGAACATCGTCGGCTACATCACCCAGGGACGCGGCGTCAGCATTCACCGCCAGGACTGCGGCAATTTTCTGAGCCTGCACGCGCGCCATCCGGAACGGGTCGTCGACGTCGACTGGGGCAATGCGGCGGATACGATCTATCCGGCCGATCTCCTCGTGCAGGCTTACGACAGACAGGGCCTGCTGCGCGACATCAGCGGCGTGTTTGCCGACGAGAACGTCAGCATCGAAAGCCTGCACACCTACAACGACAAGCAAGCCATGCAGGTCACGATCGACATCGGCGTCTCCGTCCCCGGCCTGCCGACACTGAGCCGCATCATCAGCCGGCTCGAGCAGTTACCGAACGTTACCTCGGTACGACGCAAGAGCTAGTTCGGGAACACCCCGCCGGTTCTTATTTATTGGGGAAATTCAGCGCTCGATTGTCGGCCGCCAGCGATGCTTCGTGCACCGCCTCGGCCAGGCTCGGGTGTGCGTGTATGGTTCGCTGGATGTCCTCGGTGCTGCTCGAGAACTCCATCGCGAGCACGGCTTCCGCGATCAGCTCGCCGGCCATCGGGCCGACGATGTGCACGCCGAGAATCTCGTCGTCGTCCCGGGCCGCAATGATCTTGACCATCCCTGCCGTCTGTTCGAGCGCCTTAGCCCGGCCGTTTGCCGAGAACGGGAACGTGCCAACCTTGTAGTCGCGGCCGCTTTTCTGGACCTCCTCTTCCGTCTTGCCGACCCAGGCGATCTCGGGCGCGGTGTAGATGACGGACGGGATGACCTCGTAATTCATCTCCGCGATCTCGCCGGCAATGAGATCGGCGGCCATGACGCCCTCTTCCGATGCCTTGTGTGCGAGCATCGGACCGCGCACGCAGTCACCGACGGCGAACACGCCCTTGACGCTGGTGCGGCATTCGTCGTCCACCTCGATGAAGCCGCGCGTATCAGGGCGAATGCCGCAGTCGTCTGCAAGCAGGCCGTCGGTAAACGGGCGCCGGCCGACCGCGACGATGAGCCTGTCTACCGTGAGTGATTGCTTGCCGGCGGAATCTTCGTATGCGACGCCGACTTGCTTGCCGGCAACTTTTGCCGAGGTGACCTTGGCGCCGAGGTGAATCGTCATGCCCTGTTTCTTGAATTCCTTCAGCGCCTCCTTCGCGACGTCGCGATCGGCCATGAACAGGAAGTCGTCCATGGCCTCGATGATGGTCACCTCGGCGCCCAGGCGGCTCCACACGCTGCCGAGCTCGAGCCCGATAACACCGCCGCCGATGACGCCGAGCGTTTTCGGTACCTCGTCGAAGTCGAGCGCACCCCAGGAGTCCACGATGCGATCGCCGTCGAACGGCGCCACGCCGAGCTCGGTCGGGACCGAGCCGCTGGCGAGGATGACGTAGCGTGCCTCGAGGATCTCGGCCGTGCCCTCGACCGGCGTGAATTCGACTTGTCTGCCGGCGCGCAACTTGCCATGCCCGACCAGACCGGTGACTTTGCCCGCCTTGAACAGGCCGGCGATGCCGGCCGTCAGCTGCCGCACGATGCCGGCCTTGCGCTTTTGCATCTGTGCCAGATCGACGCTCGCGCCGTCGAACCTGATTCCGTGTTTCTCGAATTCGTGCCGTGCGCGGTGATACAGCTCGGATGACTCGAGCAGCGCTTTCGACGGAATGCAGCCGGCATTCAGGCAGGTGCCGCCGAAAGCGTTGCTGCCGTCGCGGTTCTTCCATTCGTCGATGCAAGCCACCTTCATGCCGTGCTGACTGGCGCGGATGGCGGCCACGTAGCCCGCCGGGCCGGCACCGATCACGATGACGTCGAAACTTCTAGCCATTATTTGCCCTGTTAAGTGCTCAAACCTGGAGCAGCAGTCGCCCGGGGTCCTCGAGGCATTGCTTGACGGTCACGAGAAACTGCACCGCTTCCCTGCCGTCGATGATCCGGTGATCATAAGTCAGCGCGAGGTACATCATCGGCCGAATCCGGATCTCGCCGTCGATCACCATCGGCCTTTCCTGAATCGCGTGCATGCCGAGGATCGCGCTTTGGGGCGGGTTCAGTATCGGCGTGGACAGCATGGAACCGAATACACCGCCGTTGGTAATAGTGAACGTGCCGCCGGTCAGGTCCTCCATGCTCATCGTCCCTTCGCGGGCTTTGCTGCCGAATGCCGCGATGTCGGATTCGATCTGCGCGAAACTCAATTGGTCGACATCCCGCAGCACGGGTACGAGGAGACCGCGATCGGTTGAGACGGCAATGCCGACGTCGAAATAGTCGTGATAGATGATGTCGCTGCCTTCGACGGAAGCGTTGACGACGGGAAACCTCTTCAGTGCTTCGACCGAGGCCTTGGCAAAGAATGACATGAAGCCGAGCCGTACGCCGTGTTCCTTCTCGAACGATTCCTTGTATCGCTTGCGCAGCTCGATGACCTCGCTCAGGTCGACTTCATTGAACGTCGTCAGCATCGCGGCATTGCGCTGCGCCTCGACCAGGCGCTCGGCGATGCGGGCACGCAAGCGGTTCATCGGCACCCGCTGTTCGGTTCGCGAGGGTCCAGCGACCGGTACCGCCGGCGCTGCATCGGCCGGGGCGACGTCCTCGTCACTGTGGCTCTTCAGGTAGGCCATGACGTCCGACTTGGTAATGCGGCCGTCCTTGCCGGTCCCTTCGATGATCGTTGCATCGAGGTCGTGCTCGTCCAGCAGGCGCCTGACCGACGGACTCAGTTTTTTCGCCTTGTCTTCCGCAGTTGCGGCTTTCGCCGGCACCGCCGGGATTTCCGCTGCTTCCGCCTTTTCGTCGTCGGCGGGCGCCGCTGCGGCAGCGACCTCCCCTTCCTCGAGCAACGCGAGCAGCTCGCCGGCCGTCACCGTCGTGCCGTCAGCAATCTTGATGTCGCTCAAGGTACCGGACGCCGGTGCCGGTACTTCGAGCACCACCTTGTCGGTCTCCAGATCGACGAGGTTCTCGTCGCGCGAGACAGACTCGCCCGGTTTCTTGTGCCAGCTGACGAGGGTCGCGTCGGTAACCGATTCGGGCAGCTGTGGGACCCTGATCTCAATCGTCATCGTCGTACTTGGTATCGTCGGTGGCCGACTTCGACTCGCTGGCTTTCACCTTGAGGTCGAGTGCAGCTTCTATGAGTGCCTGTTGTTGCCGTAAATGTAACTTAAATATTCCCGAGGCTGGCGCCGCCGCGCTCCGCCGTCCGGCGTAGTAGAGGTGCTGGCCATCGCTCAACGGCGCCTGCAGGCGGTGCCGAATCTGGTACCACGCGCCCTGGTTCTTCGGTTCCTCCTGGCACCAGACGATGTCTTTCGCTTCCGTATAGGACTCGATCACCTCCCTGTAGCGGTCGACCGGGAACGGGTACAGCTGCTCGATGCGCACCAGGGCGGTGTTTGTCACATTGTGCACCTCCCTGGTCTCGACGAGCTCGTAATAGATCTTGCCGCTGCAGAACACGACGCGGGTAACGGCAGATTTGTCGATGATCGGGTCGTCCTCGATGATGAGTTCGAAACGTCCCGTGGACAGGTCGCTCAGAGGGGATACGGAAAACTTGTGACGCAGCAGGCTCTTCGGCGTCATCACGATCAACGGTTTGCGATACGCACGCAGCATCTGCCGCCGGATCATATGGAACATCTGCGACGGCGTCGATGGGATGCAGATCTGCATGTTCTGTTCGGCGCAGAGTTGCAGGAATCGTTCCAGGCGCGCGGACGAGTGTTCCGGACCCTGACCTTCGTAGCCGTGCGGCAGGAACATCGTGAGTCCGCACAGGCGGCCCCATTTCGCTTCACCCGAGCTGATGAACTGATCGATCACAACCTGCGCGCCGTTGGCGAAATCGCCGAATTGCGCTTCCCAAACGACCAGCGTGCGCGGGTCGGTCGTTGCATAGCCGTATTCGAAGCCGACGACCGCCTCTTCTGACAGCAGGGAATCGATGACGCGAAATGCATTAGCCCTGTCGGAAATGGACTGCAGGGGAATGTATTCCTGGCGATTCGCCTGGTTGTGCAGCACCGCATGACGGTGAAAAAAAGTGCCGCGGCCGCTGTCCTGTCCGGTTACGCGGCAATCGAAGCCCGCGTCGACGAGGCTCGCGTAGGCCATGGTCTCCGCGAATCCCCAGTCCATGTCGATCTTGCCCGCCACCATCCTGGCGCGGTCGTCCATGATGCGCTTGACGCGGCCGTGCAGCACGTAGCCCGGCGGCACAGTCGTGATCTTCTCGCCGAGCTCGGCGACCTTGGCGGGACTCAAGGTCGTGTCCGCATCTTCGTCCCATCTGGCGTTGAGGTAAGGATGCCAGTCGACCGTGAATTCGTTGCCGATCATGCCGAGCGCGGACTTCGGCACCGGTTCGCCGCGGTCCAGGCGGTCGCGGTAAGCCTCCTGCAATGCCGTCACGCCGGCGGCGTCGATCAGGCCTGCCTTGATCAGCCGTTCGGCGTACAGCGTCGCCGCGGACTTGTGCTTCTTGACCAGCGAATACATGACGGGTTGTGTCGCCGCCGGTTCATCGGCTTCGTTGTGACCGTGGCGGCGATAGCACACGAGGTCGATGACCACGTCTTTCTTGTACTTCTGCCGGTACTCGAGCGCGAGACGGGCGACGAAGATCACGGCTTCGGGATCGTCGCCGTTCACGTGGAACACCGGCGCCTCGATCATCTTGGCGACGTCGCTGCAGTAAGGCGTCGAGCGTGCATCCGAAGGCCTGCTCGTCGTAAAGCCGATCTGGTTGTTGACGATGATGTGAATCGTGCCGCCAGTGCGGAATCCGTTCGTCTGCGACAGCTGCAGCGTCTCCATGACGACGCCCTGCCCGGAAAACGCCGCATCGCCGTGCACGAGTACGGGTATGACTTCCTGCCGCTCGAGGTCTCGCCGCCGTTGCTGGCGTGCGCGTACCGACCCTTCGACGACCGGGTTCACGATCTCGAGATGTGAGGGATTGAATGCGAGCGCAATGTGCACGTTGCCACCCGGCGTCTTCATGTCCGCCGAATATCCCTTGTGGTATTTCACGTCGCCGGACCCCTTCATCTCCGCCGGATCGACGATGTCCTGGAATTCCTCGAACAGATCTTCGGGCGACTTGCCGAGCACATTGACGAGTACGTTGATGCGCCCACGGTGCGCCATACCGATCACGAGCTCGGTGACGCCGGATGCGCCACCCCGCTGGATGAGATCGTCGAGCATCGGGATCAGGCTTTCCCCGCCTTCGAGTGAAAAACGTTTCTGCCCGACGAAGCGGGTATGCAGGTAGCGTTCGATGCCCTCGGCCGCCACCAGCTGTTCCAGCAACCACAACCGATCCCTGTCGGGCAGCGAGTCGGACACCATGCCTTGTTCGAATTGCTTCCTGAGCCACAGGCGTTCCCTCGACCGCGACACGTGCGCGAATTCGACGCCGATCTTGCCGCAGTAGATCTTGCGCAACAGCGCCAGGATGTCGCGCAACTTCATGCGGCGATTGCTGCCGCCGGCCAGGCCACCGACATAGAATTCCGTGTCCATGTCCGACTTGCCGAGCCCGAGATAGTCGAGTTTCAGCACGCCGGGCGTGTGGCGATCCATGATGCCGAGCGGATCGATGTCCGCGATCTGGTGGCCACGCAGCGAATAGATCTGGATCAGCCGCGACACGGCGGCCTGTTTCTCGCCGGCAGGCAATGGCCCCTGCGCGGCGCTCGCCAGCCCCCTGCCGTTGGTCCGCCTGGCTCGGGCTTTTTCGACGAGTCGGTCGCGGATCGGGCCGTGTGCGACTTGGGGCTGCCCGTTATCGAGCGTGCGGAAATAGCGGCGCCAGCCGTCCGGGACGGCATCGGGATTCCTTATATATTGCTCGTACATCGCCTCCACGGACGGCGCGTTGCTGCCGTATAGCGGGGACGATGCATACAGGTCTTGTAGCGATTTCGCCATTTGGCCCGAGATTGCCAAAAAAAAGGGGCGCTAGTCTATCTCATGCTCTTGACAGAGGGAATTCGGCGCCGGGCAATGGCAGCGATTAATAGACGCGCATTAGGAACACGAATTCGTAACAGACGAGCACGGCGTAGATGCTGAAAAAGGCGGTGAGCAGCGCGCCGGTGCGAATGCGCCGGATGAACATCCACCGTGCGAGGAACACGAGCGACAGAATGCCGATGCTCGTCATGAGCATTTTCAACATCGCAAACGACTGCGTCCCGCGATTGATCGCCGCGGCCATCACCGGGTTGATTTCGATAGCGCCTTTTTCGATCAGGGCGAGCGTGAATACCGCATCTGCGAAACTCAGCACCATGATGCTAGTGGCCAGGAAAAAGTGCCATGGATGATGGTAGTCGGTGAACAGCGGTTCACTTTCGCAGACTCGCCGCGCCTCGCGACGCCGCGATCGCAGGAATCCGTACAACACCGTGCGCCACGTGAACAGGCGCCGGTCATCGACCGTCCGACGGTCCTCGAAATCCCCCGTTTCTTGCAGAATGCTCAATGATTTCCCTCAATTTATTCTTATTGTTTGCAATATGTTAAGTGGAAATTCTCAAGTAGTTTCAACCATACCGCTTATCGTCCGGAACTGGAAGAGGCGGGCCGCAGGCTGCATTGGAAGCGGGCCGCAAAAGGACGATAATCCGCCCCAACCTGGCCGGAGATCATTGTCATGAAAGGCTACACCGCCGTGCTCGATTCCGGAAAAGCCGTCCATTATGTTGATAGCAAACGATGGTTGTGGATGCTCTCGGTGGTCTGGCCACTGAAACCTTTCATCGGCATCTGGCTGCACGCCGTGACCGGCAACGAGGCATGGCTGCTGCTGCCGCTGTTCACGGGTTACGTCGTGGCGCCGATCGTCGACGCCCTACTCGGTGAAGACCGCAACAACCCGCCGGAGGAAGTTGTTCCGCAGCTGGATAGCGATATTTATTATCGCCTGCTGACCTACGCGGTCGTACCGCTGCATTTCGTGACGCTGATCGGCGCGGCCTGGTGGGCTGGCACGCAGGATCTGAGCTGGTGGGCGTTTCTGGGGCTCGCCGTGGTGGCAGGCATCGGCAGCGGGCTGGGCATCAATACCGGTCACGAACTCGGCCACAAGAAATCCAGGCTCGAGCGCTGGCTGGCGAAAATCGTCCTCGCCGTGCCGCTGTACGGGCATTTCTGGATCGAGCACAACCGGGGGCATCATCGCGATGTATCGACGCCGGAAGATCCGGCGAGCGCCCGCATGGGCGAAAGCATCTACCGTTTCGCACTGCGGGAAATCCCCGGGGCATTCTTCCGCGCCTGGGACATCGAGAAGGAAAGACTGGAGCGACGCGGCAGGTCGGTCTGGCACGCCGATAACCAGATTCTGCAATCATTAAGCCTCGCCGTGGCACTCCAGCTTGGACTCGTCATTCTTTTCGGCTGGAAAATGATTCCGTTCCTGGTGGTGCACAACGTCTGCGCCTGGTGGCAACTGACCAGCGCCAACTACATCGAGCACTACGGATTGCTGCGGCTCAAGGAGGACAACGGCAAATACGAACGCTGCCAGCCACATCATTCCTGGAACAGCAATCACATCTTCTCTAACCTGGTCCTGTTCCACCTGGAACGCCATTCCGATCACCACGCGCATCCGCTGCGCCGTTATCAATCGCTGCGGCATTTCGACGACCTGCCGACGCTGCCGAACGGTTATTTCGGTACCTACCTGCTGGCCTATGTGCCATGGCTCTGGTACCGGATCATGGACAGGCGGCTGCTCGAGCTGCCGCACGTTGCCGGCGACCTGGAGAAGATCAACATCGATCCTGCCAAGAAAGAAAAGATTTACACGAAGTACGCAGCGGTGACGTAACGTGGCCGAATACAAGTGCCCGGAATGTGGTTACGTCTTCGACGAAGAAACCGGCGATGAGCACGAGGGATATGCGCCAGGTACGAGCTTCGCTTCGCTCCCCGACGATTACGTCTGTCCGGATTGTTCCGTCCGCTGCAAGGAAGATTTCGAGCGGGTCGGTTAAGCGCTGAACGCGCGAAACCGGCAAGATTCGACAATATGTAAAAAGCGCTGTCGTGTTCGTCGGCAGCCTGTGAATTGCAACACAGCCAAAATGTGGCGTCGCGTCTACCCTGTGCAACGCAGGTAGCGGACTACCGCCTGGGCTTAACGGAGTTCCATCATGAAAAGCTTTCTCGTAAAAGCCGCGATTTCGAGCGCGGCTCTGCTGCTCGGCAGCCATGCAATCGCGGATGACGACTTCTGGGTCGGCGTCAAGGCAGGCACACTCGGCCTCGGTCTCGAAGGCAGTTGGCGTCCGATTCCCTGGCTGGACGTTCGCGCAGGCATGAACATGTTCGACTACGACGATACGGGTTCCCAGGCCGGTATCAACTACGATGCTGCGCTCTCTCTCGAAACTTATTACGCAACGGCAAACTTTCGTTTCCCGCTGAGTCCGTTTCGCATGACCGTCGGCGCATTTTCGAATGGCAACGAACTGGAACTCACGAGTCAGCCTTCGAGCTTTTACGAAATCGGCGGTGACGTCTACACGCAGTCGGAGGTCGGCACGCTGCGCAGCGGCACGACGTTCGACAGTATGGCGCCATACGTCGGGGGAGGCTTCGACTTCAGCATTGCCAACCGTTTCGGCATTGCGCTGGATTTCGGCGTTCTCTGGCAGGGAGAGCCCATCGTGTCCCTGACGTCGGACGGCACACTGGCGACGGATCCGGGTCCGGTAGGCGACCTGTTCCGTACCTCGCTGGAAACCGAGAGACAGCAGCTGGAAGACGAAGTCAAGGACTACAAGGCCTATCCGGTCGTCTCACTGGGTTTCAATTTCAATTTCTGACGAACAGTCAGCTCTGCATCCAGTCGGTGAAGCGAAACATGGCGATGCGCGCCTGGATATAGGCCAGGCGCAGCGCCGGGAGCGGGATGCTGTCGCTCATCCCCTGCATCGCCAACGGGAGCGCTCGCGGCTTGCGGCGATCGCCTATCCTGCTTCTGCCAATCCAGTCGGACAGTTGTTTGCCCGTCCACGTGGCGTTGTTGAGGCCGTTGCCGTGAAACCCGAATCCGAAAAACACCGATGGGTCGTCGTCGAGCCTGCCGATGGCGGGCGTCAGTCGTCGCGTCAGGCAAATGAGTCCATGCCAACGGTAATCGATGCCGACATCCTTCCATGCAGGGAACAGCTCGTGCAAACGGCTGATCAAGCGCGCATAGTTCTTGCTGGCGCCCGGCGGTGAGCCACTCGAGCTGCCACGTCCGCCCCACATGAAACGCTTGTCGGGCAGCAGGCGAAAATAATTCAGCAGATCGAATGAAGTGATGGCCGGGGATTCGGTTTGCCAGGCGTGTGCGGCAAGTTCGTCGCTTGTCAGCGGTCGGGTGACGACGATCGAGCTGATCACCGGCAGCGTTTTTGCGAGAAACGAGGGATACAGATGCTCCGGCGTGTAACCGTTCGTCGCCAGCACCACATAGCGTGAACGGACGGTACCGCCACGCGTCGTCAAAATGTGGTTGGCGCCGTCATTGCCCCAGCCGATAACCTCGCTGTACGGGTGCAGGTGTGCTCCGTGCTTCTCGGCCGCCGCCGCGAGGCCCAGCGTATAGCGCAGCGGATGCAGGGCGAAGGTGGGCCGGAGCCTCGTGGCACCGGCCAAGTCAGGGAAATCGAAATACTGCTGCGCGAATTCCTCGCGCGACAAGACGTCGACCTCGAGACCGAGGGGACGCATGAAATGCTCGGTTTTGTGCCTGATTTTCTCGAATGCCTTCTTCGAGCAGGCAACCTTGAGCTCGGTATCGCCCTGAATCTGTGCATCGATTTGTTCGTCGCGAATGATGTCCCAGACGAGCTGCACCGCATCGACCTGTCGCCGGTAGTAGTCGCGCGTCTCCTCCAGGCCATATCTGCGGATCATGGCATCGATGCCGAGTGAGGTGCCGCCGATGGTGCAAAAGCCGCCGTTGCGTCCGGATGCGCCCCAGCCAATGTGACCGGCTTCGAGCACCCGCGTCTCCACCTGGTGATCGCGACACAGGTGATAGGCCGCCGACAGGCCGGTGTAGCCGCCGCCGATGATCGCGACCTCGCATTGCTCGGAGCCTCTCAGTTCTTCCGCCGCGAGCCTGGTCTCCCCGGCAGTCGCCTCCCAATAGGATGGCTCCGGCTTTCGAAACCGGTACATCTCATGGTGGTAGAGCCTTCTCGGCACGTTTCTCGATGCTCCAGGGCAAATTTCCGGGCGATCGCGGCCCTGTAATATACCAACGAATATTCCTGTCTATTGCTATCGAGAGCACGGGGAGCAGGAAAGTTGAATACCATCAGCAGTCAATTAAGCCGTCATTCGGTCGCCCTGGTCAGTCTCCTGATCGCCCTGTCCAGTCTCGCGTACAACACCTGGCGGAACGAACAGACCGAGGAGAATCGCAACGTTCGCGTCGCTGGTGTCGAGGTGCTATTAAAGCTCGGCGAACTCGACCGCGTTGTGTTCTTTTCTCACTACGACCGCGACCGGGACCGCGGCAACCCGAGGATCGGTTGGGCCTATGCGCTGACCATCCGCGACCTGGCGTCCCTGATGCACGAACCGGCGATTGCTTCCTCGATCGATCTCTTTGCCACCTGGGAGGCGAACTGGTCCGGCCTCGGCGCGGATCAGCAGGCCGCCGATGCCATCTCCGACAGCATCGATCGCACCAGAAACGACGTGCTGGATATTCTCGCCGCGCTCGATTGAGACGTCACCGGCCTATCAGCTGCGCCTCGGCGTCAGCCTTCTCACCAGCGGATCTTGCCGCACCAGATACAGGCTCGACAGGATCAGCAGTAACAACGGCAAAGGCACCGCGACGAGCGTGTACCATCCGTACAGGTGAATCACGGTGCCGGCCAGCAGTGATGCCGTCGCCGAGGTACCGAATACCGTGAATTCATTGACCGCCTGCGCCTTGAACCTCTCGTTCATCGAATACGTCAGCGTCAGCATCGTCGTGCCGCCGACGTACAGGAAGTTCCAGCCGATGCCGAGCAGGATCAGCGAATACCAGTAATGCAGGTAGGTATGACCCTGCATGCCGATCAGGGACGCGATGAGCAGCGCGAACGCGCCGAACGACATCATCCTGACCGTGCCCAGCTTTTCGATCAGGAATCCGGAAAACAGTGACGGCACGTACATGCCGAGGACATGACTGCGAATAATCCGCGCCGTGTCCTCGATCGAGAACCCGTCGTTGATATGCATGCTCAGCGGCGTCGCCGTCATGATCAGCGTCATCACGCCATACGCGGTCACGCCGCCGAGTACGGCGACGAGATAGACGGGCTGCCGCACGATCTCGCCTATCGGTCGCTGCGTGTTCAAATGATGCTCGGCATCCTCGCCGTGCATCGGCCCGAGCGACAGGATCAGTGCAACCTGAATGAGATAGAGCACCGACAGCGCGGCCAGGGTGCCGGCATATTGCACCGACGGAAAAAAGTACTGGCCGTAGCGCACGAGTTCCGGTCCGACGAGCGCGCCGCCGATCGCGCCCAACAGGACGAAGGAAATCGCGCGCGGCGCGTAAGGCGCGTCGACGCTCTCGACCGCGGCGTAGCGATATTGCTGCGTGAATGCCATGTTGATGCCGAACAGGCCGGCCGCGACCACGAGGATCGGGAAACTCGATACGTTGAGCGCATAGACGGCGAGCAACAGCGACAGCACCGAACAGCATGACGACAGGGCAAAGCCGCGCTTGCGCCCCACCCTTCTCATGAGAACCGTTGCGGGGATCGTGGTTGCGGCGATGCAGACGACCATCACGGACACGGGCAGCGTCGCGAACGCGGGATTCTTCGTGAGTTTGGCGCCGATGATGCCGCCCAGAGTGACGAGGATGATGGCGCCCGTGGCGGAGATGAGCTGACAGACGAGGAGAATCAGGATATTGCGGGGCGGCATGCCCCGCATTCTCACACATTCGCTCGCCGGGGTTTCCCTATAATCACCCCATGCTATTCATCAGCGAAGACGTTGCGATTCCCGATGCAGAGATCGAGCTCACTGCAGTCCGCGCGCCGGGACCGGGCGGTCAGCACGTCAATAAGGTTTCCAGCGCCATCCATCTGAGATTCGATATCGCGCAATCGTCGGTACTCGATGACGCGGTAAAAAAGCGGCTGCTGTCCTTGCATGACCGGCGCATTTCGAAAGCGGGTGTCGTCGTCATCAAGTCGAGTCGCTTCCGGCACCAGGACAAGAATCGCGACGATGCATTGCGCCGCCTCAAGGAACTCATCAGCAAAGGCTTGGAGGTAAGAAAGCCGCGCAAGAAGACGAAGCCGCCGCGGGCGGTGACGGAAAAACGGCTCGAGGACAAGTCGCGGCGCTCGCGCCTCAAAGCGTTCCGCAAATCCCCCGACGCGTAGCCCGATTCCGATCCCGGCTTGCCATGCGACGGCGTCTGTTATTTTGTTACCAAGTTATCTTTATAACGACGAGGCCGTATGATGACGAAGGTGATCGAGCGCGCGCAGACCGGCGTGCGCATCGAGAAGTCGCTGCTCAAGGTCCTTAAAGGTCTGGCGGAATACTGCGATATCACACTAGGCGATCTGCTCGAAGGGATCGTACTGCACGCCTTCGAAGGCAAGCCGCCCTTCTCGGCGGAGACCCTGCAGGCGATCGCGGAACTCAAGAAGGTCTACCACTGCCGCCTGACGGCGGCAGACAGCCACGAGGCCAGGGAAGCGGGTTAATAAGGCCGCCAACCCGGACCTGTTCGCGTGGAATCCTGGCCTGGTCGAACAGTACTATTCGAGGGACTTGCTGGGCTCCGGGACCGCCAGGCAGTCCTTCGTGCTGCCAGACTTCGGGCCCGATTTGACATAAGCGGCCGGGCATTTGTCATAAGACCCTGAAAAAAAGCCATTTCTTACATAATTCGCCGCTTTTCGCGACGTCCTTCACGCATCTGTCGATGCGATCGACCTATACTCCGGATCTGTCGATAAAAGCGGGAAAAATCGACACATATGCCGGTACTGTCGATATGATCGACATAGATCCAGGACATGTCGATAGACGGGTCAAAAATCGACATATTTTGGGTACACGTCGACGTGGTCGACACATCGCAGGAGCAAGCCATTGCCAGATTTCGATCCCAGCAAGCCCTACAACGCGCTGCCGGAGCTGCCGCCGCCGGCGGAGGCCATCGAGAGCAAGGACATCCTGAAGCAGTGCATCAGCGCCCGGGTCGCGCTGGCCGAGCTCAAGCAGGCGGCGGAGCTGATTCCGAACGCCGCCGTGCTGGTCAATACCCTGCCGCTCCTCGAGGCGCAGGCGAGCTCGGAGATCGAAAATATCGTGACCACGACCGACAAGCTGTTCGAGTTCGCCGATATCGCTGAGGACAAGGCGGATGCCGCGACCAAGGAAGCGCTGCGCTACCGCAGCGCGCTCTTCGAGGGCACGCGACTCGTCCAGGCGGGCCCCCTCTCGATCGAAATGGCGATACAGATCTGCAGTAAGATCAAAGGATTAGAGCTTGATCTTAGAGCTGGTTCTGGAACAAGGCTGACCAACCGCAAGACCGGCGAAGTCATTTACACGCCGCCCGTCGGCAAAAAGATCATCCGGCAGATGCTCGAGAACTGGGCGCAATTCATGCATGAGCAGGCCGACATCGATCCGCTCATCCGCATGGCCGTGCAACATTACCAGTTCGAAGCCATCCACCCGTTCAGCGACGGTAACGGCCGCACCGGTCGCATCATCAATATCCTGTTTCTGGTCAGCGAGGGGCTCCTGGACTCACCGATCCTGTACTTAAGCCGCTACGTGATAAAGAGCAAGAGCGACTACTATCGTCTGCTCCTCGAGGTGACCCGGGAGCAGGCCTGGGGGGACTGGATCCGCTTCGTCCTCGAAGGCGTCGAGCAGACCTGCGTCTGGACGACCGAGAAGATCAAGGCCATCCGCGAGCTGATGCAGCACACGGCGGAGTTCATTCAGGACGAGCTGCCGAAGATCTATTCCTGGGAGCTCAACGAGGCGCTCTTCAAGCAACCCTATTGCCGCATCAACAACCTCGTTACGACCGGTATCGCCAAACGCCAGACCGCGTCCGTGTACTTGAAGCAGCTCTGCGACATCGGTGTCCTGAGGGAAGTCAAGTCGGGGCGCGACACCCTGTTCGTGCATCCGAAGTACGTCGAACTCTTGACGGGCGAGGCCAACGTCTGGGTCCATTACGAAGCAAGCGAGCTGGCGGCCGCCGCCGACTGACGATTTAGCAGGCCGGCGGCCCTTCTTGCTGCTCGGCCTTCGGGGCATGCTCCTGCATGCGGCGGTACAGCAAGCCGAACGCGCTCTGCATCAGCGAGTCCTCGATGATGCCATCGACATCGCAGTTATGGGCGAGCCGGCACAGACGCTCGAAGGTCCGCATGAAATTCTTGGTGTGCCTTTTGCGGATGTCGGTGCCGTAAAACAGCTCGCCAATGCCGCCCTCCTCCATGTAGTCCACACTGAGAAACATGCGTGCGAATACTTCGTAGTCCCCGGCGGCCGCCTGCGCGAACATTTCGTCCGTCTGGTCGCGGTCGATCCTGCCGCTACCGACCGGACCGAGCCCAGAGATCAGCAACATGCCGGATATGCCCCCGAGCTGGTGCCTGACGCTTTGCGCGATCTTGAAGAACGTCTCTTGCCGCGCGTTCATCTCCGTGGCCGCGATCGCCTGCGTCTGTTTCTCGGATTGCTCAGAGGTCCTGCGGATCGCCTCGGTATTGTTGGCGAGCTCGCGTTGCTGGATAAAGAGGCCGATCACGAGCCACAGGAAGGCGAGCGGCGCGAATGCGCCCTCGAGAAAGCTGCCCACGGCCTCTAAGGAAAAGTTCTGGTTCGGCGTGGTCTCGCTGACCCGGCTCAGGTACCAGAGCCCGCCAACGATCCAGAACACAGTGATGATCAGTCCCAGCCAGATGCGCCAGTCACGATCGGTCACGAATCTGATCAGTCTGCTGTCGGAATTCACAAACCAAGGGTAATGCCGGATCGCGGCATTGAACAGAGCCGTTCTGCAGACGCGGCGGCCGGCCGGCGTGGTACGCCCTGCCAGCCCTCGATCTGTCGTATCACGATGTACCGATTTCCGGAGTCACCGCACCCTGATTCCACTATAATTGCGGCCCTAGGGCTCTCGACGAGCGATCGCGAGAAAAATCCATAACAAGAAATTGGACCCTGTCCAATTTCAAGCGAAAGGCATAAAGCGATGAGATCAAGAGTGACTCCGGTATTTCTTACATTGGTCCTGGCGTTTGGCGGCTGGCAAAACGCTAATGCCGAATACGTCGCGTACTCCGTCGGCTCGAAGGAAAAATCTCCCTTGCCGGAACGGTTGGACGATATCGAGACCAAATACCTGCTGAACGTCGAGTGGGGAAGCTATGCGGGCCGCAAGGCGAGGCTTGGCGTGCTCGAGGTCGATAACAACAGCACCAGCAGTTCCATAAGGGTGACGAGTGCGTTCGGCGACATCAATTATTCCGATGCCACGGCCGGCGTACCGGTCAACGGCATCGAGGCGATCGTCATCGATTCCCTGGCGCAGTCCGGCCGATTTCGACTGGTCGAGCGAACCGAGCTCGGCAGTGTGCTCGGAGAACAGGATCTCGTCACGTCCGGCCGAATTGCGCAACCCTCGGGAGCTGAAACGGGTAACGTGCTGGGCGCCGAGTACCTCGTGCAACTCGTCGTGACCGACTACGAGAGCGATGTATCGGGAACGGACGGCGGCATCGGTGGATTGCTCACGAGTAGCGTGCCCTTGCTGGGCGGTGTCAAGGCCGGCAGCAGCCGCGGGCGCGTCGGCCTGAATATCCGTCTCATCGATGCCGAGACCAGCGAGATCACGTTTACGAAACAGATCGAAGCCGTCATCAAGGAAACCAACCTGGGATTTGCCGGCGTCACCTGGGGCGGCAGCGGCGCCCTGGGCGGATTCCTGTCGACTTATTCGAAGACACCGATCGGCCAGGCCGTGATCGCCGGCGTCAACCAGGCAGTCTTCGAACTGATCAAGGAGATCGGCGCGAAACCGGCGGAAGGTTCCGTCGTCAAAGCCGACCCTGGCCAGATCTATCTGAATCTCGGCCAGGACTCGGTCGCCCTCGGCGATCGACTGCAGGTATTGCGAAAAGGCGAGGAGCTGATCGACCCGGAGACCGGCATCTCGCTCGGCGGCAGCTCGACGGTCATCGGTGAAATTCAGGTGAACCAGGTCCAGGAAAAATTCTCGATTGCAGGACCCGTCGCGATGAGTGGGACGCCCGAACGCGGTGACAGGGTCAGGGCCACCAAGGCGGCCGCACCGCTCGAATTCGCCGACCGGTGGCGCAAGCCGAAATAGCCACGCGACCCGACCATCGAGGCATTTATCAGACGCATCAGGTAACCATATGCAAGTAATCAGAATCAAATTACCCGTCACCATTGTCCTTTTCGCGTTGCTGCCGGCGGCACTAGCGCAACTCGAGGTCGGCGGTGACCTGTTGGGCAACTGCTCGAAGATCGACGCACTGCAGAAGGCGGGCAATTTTTCCGAAGCGCGCAACGCTGCCCGCCTGTGTCTGGAAGGCCTCGATCAGAAACTCGAGGGCGAGGTTGGCCAGTACTTCCTGAACGATGTCGCAGGCTGGAAGCGCACGAGTTTCGAACAGAACAAAGCGATGGGATTCGCGACGACGACGGCCCGTTACGAGAAAGACGGGAAATCTGCGAACGTGACATTGACCGGCGGAGCGGGAAGCGGATCGAGCTTCGGTGCGCTAAGCAGCATTGCCACCATGGGCATGTTGCAATCCGGTCGCCAGGTCCGCGTTGCCGGACTGCCGGCGGCCGTGAATCCGGACGGCACGATCATGGTGACGCTCGAGGACGGCTCGTTCCTGAATTTCGACAGTCCGGATTTCAGTGACGCCGACGCTGCGCTCGCCGGCATCGGGTCCCTCGTCAATGCATTCCCGGTAGCGGATATCAATAAGACACTCGTAGCCGGCACCCGGTAAGCCGGGTACAGGTTCGGCGAGAGCTCGAGGTCGGTTCGGCATACCGATACGCGACCCGCAAGAACGCTATCGATGCCGTCACGACACACGTTGACGATTGACCGCGACAGAATCTTTCAATTATTCAAGTATTCTGTCTACGCACTGCTTACCCTGAATATTTACCTGTTCTTCGCCGAGGAATGGGCAGCCGCCGCATACCGCTTTACAGACGGACTGGCGCTTACCGACATCATCGAGGGATTTCCGGCCACGATCGATACGGCCGCCTGGGTGGTGCTGCTGCTCATGTTCGAGCTCGAAACCTGCGTCCTCGAGGACAGGCATTTCACCAAACCCGTCGTCTGGACGCTGCATGGCCTGCGCACGGCCTGTTACGCGTTCATCGTGTACGCGGCGTACGGCTACCTGAGCAAGCTCATGTTCCTGTACGGCGCGACGCCCATAGCCGATGTCGGCGATCTCTGTGCGCTGGCAGACGGTAACTGGGCCTATACCGTCGACTTCGATGAATACGTAACCCTGACGGCGGCGAACTGCGGGTCTTTCTCGACGGCAGGTTCGTTCTTGCAACTGCCCGGCATGCTGGCTGCCGTCGATCGGGCCGGCCTCATTGACATAATCAGGCTGGCCTGGGTCGACGTGATCAATTCGAACGTCTGGCTGCTGGTGGTCCTCGTGCTGGAGATTGACGTCCGTTTACAGGAACGGCAAAAGCTCGAAGGCGTGGTGCTCAGGCTCAGCAACATGAGCAAGTTCGTCCTGTACTCGATCCTGTTCCTGGCGGCGGTCTACTGGGGGGTCAAGGGGGACTTCGTCGATTTCTGGGACGCCTTCCTGTGGCTGGTTGCATTCATATTCATCGAGCTGAACGTCGTCGAGTGGCGCCAGGAAAGCGCGGCGGGGCAAAATCCGGCCGCGGCCGCCGCGTCGTGACCCACATTCGCGATTTAGCGTATATACTCTGCACTCCTCTCGACGGAGGACGTCCACAGGATCAACAACAAGAGCTTCAAGTATGGGTATCGCAGATCTGAGCAATGTACTGTCAATCTTTCGCGGCGGTAAGTCGGAGCCGGCGAAACAGAAGGAACTTTTCAAGGAAGTCCTGCTGATGACGCTGGCACGCGCGTCGAGCGCCGACACGGCCATTCACAAGATCGAGGTCGAGAGTATCCGCGGCATCCTCAAGCGGGAAACGGGCGAAGAATTCAGCGTTGCCGACGTGCGCAAGGCCGCCCGGTCGGATCTCTACGAAGACGTGCCGCTCGCGAAATATCTTGGCAGCGTTGCGAAAAAGCTCGCCCCCAAGGACCGTGTCAGAATCGTCCAGACGCTGGCCGAGGTCATACGGAGCGATACCGAGATCAGTGCGCTCGAAGTCGATTTCTTCAATTCGATCGCGAAAGCGCTGAAGGCGACCCCCGCAGAATTGATGGGAATCACCGCCAAGTAACTCATTTCCGGTGGTCGTGCGGTGTCGGATGCGGAATCGTCCGGTCGCCGTACGACCGAATCACCTCCGCTACAACGATGTGGTAACCCTCGTACCACTGCCTGTAGTTTTTCTTGGCTTCGAGATGGTGCTTGTTGCCTGAAAACGCCGCGAGCGCCTCCAGGGATTCCCAGTAATACGTCGCGTTCAGTGTTTTGCCGTCGGGCGATTGCCAGCTCTCCCTGCCGATGTAACCGGCGGTCGCCTTTGCCGCGGAGTCGATGAGATCGTTCAGCGTATGGAATTCCTGGTCGTATTCTCCGGGCCTGAAGATGAATGCTGCACTGACCATGCGAGACTCCGGTGCGATTAATCGGATGTGGCGGAGTATGTCACGAATGACGACGGGCCAGCCGCACTCGATCAGGCGGCTCGCGTCGCGATGGCCGGCGAGACCAGGCTCGCGCGCCGTGCGGGGCCGAACACGGCCGCCTGGCCGACGAGCCACAGGAGCAACATCGCCGCCGGAATCATGTACCAGGCGAGCGGCCTGAGGTTGAAGGTCTGCACCATCCAGATATTCAGGCCGACGGCGAGCACCGCGCCGCCGATGACCCCGATCGAGCTGATGAGGAAGTTCTCCAGCATGAAGTAGCGGAGTATCGCCGGCCGCGTCGCGCCGAGCGCGCGGCGGGCTGTCGATGATGGCAAGGACCTGACCCTCCTCGACCGAGGCACCGGCTTCGACCATCAGCGTCATCGTGCCGCCCGCCGACGCATACAGGGTCGGGCTGACGGCGGCGACCACGCGCCCCTGGACGGATACATCCCTGACGAGGTCGCCACGGCTGACTACGGCGACCCGCAGCCGGTCCAGCGGTACGGTGACGGTTGCCGTTGCCCAGCGTTTGACCGCCGGGGCGAGCACCCAGATCACGACCAGCAGCGTGAGGATCGCACCGCCGCCGATGATATTGCGGTTGCGGCGGCTCCTGGGTGGCAGTTGCACGTCCTGGGCTGAGGTATCCGCGATCTTCAGAGTCTTTTCCCCAAAGGCAGGCTTTGCCTTGCGGCCTGTTTCCCAGTTGGATGCGCGGCGCTGGAATTTCGTTTACGGGGCTGCGAGCAGACCGGTTTGCGCCGGTTCAACCGTCCAATTAACAAGGACTTGAGAAGGGATCAGGAAACGATCACCGAATCCTTCGGCCATCATCGGACAAGGTTTCGACAATGCTCGCCCATGCATCAGTCAGCGCAGCTCGCAACGCATCAGGATCAGACGCACGAGATCAGTTCTTGGAGCAAGAAGATGAACGAGCATGAGCGAAATCAGGAAATCGAGCCGGGCGTGATGATCCTGGGCGCAGCCTACGCCGCCTCAATTATCGGGATGATCTTGTGGCTCATCGCCTAGCGCCGGGTATCCGGATACCGTGAGTTTCGGGTCGCCTTCGGCCGCGCCAAGGAGATCCGCGTCATCGTCGCGAACGTGCAGCGACACTAGTTGTAATTTTTCATCGAGCGACATCAGGAACGGGTGCCAGCGGTCGGACCCTGGCCGCCGGTAATGGCCGGATATTTCCCAGCCTGACGCCGTCGGATAAATATACGACTTGCCGACGCGCCTGTTCGTCGCCAGCGGGTCCACGGTCTCGAGTACATTGCCGAATGCGACGGTCGATTCGAGCAATTCCCTGGCGGCCAGCACGACCGCTTCCTCCCGCGCCCGCTGCAACGCGGGCCCGGGGTCCGAGACGCGCTGATAAGCAAGAAGGGCGAGCGCAATGCCGATGACAAATGCGATGACGAGCCTGACGATTCGATGCGGATTCATGCTTCAGGGAATACCGATGATCTTGTGCGTCTGCAGACTCAGTTTCCAGCGCGGATGCTCGAGACAGTAGCGGATAGCCGCCTGGGTATTCGCGTCTCGCGATTCGCAATCCATCGGCTGAAGGAAAAAATGTTCGAACGCGAGGTCTTCGAACCGTTCCGGTTGCGCCTCCGCTTCGACCTGCGGATAGACGAGCTTGAGTTCGTCGCCCACGTTTTGCACGAGCGGCGCCGACGCTTTCGGACTGACGCAGATCCAGTCGACGCCATGCGGCACCGGCAAAGTGCCGTTGGTTTCCACGCCGACTTCGAATCCCTCCTCATGCAGCGCATCGATGGCTTCCGCATCGAGCTGCAGCAGCGGCTCGCCCCCGGTGCAAACGACATAGGGCTTCATTGGCGGCGTCTCGCCCGGCCACTTCGCGCGCACGGCTCGCGCGAGTTCGGCGGCCGTCTTGAATTTGCCGCCGTTCGGGCCGTCGGTGCCGACGAACTCGGTGTCGCAAAAATTGCAGACGGCATTTGCCCGGTCCTTTTCCCGACCGGACCACAGATTGCAGCCTGCGAAGCGGACGAATACCGCGGGGCGGCCCGTCTGTGCGCCCTCGCCTTGCAGCGTGTAATAGATTTCCTTGATCGAATAAGTCATGCCGCCAACAACGGGTCCGCGACGCCTGCCTCTGCGAAGCCCTTGGCACGGAGCCGGCAGGCCGGGCATTCGCCGCACGGCGGCCGCTCGCCAAGGTAACAGGTATGCGTCAGCGCCATGGCGTCGAGCGCGCCCAGGTCCCGGGCCAATTCGACCGTTTCCTTTTTCGAAAGGTCCATGAGCGGCGTGTGAATCGTGAAATCACGTTCCATGCCGAGATTGAGCGCTGGTATGAGCGCGTCGATTGTCTCGCGCCGGCAGTCCGGGTAGCCCGAATAGTCGGTCTGCGCCACGCCGGTCACGAGGTCGGTGATGCCGCGCTGCCAGGCGTACGCTGCGGCGAATGTCAGGAAGACGAGATTGCGGCCGGGCACGAAGGTATTGGGGAGTCCGCCCTCAGGCGCCTCCTTAACCGGCAGTGCCGCATCGGTCAGCGCATTGCCGCCGAGTTCTGCAAACGTGTCGATGTGCAGCGTCGTGTGTGGCACGCCGGCGAACGACGCAACCTTTGCGGCGCATTCGAGCTCGATGCGATGGCGCTGCCCGTAGTCGAAGGTCAGCGCCTCGACCTCAGCGAACCGACGCTTGGCCCAGTACAGGCAGGTTGTCGAGTCCTGACCACCGGACAGGATCACTAGCGCTTTCGTTGCCATCGCTTACATCCGGGTTCAGTTCTGGCGCGGTCGCCGCAGGCCGTTTTCGAACTCACTCCAGTCGGGGCGTTGATGCTCGACGAGGTAGTCCCGGGTCAGCTCCTCCGAGACGAGCCACAGGCGCGACGCCATGTTCCTGTCGTGCATGTGATTGTCGCCCACCACCCGCACCGCATTGCAGTCCTCGAAATACTCGCCGCTGATATTGCCGAGCAGCGGGCTGGTCGCGACGAAGCAGCTCGTCGCGGCACCCTGCTCGATCGTCTTGCCGCGGATTCTGGTCAGCAGGCCGAACCCGGTGCGCAGGATCGGCGCCACGTTGCGCGCGATGTTGGTGTTGATCACGCCCGGATGCAGCGAATTCGAGGTTATCCGGGTGCCTTTCAGGAGCCGCGCCAGCTCATAGGAAAAGAGGACATTGGCGAGCTGGGAATGCGCATACGCACGGCCTGCGCTGTAGTCGCGCGTGAACCGCAGATCGCCGAATTGAATGCCGTCTTGCGGCGCGCTGCGATAGGCAGCCCGGCTGCCGACGATGACGACCCTGCCCTGCCAGGAGAAGAACAGCCGATCCAGCAGGCGATTCACGAAGATGAAGTGGCCGAGGTGATTCACGACGAAATG
>JBFHXJ010000023.1:0-44907 GCA_041598995.1 Woeseiaceae bacterium | reverse complement strand
CTCCGACCGCGAAAAGATATCGCGGAAGAAGTGCGCGCCGGTCTGATCGTGCCAGCGGTATTTTGCGCTGAAGATAAAATCCTTCCACGGATGCGTATAGCCAACCGAAAACGTGTGCCCGTTGATGTCCCAGGTATCCGTGTAATACCGATATTGCGCTTCGATCGCTGCGCGATATGGCAGAAAATATTTTGCGCGCAGGCCTACCGCACTCGACGTCCTCGTTCGCGGATACAGTTCCGGCTCGAAGCTGTAGCCCAAAGGGCTGCCTGCATCGATATAGCGAACCGAACGATAGGGATTGTTGAGAAACCCTTCGTCCGTGATGACTTCGAAGTTCAGGGCTGAGATCAGATTTCTCGTCAGAATTTGCGTTACACCGATACCGTAGTGTTGCCGCGTGTTGTCACGAAAGAACGTCGCATCGTCCGATCGCCGTACCGTATCATCTCCGTACGCGTAGCTCAGCGTCAGGGTCGTGAGGTCGCCGAACATGTCCTGCGATATGGAGAGGTTATAAGTCGTGGCGTCGAAATCGCTTTCCTCGCTGTTGGTGACGCCGACTGACATTATGGTATTGCCGCGCAGGTAGTCAGCCGCCAGCGAATACTGTGTTCGTTCCTCGGTGTACGGGCTCGCGGTGGTTATCACGTCGATCGATGCGGAACTGACCATGTCGACGTAGTAATTGGCCGCAACAGATACACTCTTGCCGACACTCTTGCGCACCAGAATGGATGGACCGTCAATCTCGACGCCGCCACCTATGTACTGGTGGTACAGGATGTCGGATCGGTCGTCGGGTAACACGCCGCCGGTCGATACATTGCTCGAGCCAATGAGCGCCGCGAAAACCAGGGTACGTCGGAAAAACGTATTCATAATTCTCGGGTGTGGCTTGCCGCCTAGTTGCAGCCGCAGCCGCCGCCGGCGGTTCCCTCGCCGCCCCGGGCGCCCTCTCGGGCTTCGTAGACGTGATAGATGTATGCGCTCGAGACCGGATCGGCATCGAGGAACATGATCGGATCGGCGAGGCGGTCCCGCTCGTAAGGTTTGACCCATGGCTCGAAGCTGCCGCACGCGGACATGAGTCCAGCGAGCGACAGCGCCAGCAGGGCGCGCGCTATGGGGGCTTTCCTCCTCATCATGGGCCAAGAATATCGCGGGATCGGGCCCCGGAACCGTGAACCAGTACCCTGTATAAACGGAAAAGTGCGCGTGGCCTAAAAGAAGATCGTCACGCCGAGCGAGCCCTCGAGATTGTGGGCCGTCTTCTCCTCGCCAAGGAGGTCGATGTCGAACAGCAGGTCGCGGAAATCGATGTGCAGTGCGATGGAATCGGTCAGGAGGAAACGGTAACCCGCGCCGAAATTGACCGAGAAGCGATCATCGCCGGCGAAGCGGGTCGCGCCGAGGCCGGCGCTGACATACAAGGCGGTGTTGTAAGCCCGGCCTTTGCCGACGAAGCCCTCGCCGGGCAGGATGTTGTAGCCGACATTGAGCGCGTAATACGTAAGCCGGCGGTCCGAGTCCGACAGCAGCGGCGCACCGCCTGACAAGATCTCGAAACTCGTCAGCCCGCCCTCGGCCTGGCCGACCGAGCCTTCAACGAAGAAACCCTCGGTCACGTGGTAGGCAAGCCGCACGCCATAGACCACGTCGGAACCGAAATCTTCGATGCTCATGACCCCGACGAATGCACCCATTTCGAAGTCCTCGGAGTCGATTTGCGGTTCCTCGACGTCGCGCCGCTGGACTTCCAGCTCGATGACCTGATCTTGCGGGACTTCCGCCGGCGGCGGCGTTTCGTCTTCGCCCCAGCCGAACAGGTTCTTCGTCGCGGCACAACCACTGAGCCCTATGCCCAATGCCGGCAATATCAGAAAAAGAAGGCGAAACCGACTTTCCATTCCTCTACTTCCTCGTTGTCGTCACGGCTCGTGAAGACCACGTAACTCTTGAACTCCGCCCTCACGATGAAACGCCGCGTGGCATAGATGCGAACGCCAGCGCCTGCGTGGGCAATCTGGTCCGTGCGGTCCTCGCTCTGAACGATGGTCGATTTCGGCTCGGTATGGATCATTCCTGCGCCGAGCGTGAAAAACGGCGAAATCCGCCATTCAGGCCAGGTCTCGTGGACGACGTTAACACTGCCCATCCAGCCATTCGAAAAATTTCCCAAAATCTGTGAACCCCATACCTCTACGGCGACGTAGGGGTTGAGCGAATACCCGCCATACAACGAAACGATGTTGGCACCACCGAAATCACCCGCCAGCACGCCCAGTTCCCATTTCGCCTCGGTGAAGTCTTGCTGGTCGGCCTCAGCGAACTCGATGAAAGTGCCGGCCGGCTGCAGAGTGCGTTCCATCTGCGCGCGATCGACCCAGCCTTCGGTGCCGTCGGGGCCACGCACCTGGAACCAGTCCGTGCGCCGCACGACGATTTCCACGGTCTCGCCGCGGTCGATGACGTGAAAGATCGGATAGCCGGCACCGGGCCCGGTGTGCAGCTCGAGGTACGGGTCCGCCACCAAAACGGTCCGGTATTCGCCGGTGGCCTGGGCTAATGCTTCCGGGTTTGCCTGACAGAGGATAAGCAGCAGGACTGCCGGCCAGGTGTGCCTAGTTGGCCGGCGCGTCGAATGGATTGTTGTAGTACTGCGCTCCCACATCCAGCCATTCCGCAATCAGGCGTTTCTCCGCATCCGTCAGGAACCCGCTGTGCATGTCCCCCGCGTCGTCAAAGCGGCTGAAGAACCGGGTCGAGGCGTTCGCCCCACCGGCGCTCATCGAGGGATTCACGTTCACCGGCTCGAGGATCGGGTTGCCGTTCGCGTCGACACCGGTAATCACCATACGGTCAACTAAATTCCCATTTGCGTCAATTTCTTGTTCGAAATCTGTGAACAGCAGCTCACGATACGACTTAAAGTGGTCGGGTTCGTCAATCGACTGGCCGTCTGTGAGGTCGAGCTGGCCGTCCGGTACTTTCGCCGCGCCGGCTGAATCAAGCGGCGTGTGGCAGCCCGTGCAGGAGCGCAGAGGCAGTCCGCTCAGGGGATCGAGGATCGGTGCGCCGCCCAGATCGAGAATCGGCCGGTCGGCTCCCCAGATCGGATGAATGTGGTCCTCGTAGTTGATCACGATACGGCAATTAGCATTCCACGCTTGTGTGATGCAGTTCACAGTTGTCGGGGGCGGTGTCGTCAGGTCGGTGTAGGCGTAGGCAAAGCCCGGATCGGCGGCGCGTCCCGACTTGATCTCGTCCGTCCAGTGGTCGGTGTATTCGATATCCATCGACGGCTCCAGGGATGAACAGTTGTCACTCCCGCAACTGATGCGGGCGCGGACTTCAGCCATCGTCTCGCCCGCCGTGCCGACGAATAGCGAGTCCACCGTACCGGAATTGAATTCGCCGACCTGAGCGGCGCCGGCGTAGGCTGCATCGAAAGCGTCGTAGCGACCATGAGACAAACCGCTCTGCGCGATGTGGCAGCCGTTGCATTCCAGCAGCTCTCCGGGGCGCAGTTGCATCCAGTTGTGGTGCCGCGTCGTGATCCGGCGGCCATTGCCGTCCAGCACCTCGATGGCAAGAGCCGTATTCGCCGGTACCTTGATCATGACGGAACCGTCGGGTTCGACCAAGCCGTAACCGACGATCTCCTTCATGCCCAGGGCCCGCACCGGTCCGAACGCCGTCCTGTCAATATCCAGGAAATCGTCGTCGGGAATGGAGACGGCCTTGACGATGCGAACGAAACGCATCGGTCGCAGATCGGCGGACGTCGTAATCGCCGGGTTTGCCAGGCTGTCGATATCGACGATCGCGCCGCCGTCGAAATCATAGACGCTACGCACTTTGAGGATCGCGGCGCCTTCGATCGCAAGATCGGGATCGTCCGCGAAAGTCTTCGCGCCATCCAGGATGACGGGCGGCGTCGGCCGCGGATCCGCCGACACCACTTCGGTAAACAGGAATCCCTCCTCCGCGATGACGATCGGTTGTTGCGTGTTATCGCGCGGATCGTAAATCCAGATTCCGTAGATCGGGTCCGCTTCCTCGTAGAGCGGATTGGCGAGGTTTTCCGGCGTGCATGGGTAATAGACGATCTGCGGCGGCGGATTGTTCGGATCGATGATGTCGGTGAGGCGGCACTGGCTCCAGCTCGTGAGCAGTCGGCCCGTTCCGTCCTGTATCGGGAAAACGGACGCAAAACGACCGCCCGGTGACGGCGTACCGGCCTCCGTAGAGACATTGACCGTCGTCGCAGATTCCTGCGCCGGTCCCGTCAAACCGGGGTTGTCCCTCGTTGGCTGCGTGTTCTCCAGATACACCGGCGTGTCGATCGCCGTCAGGTCGCCACCGCCACCGGTATCGGTAAACGGTCGGACGAGCGCCATGACGCGACCGTCCTGCAATTCTCGCGGCTGCAGGAACTGAATGATCTCGCCATTGGTCCCGGTATCGTGACTGTTCTGACCATACAGGAGCTCGAGGCCGGAGCCGTCCGGATTCATCCGGTAGAGATTGATTGCGTTGTTCGGCCCGGCATGATCCCAGCGACTGAATACGACCTGTCCGTTCGACAGCACCGACGGATCCATGTCGTGACTCTGATTGAAGGTAACCTGCTCGATGTTCGAGCCGTCCGAATTCATGACGTGCAGCAAAAATGCGGGTTCGTTGTTGTCCTCGTCGAATGCCTCGAACTGCGGCTTGCCTTCATCAAGCAGCACGGCATTGGATCGGAGCTGGCGTGTCGATGAGAAAATGATGCGGCCGTCCGGCAGGTAATGCGGCGCGATGTCGTGACCGATTTCGGCGGTCAGGTCCGTCGGTATCACTCTGCGCAGGACTTGTGTGTCAAAGGTATATTCCCAGATGTTCCAGGTCGGCTGGTTCGGATCGTCGAGCGCCAGGTTCAGGTCTACCGGCGTACGCAGGGCGAATACGACCGAGGATCCGTCGTAGGCGATTTCGACGTCGCGAATCGCACCCAGGCCCTGGGTCACTTCACCCGTGATATTGATGTCCAGCGAACTCGGCGATGCGCGATCCCTGAAGAAGAGGTCGGCGCCGAAATCGAAACTGATGAGCTCGCGCGCATCCGGTTGCTCGAATTCGCCCTGGTCGTCGACTGGCGCAGGCGATTTTACGTACGCGATCGGAAAATCGACGACGACGGGGTCGGGATTCTGACCGGTACCGAGCTGCACGCCCTGGTTTGCGCCGTCGCAGGCTGTCATGGCAAGCGACGCGAAAAGCAGGACGACGGTGCAACAACCGGCTTTTCCGGATCCTTCCAGTTTGATACGCGTTAGCATACTCATTCCATTCACCGCTACGAATCAATAAGAGTCCATTCGAAAACCGATTCGCAAAATTGACGCGCATTACTCCAGCATTAACTAAACATGTAATGGTGGACGTCACAGGCGGGACTTACTGTTAACGCGATCACAAAGCATGCGTCTTACGAACAGTTTAATGAAGCAAAATCAATAATGTAATGTCTCGGATGTACGACAGTACGCAAAGTTAAATTCTGCAATCACGAATGCTTTCGCATTGTCCCGTCACGCACAGTTTTCTTGCTGTGTTTTTCTGTAACGAACAAACGCGAGAAACGGTTGCGTCCGATAATGGATGAACGAGGCGGCCGATTTTTTTGTGGCGCAGACAGTTAGTGCGTTGGGCTCAACCGAATTATTTTGTGAAATGTGTCACTAATTACCGTTCTGTCTGTCTTCCGCGACGGTCGATATTTATCGCCATATCAGCAGCTTATGCTGGTATCGAGGGAATGTGTGACCAATGGACGACAAGCACTTGACATATATCTCAGTGCGATTTCTTCGCCTTACTTCCCGCAAGCGGATGTTTTTATTGTTCTTTGACGGGAATCGATCGCCGAGGACGTTTCTGGCACAGCAATTGCTTCATTAAGCCTGAACTCCTGCATGGTGTCGCACCGGATTATGGGAAATCAGTGGTTTGTGCGTGTCTTCACGGTTATCCCAATGTGAGTCCGGCACACTTTTGCAGACGGTCCACCTGTTCTTGCTAGCAGCTTTTTCAGGGATGAGCACTAACAAATGGACTTTGGGAATGCACGGTCGTTGGACCCTGCGAACAGGAAACAGGTAGACGTCGCATCACGCTTCGGCGACCCCACTTGTCTTGCTGAGAATTCCGTAAGGACGAGGAACCTTTTGTCGTCGCCATACGTTTAGGCGCATGAACCGTAGTTGTCATGAACAGGATTGTTATGAAATACGGAAGTCGGACAGGATTGATTCGGGCTCACGATCGGGCTTTGGCCGGATTTCTGGTCAGGTATCTTGGTTGCGGACTGCTGGGCCTGGTTCTTTGCAGTACTGCATTCGCGGGTCCGCGGGAACAGGCCAAGAGAATGCACGACCGCCTGGCAGGCGTACCGCCGACTGATGCGGTCCTGTCGTCCATGGCGGATCAGATCCAGGGAATCGGCGGCACGGAAATGACCGCTGCCTACGCGGCGATGGACAATCCGAATTTCTACAATGTCACACTGAAAAACTTCATTGCTCCGTGGACGAATCGCGAGCAGGACGCATTTGTGCCGCTGAACGATTACATCGCGACCCTCATCGGGATGATCAGGGATGGCGACGCATTCAACACGATTTTCTCGGCCGACGTGCTTTACGTCGGCCCGGGATCACTGCCGCCGTACTCGAACAGCGATAACGATCACTACGAGCAGATGGAAAGTCAGGGAATCGACCTGATGACGGGATTGCAGCGGCGTGTACAGTCAACCATGAACGGGCTGCCGCCGGGTGCCGTCGCCGGCATCTGGACGACGCGCGCCGCGGCCGAAGCGTTTTTTATTGCCGGCACCAACCGCGCACAGTTCCGTTTCACGATGCTGAATCACCTGTGTAACGACATGGAGCAGGTGCACGACGTCAAGCGCCCGCCGGATCGCATTCGCCAGGATGTCAGCCGCAGTCCGGGGGGCGACAGTCGCCTGTTCCTCAACAACTGCATCGGCTGCCACAACGGCATGGATCCGCTCGCCGGCGCATTCGCTTATTACAACTTCAACGAGACGACCGGCAGCATTGAATACACGCCGGGCGTAGTACAGCCAAAATACTTCAACAACGACGCAAACTTCGAATTCGGCTTCAGAACGACTGACGACTCGTGGCTCAATTACTGGCGCAGCGGCCAGAACGAGTTTCTCGGCTGGGACCCGCTGCTTCCCGGCAGCGGCAATGGTGCCGCATCGATGGGCCAGGAACTCGCAAACAGCGATGCCTTTGCCCGATGCCAGGTCAAGAAAGTATTCCGGGCGATCTGTCTTAGGAAGCCCGAGGACGCGCTCGATCGGGCGCAGATCGACACCGTCATGGTGCCGTCTTTCAAGGCGGATTACGACCTGAAAGAGACGTTCGCGGAAGCGGCTGTCTACTGCAAGGGACCGTAGGGAGGCTGTGACGATGATTGATTCAGTAACCATGCATCGCGAACCTGTCTTTCGACTGCCGCGTTCCCTGACGCTGTTACTGCTCGCCGGTTCGAGCGTCGCCATCCTCGCCGCCTGCGGCGGTGGCGCGCAGACGACCGAGAATCCGATAACGAGCGTAACGCCGCCGTCTACCTACAACGGTCCGCCGCCACAGACGTCCGACATCCAGAATTTCAAGCTCAATGTCTGGGACAACATCCAGGCGGCCAACCGTTGCGGCGGCTGCCATGCCCAGGGCGGCCAGGGCAACGGCTACTTCGCGCGAAACGACGACATCAATCTCGCTTACGAAGCCGCGAACCTCGTTGCGGACCTCGGACAGCCAGAGAACTCCCTGCTCGTTACCAAGGTTGGCCAGGGTCACAACTGCTGGCTCACCGACAACCAGGCCTGCGCTGACATCATGACGACCTGGATCGAGGGCTGGGCCGGCGCGACCTCCGGCGGCGGTCGGCAGATCACGCTGAATGCGCCGACGCCCGTCGATCCCGGTGACAGCCGCAGTTACGCGAACGCCGACGTCAACGACTTCGTCACGTGGGTTCATGGGCCGATCCTGACGACCTATTGCGCCGGCTGTCATAACTCACAGTCAGCTACTTCGCAGCAGCCGTATTTCGCCGAGGCGGATGCGAATGTCGCGTTCGAGGCCGCCAAACCCAAGATGGACATCAACGATCCCGCCGCATCGCGCTTCGTCGTGCGGCTGGGCAGCGAGTTTCACAACTGCTGGAGTGCCGACTGCGCTGCGGACGCTGCGCAGATGCAGACCGCGATATCGAACTTTGCGGGTACCATCCCGATTACTCAGCTCGATCCGGCACTCGTCAACTCGAAGGCTCTGCGCCTGATCGACGGCACGCTGGCATCGGGCGGCAACCGTTACGAAGGTGCACAGATCGGTCTTTGGGAATTCAAGACCGGTACGGGCACGATGGCATTCGACACGAGCGGCGTCGAACCGGCCATCAACCTGCAACTCATCGGCGACGTCGAATGGTTCGGCGGCTGGGGCATCACGATCAATGACGGCCGCGCACAAGGCGACACGACCTCGAGCAAGAAGCTGCACGATCTGATCAAGGCAACGGGTGAATACTCGATCGAAGCCTGGGTGGCACCGAACAACGTCACCCAGGAAATGGCACGCATCGCCACTTATTCGGGTGGTGATACGGCGTTGAACTTTACGCTCGAGCAGAACCTGTACGACTACGACTTCCGGCATCGCAGTGAAACCTCTGGGCCGCGGGACTTGAATCCCCTGTCGACGCCCGATGCGGACGAAGTCCTGCAGGCGACGCTGCAGCACGTCGTTGCAACGTACGGCCCGGTCGACGGCCGCAAGATCTATGTCAACGGCAACCTCGTCACACCGCCGGATCCGGTGCAAACGACCTCGATGGCCGACTGGCAGAGTACCTTTGCCTTCGTACTCGGCAACGAAGCGTCCGGCAACGGTCTTTGGCAGGGGACGTTGCGGCTCGTGGCGATTCACAACCGCGAGCTGACGCCGGCGCAAATCGTGCAAAACTTCGATGTCGGCGTGGGCGAGAAGTTTTACATGCTGTTCGGCATCGAGGACATCATCAGTGTGCCGACCGCCTACGTCCTTTTCGAAGTATCGCAGTTCGACAGCTACGCTTATCTCTTTACGCAGCCACACTTCATCACGCTGGACACGAACCAGCAGCCGCAGGGCATCCCTATCCAGGGCATGCGCATCGGCATCAACGGGGCCGAGGTGCCGATCAGCCAGAGCTACGCGAATCTCGACGACGTGCTCGACTACACCGAGTTCGGTCCACTCGGCCAGCCGCTCGCAACCATCGGCGCGGTTATTCCACTGGAACGCGGCCCGGCAGACGACGAGTTCTTCCTGACCTTCGATATCCTCGGAAGCGAAAGCTATGTGCGCACGGATGACCCGCCGCTCGTCATAACGGAATCGGACCTGCCGCCTGCGCAGCGGATCGGCGTCCGCACGTTCGACGAGATCAACGCGACGATGAGCGCGGTCACGGGTGTCAGCACCGAGGAGTTCTTCGTCGATGTGACGTTCCAGAGCCTGCGGCAATCGCTGCCCGCGATCGAGGACCCGTCGGCATTCCTCTCGTCGCACCAGGTCGCGGTCGCACAGCTCGCCATCGAGTATTGCAACGCCCTGATCGAGGACCAGGGCAGCATATCGACGGCAGTGTATTTCCCCGGATTCGATTTCGATGCGTCGCCCGGTGTCGCCTACGGCAATCGCGACGCGCTCATCACGCCGCTCATCAACAATATGGTCGGCATCGCGCTCGCGACGCAGCCCGCCACCGTCGACGTGGAAAACGAGCTCGGCTACAACACCTTCGATCCGGTTACATCGCGGCCTGACAACCTGATCGACAGGCTCATTGCAGGCGGCACGGACACGCGCTCAATAGCCAAAGGTGCGTGCGCCGCCGTTTTGGGCAGCACCGCGATGCTGGTCCAGTGACCGGATTAATAAAGAGGCATACAGGATGACCAGGAAACGAAACCGCAGTAACTGGGATGAACCGCAACGACATCCCGATCATCCCCGCCCCGTCACCCGCCGCGATTTTGTCGCGCAGGGGTTTCTGTCCGGCTCCGCGTTCGCGCTGTCGGGCGGCATCATGAGCCTCTTTTCGAATCCGCGCGAGGCTTTCGCCGCCTTGTCCGGGGACCTGACGCCACTCTTGTCAAACCCCTGCAACATCGCGACCGACGGTGCGGGCAAGATTCCGTTTATTGCCTTCGATCTGGCCGGTGGCGCCAATATTGCCGGCTCCAATGTGCTCGTCGGCGGACAAGACGGCCAGATGGATTTCTTGAGTACCGCCGGATATGAGAAGCTCGGCCTGCCTGGCGACATGGTACCGGGGCTCAACGACCCGATCAGCGGCCTGCCGTATGCGAACACCGACTTCGGCCTCGCCTTTCATTCCGACAGCGCATTCAAGCGCGGCATGGAGGCAAGCATGTCGCCGCTGCGCGCATCGCAATTGAATGGCGCCATCGTCCCGGCGCGCTCGGACAACGACACTGGGAACAATCCACACAATCCGCTTTATGGCATCGCGCGTGCCGGCGCAGACGGATCGATACTGACGCTTACCGGCACGGAGAACACCGATTCGGGCGGCAACTCGATGATTCCGGCGGCGATGATGGATCCCGAGCTCCGCCCGACCAAGGTCGACCGACCGAGTGACGTTACCGGTCTCGTCGATACCGGACAGCTGGTCGGCATTCTGGGACCCGACGATGCGACCGCGGTCATGGAATCGATCTACCGCATCACTGCCGACAAGATGGCCA
The DNA here is from genome assembly GCA_041598995.1 of Woeseiaceae bacterium. GTDB lineage: Bacteria > Pseudomonadota > Gammaproteobacteria > Steroidobacterales > Woeseiaceae > SZUA-117. The sequence goes on along the minus strand of JBFHXJ010000023.1, from coordinate 34,061 downwards.
ACGTCACGGCCGATGCGGTCGTGAAGGACCTCGTGAAGTGTGGTTACCTCAAGTCCGCGGACATCGCCGATCGATTCGGCAACACGCCGCTTGATCCGGGCGCCGATCCGATGATTGTCGACGACGCGACCGGCATCTTCACGACCGCGGAATTCAACGATACCGGGCGTGACGGCCGCGAGTTCCGCAAGACCGCCTCCATCATGAAGCTCGTGATCAACGGTTTCGCCGGCGCCGCGGTCATCGAAATGGGTGGCTACGACTATCACGGCGGTGCACGCGCCGAAGGCGAGGTCAAGGATTTCCGCGCGGGCCGCTGCATGGGCGCCTGCATCGAGTACGCCGGCCGCATTGGCGTGCCGCTGATGCTGTACGTCTTCAGCGACGGTTCGCTGTCGAGTAACGGCGCGATCGACAACTCACCGGAGGGACGCGGTAAAGGCGAATGGGTCAGCGACAACTCGTCGACGGCCGGCTCGTTCTTCATGGTATTCAACCCGCCGGGAAGTGCGATCCTGCGCACGAGCCCTGGCAAGACCGCAGCGCAGCACCAGCAACTGGGCTACATGGATGCAGGCGCGTCGGTACAACGCGCGGCGACGCCGATGGCAAACAACGTGAACTTACTGGTCAACGCCGTCATCCTGAATTACATGGCTCTGCACGGCGACGAAGGGAACTTCGCGACGCTGTTCCCGAATCACGGCCTAGGCGGCCCGGCACAGCTCGATGCCCTGATGGCATTCCAGCAAATCGTGAGCGGCACGATCCCGCCGCCAAATCCAACTTGATTCAATGCGATAAAGAATGAAAGACGCGGCCCCCATAGCGGGGCCGTTTCTTATAGAATGCCCCGACCTCAGGACTCGTCGATGCCGCATGCCGGATACCAACGACATCATCGATCTCTTCGCGTGTCCGCGTTGTGACAAGTCACCGCTGGCGGCGAAAGACCGGACCTTTCGCTGCAGCGCCTGCAAGACGGAATATCCATGCGTAGGCGGCATTCCGTGGCTGTTCGCCGAACCGGAGGCGAGCCTCGGCGAGTGGCGAAATCGCCTGCACTTTTCCCTGCAACAACTCGCAAACGAATCGCACGGCATGAGGTCCGAGCTCGCCGAAGATGGCTTGCGCCCACTGACACGAAAGCGTCTCGAGCAGCAGGTCAAGGCAATCGACGAACACCGCAAGATATTGCGCCGAGTGCTCGAGCCAGTCGATGTCCAATCGTTGCAAGGAAGTCTCGAGTCCTACCTGGCATTAAGAACTCGACTGCCCATCGACCAGGGCATACAGACCTATTACCAGAATATCCACCGCGACTGGTGCTGGGGCGATGCCGAAAACCGGGCGTCGCTCGATCAGATCAGGGCAGTCACCGGCAAAGGCAACAAATCCCTGGGGGATATCCTGGTACTCGGCGCCGGTGCCTGCCGCCTGGCGTACGACGTCCACATGCAGCTCGATGCCGGGCGCACGGTCGCACTGGACTTCAATCCCCTCCTGCTGCTCGTCGCCAGAGACATCATGCAAGGCGGCGAGCTGGAGTTTTATGAGTTTCCGCTGGCACCGAGATCGCTGGAAGACTTTGCGGTAATGCGCAAATTGTCAGCACCCGAGCCCGTGCGCGAGCATTTTTATTTCGTATTCGGCGATGCGCTGAGGCCGCCTTTCGCTAAAGCTCGCTTCGATACCGTCATGACACCGTGGATCATCGACATCGTAAATGAAACGCTGCCGGCTCAGGCCGCCCGTATTAACAGATTATTGAAGCCAAATGGGCGCTGGATCAATTTCGGCTCGCTCGCATTCGAGCATCCGGATCGCGCGCGGCGCTACAGCGCCGAGGAAACACAGGAAATCGTCGCCGATTCCGGATTTTCCGCGCCGCTCGTAATAGAAGCATCGATTCCGTATATGTGTTCGCCGGCGAGTCGCCATGGCCGGCAGGAAACCGTATTTACATTTTCCGCGGCGAAAACCGGTGACGTGGATGCGGTGCCGAGATACCGCGCGCTGCCGGATTGGATCGTCACCGGCAAGGAACCGGTCCCGCTTACCCGGTCCTTCCGGAATCAGGCGCTAACGACGCAGATTTACTCTTATATAATGTCCCTCATCGACGGCAAGCGGACGATCGCCGACATAGCGAAGATTCTGGAACAACAAAAACTGATGACCCGCAAGGAAGCCGAGCCCGCCATTCGCACGTTTCTCACCCGCATGTACGACGACTCGCAAAGGCACTAAGAATGCCGTATCTGCGCTCTAGGGCGCGGGCACCGTCATCGGCGCGCCCTCATCCTTGATGAATACAACCAGGATCTTTGCCGGCTCGGTGTCGCTCGCATTGCGCGATACCGAATGAATGTCCTTCGGAGACTCGTAAAACGTCTGGCCCGCGACCAGCTTTTTCTCCTCGCCGCCGGCAACTGCCATGACCACGGAACCCTCCAGCACGTAAACGAATGTGTGCGCGTTGTGCCGGTGACTCGCCGAGGCGACGCCGGGCGGATATTCGACCTCCAGGACGACAGCCTCGCGACCCTCGATATCCGGAAGATCGGTCTGAAACAGGATATTTGCCACGGATTCCTGCGCCGCACTGTTGGTCGCCATCGTCGCAAACAGTCCAGCTATCAGTAATTGAAGTTTCTTCATCGTTATTTCTCCAATGCCCGTCGCGCATTATCATTCAATTCAGAGGACTAATCTGCAGCTATCATCTCATCCTGCATGCGCTGTTCAATCAGCGGGATCATCCATGGCACGAAGCGTTTCAGATAGTGGATGCGCCACGACAGCTTGTCGGGAAAGATATCGCGCCGGTTCTTTCTTATTCCTTTGATGATCTTGGCGACTACGTCCGCGGGATCCGAAATCATGTGGTCCGGTACGACGCGACGCTTCTCGTAACCGAACTGCTCGGAATCGAGAATCGGCGTGCGGCTGAAACAGGGATAGACGGTCGAGATCCTGATGCCGTGTTCCGCATAGTCTGCCGCAAGCGAGTCGCCGAATCCGCGCAGGCCAAACTTGGTCGCGCAATATGAAGACAGTCCCGTCGAGCCGATCCAGCCGGCGAGCGAGGAAATGTTCACGATGTGTCCGCTGCCCCGTTCGATCATTCGTGGCAGGAACAGGTAGCAGATTCGCATCGGCGCGAGCAGATTGACCTGCATGACCCGTTCCCAGCGGTCGTCCGGAACGTGATCGAAGCGACCGCCGACGCCGATACCGGCGTTGTTGATCAGAATGTCCGGAATGACGCCAAGTGCCTGCACGCCGTCGAACAGCTTGCGACATCCTGCGCCATCAGCGAGGTCTGCGTCGACAACGCCGAGTATACCTGCGCCGCGTGCATCGAATTCCTGCCGCAGCGATTCGAGCGCCTGCGAATCGACATCCGTCAATACGAGCCGGCCTCCCGCTTCCAGGAACTGACGCGTCATCTGCCGGCCGAAGCCCCCGGTGGCACCGGTGATGAGCACCACGGCATTACTCAGATCAGTCATTGAGTTAGCATATCAGCCCTCAAAGAAATCGGGAAAACGTGGTGGGGGCCAACGAGAACGACACAATAGACAAACTGCGAACGCATGACATCCGCTGGCTGCTTGCCGGCGCGTTTGCCGGACTCATTGCTGCGGCGTTCGGTATTTTGCGCCAGGCGGATCCCGCTAACGAGTTGCCGGCGGATGCGCTGGCCCGCGTCAACGATCAAATCATCACGCGCGATAATTACGAGCGGGCCGTTGCAAGAATGACCAGCGAGCGCGGTGCCGCTGTGGACAACGCATGGGTGCTACAGCGTCTGGTCGAAGACGAGCTGCTGGTGCAGCGCGGACTGGAGCTCGGCATGGCGCAGTCCGATACGGCGGTGCGCAACGCGATCATCAATTCGCTGATCGCCTCGGTGACGGCCGAGGCCGATGCCGCCAGTCCCTCCGATGACGAACTCGAAAGGTATCTTGCCGAAAACGCGGACAGATTCAGTTACATCGCAAGAATCTCGGTTGCTGCGTGGCAGTCCGACGACGAAGAAGTCGCACAAACCTTCATTGCGGCGCTGCGAAATGATGGCAGCATGCTCTCGTCCGGCGCGATTGGTCCGGTGCCAGGGTTGCCCGACGGATTAGCACCCGTCGAAGCGCTGCGTGATTACCTGGGGCCCGGCATCACCGCCGCTGCTGCCGATATGCCCCTCGGCAGCAGCGCCGTGTTCGCGCGTCGCGGCCGCTGGCTCGTCGTGCAGGTTCTCGACAAGGAATCCGCCGTCATGACGGATCTCGATGCGATACGCAACCGCGTACTGCTCGACTACCGACGCAGACTGGCCGAGACGTCGTTGCGCGATTACCTCGATGACCTGCGGCGACGCGCTGACGTGGTCGTGGTGCAGCCATGATGCGCATCCTTCGCATCGCGCCGGTCATCGTCTACCTGCTGTGCCATGCGCAGGCAACGGCTGCGCACACCCGCAGCGAGAGTTATTCCCACTGGTACGCGGATGAAACCACCCTCACCGCAACGATCACGATTCCGCTGCGAGAGGTGATGCTACTTTACGAGGCTGGTGGCAGCACGCTGCCACCTGGAGAAAGGTTCAGGGACGAACTCGCAGCGACGACGGAGGTTTCCGCCGCATCAGGACCCTGCGGCAGGACATCAGCCAATATTCTGCAGGCGCCATCGGGATTCGTGCGGGTCGAGATGCGTTTCGATTGCGGCGACGACCCCCCAGAATCAGTCCGCTACCGCGCGCTGTTCGCAGCTGCCCCGGCGCATGTGCATTATGCGAAACTGCATCGTGGCGACAGTCGCTTCGAAACACTCATTACCGATACCGCGGATACCTGGTACATCAGCGAGCTCGACGATGTCGGCTCGTACTCGTTTGCATCGTTCCTGTTGATCGGCATCGAGCATATCGGTGGCGGCATCGACCACATCGCATTCCTGATCGGCATGCTGCTGATCGCAGGATCGCTCGGCCGCGGCATCATCGCGGTCACCGGTTTTACCCTGGGACACAGTGTCAGCCTCGGCGCGGCCGTGTTGGGTTACGTGCACGCCGACGGCACGCTGGTCGAAGCGTTCATCGGTTTCACCGTGGCGCTCGTCGCGGTCGAATTTTTCATCCTGCGGCGAAGGGCGACCCGATCGGAAACGGAACTCGCGGCGATCAGCATGCTGGTCGCGTGGGTCATTGGCTTGGGCGCTTTCGCCTTCGAGCTGATTTCGGGCAGGGCTTTGTTCGTTTACCTCGGATTCGGCCTGTTCGCCTTCTGCTACCTGCTTGCCGCGACCCGGCTGGAGCAACAGGAAGCGTCGCGCGCCAGCACCCTGCTTTTCATCGCCACGACGTGCTTCGGGCTGGTGCACGGTTTCGGCTTCGCCGGTTTCCTGATGGAGACGGGCATTCTCGGTACCTCGCTGTTCGTTCCGCTGCTCGGATTCAACCTGGGCGTCGAGATTGGCCAGTTGATCCTCGTTGCGCTCGCCCTGAGCGTCGTCGCTCTCGTGCAAGGAAAAATACCGCGGTTTGCAACACCTGCACTTGCCGCGGTGCTGTGTGGCGTCGGCGTCTACTGGTTTGTCGGGCGAACGCTCATTGTCTGACGAAAGTCATACCGCCAATCGCGGCAAATCGATCGGCATTCGGCGCTATTGAATGTCCTGGTCTGGATCAATCCTGCGCGGACAGAGCCTGTTATGCTTCGCTCATCCGCCCCAGAAAAAAGCGAACAAGAATGAGCCAGGTCAGCATCGAACACCGTGACGGCGTCGCCGTCATCCGCATCGACAACCCGCCCGTCAACGCCTTGTCGCAGGCGGTCCGCGAAGGGCTCATGAAGCGCATGGACGAGGCGGCAGCCGACGACGCTGTGCGCGCCATCGTGATCTCCTGCGCGGGCCGCACGTTCATCGCAGGCGCCGACATTCGCGAGTTCGGCAAGCCGCCCGAGCCGCCGCACCTGCCGGATCTCATCACGCGCATCGAGTCTGCCGAGAAACCGGTCGTTGCCGCGATGCATGGCACGGCGCTCGGCGGCGGGCTCGAGGTCGCCCTAGGCTGCCATTACCGCGTCGCGACGAGCTCCGCATCCCTCGGCCTGCCCGAAGTCAACCTAGGCCTGCTCCCCGGCGCGTCAGGCACGCAACGGCTGCCGCGACTCATCGGCGCGGAGCGCGCGCTCGACATGATGCTCTCCGGCAAGCCGGTCAAGGCGAAGCAGGCCCTGGAATACAGTCTCGTCGACCAGGTCTGCGACGACGATCGGCTCGAGGCGACGGCGGTCGAGGTGGCTTTGCAAAAAGTCGCCGACGGGCCGCGCCGCATCCGCAACATGCCGGCGCCAAAAGCCGCTGCCGGATTGTTCGACGAGACCCGGAAGAACATCGAGACAAAGACCCGCGGCCTCTTATCGCCGCAGAAGATCATCGAGCTCGTCGAGTTGGCGACCCGGGTCGACTTCGAAGAAGGCTTGAAGAAAGAACGCGAGTATTTCACGGAATGCAAGAACTCTCCGCAATCGGACGGCCTGCGTCACGCTTTCTTTGCCGAGCGCGCGGTTTCCAAGGTGCCGGGCATCGAAAAGGACACCGAGGTAAGAACCATTAATACGGTTGCCGTGCTCGGCGCCGGCACGATGGGCGCCGGCATCGCATACAACTGTCTCAGTTCCGGCTACGCGGTCTGCCTCCTGGACAACGATGCCGAAGGACTCGAAAGAGGACATGCAACCATTCGCAAACTGTACGAGGGCGGCGTCGCACGCGGCAAGATTGGCGAGAAGCAGATGACCGACGGACTCGGACGATTGAAGACGACGGACGACTATGCGGACCTGTCGGATGCGGATCTCGTCATCGAGGCCGTGTTCGAGAACCTCGCGGTCAAGAAGCAAGTGTTCGAGAAGCTCGATGACGTCTGTCAGCCAGGAACAGTTCTCGCGACGAACACCTCGACGCTCGACATCGACGCCATCGCGAGCGCGACAAGGCGACCGCACGACGTGATCGGCCTGCACTTCTTCAGCCCGGCCCACATCATGCGCTTGCTCGAAATCGTACGCGGCGCGGCGACGTCGAACGAGGTCATCGCCACATCGCTCGCCCTCGCGAAACGCCTGGGCAAGATCGGTGTCGTCGTCGGCAACTGCTTCGGCTTCGTCGGCAACCGCATGCTCTACAGCTACGGCCGCGAAAACCAGTTCTTGCTGCTCGAAGGCGCGCCGCCGGAGAGAATCGACAAGGTGCTTTACGGCTGGGGCATGGCGATGGGCCCGAACGCGGTCGGCGACCTCGCCGGCCTCGACGTCGGCTACAAGGTCCGGCAGGAACGCAGCGACCTGCCCGACGATCCTCGCTTCTACCGGGTCGCGGACCTGCTCGTCGAACAGGGCCGCTTCGGGCAAAAGACCGGCAAAGGCATGTACCTGTACCAGGACGGCTCGCGAACGCCGACACCCGATCCCGAGGTCCAGGCACTCATCGACAAGGAATCAAAAAGACTCGGCATCGAGCGACGCGACATCGAGTCACAGGAAATCATCGAGCGCTGTATCTACGGCCTGATCACCGAAGGCGCACGCATCCTCGAGGACGGCATCGCGACACGCTCGAGCGACATCGACGTCATCTGGATCAACGGCTATGGCTTCCCGCGGCACCGCGGCGGCCCGATGCATTACGCGGACACGGTCGGTCTGAAAGCAGTGTACGAAAAAGTCTGCGAATTTAAAGATCGCTTCGGCCCCGAGTTCTGGGATCCGCCCGGCTTGCTCAAAGATCTTGCCGGCAAGGATCAGAAGTTTTCTGACTTTGACAATCGCAAGAAATAATCACTAACCGTATTCAGTTATTCCGAACTGTCATGGCCAAATGGCCGCTATCGGCCACCAAGCCGAAATGGGCGCGAGACGACGAATTACAGCGTCGAAGCGCTGGTTGAGTTTTGACGATTTCCGGGGAGCCACGCCCCGGACAGAATTGATCACGGCGAACGGACAAATCAGCAAGGTAGCCCGTTCGCCGCGGCCAGACGAACCCGTTACGGCGTAGCCATCGGCCTTGGGAAATCCTCGAGGCTAAGCCGTTCCATTACGATGGGCAGCGGTACAGGAATAGTCAACACATCCCCATCGAGCGTTTCAAAGGAGAGGAACGCATTGCCGACCAGGCCACCGCCTCTTTCGCGGTCCAGTGTGGCGCCGAGCTTCAGGATGCAGTTATCAGGTGGAACAATGCCAAAAATCAAGGCGCAGCCGCCCGCGGTCCCTATACGAAAGTTAAACACGCCGACGCCGATTTTGCGGCCACGGAGACGCTTCCAAACACCTATCCCCACGGACTCCACGTCGTCGACTTCGTGCTCGGAGCTGGCAATGACTGTACCGTCCTTGTGCAGAACAAAGGCAAAGCCCTCGATTCGCTCAATGTCGAGCGGGTTCAGATCCAATTGGGCTATGTAGGCGCCAATGATGCGACCTCGGTGATGTCTGTCACTATCACTATCACTATCGCTATCGCTATCGCTATCACTATCGGCTGCGGCCGCGCTCGCCAGCGCCATGCCGGCTAATAAAAGTCCCAACGAGTATAAGGTTCGCTTATTCATTTTGTGGTATCCCCTTTTAGTTGTTGTCATTCCAACACCCTTAGCCTGGTTGAGAGATTTCCTACGTCTATTACGCTGACATCCTAAGAATCAACAAATGATCAAGATTCGGCGAAAAGGGCTTGCGAGATAAGGCGAGATTTGCTCTAGCCTGTTTGAAAGGTACAGCACACAGCAGCTAGCGTCGACATCTAACGGACGCTTGTTAAAGGTGATTTCTATGTGGACTTGAAATAACTCATTTCGTCCGCATTGCATCGTTAGCGGCACTTTGGACCAAGTCTAGCCCAATGGCCACATTCGGGGCCAGGGCGGACGTTGCTGACGGCTAATGCAGAGACGGCAATGACATTTCGTCGCAATGAGAACGCCTAGCTGGTTAGTCGCCAGCGGCCGTTGGCCATGGAAACGCGCATTTCTTCCTCGAGGAGGATCAGGTGCGCGAGCAGTGAATGCTCGGCCAGGTCGTAGCGATCCTCGTCGACGTCGTCGTAGACGAGCGGTACGAGCTGCCGCGACGTTGCATTGGGTTGCTGCTGCAAGGCCGCCACGACTTTGGCCTCGCGTTCCCTGCGGTGCTTGATCAGCCAGTCGATGGCCTCCTGCGGTTTGTCCATGACCTCGCCGTGGCCCGGCAGGATCGCCTTCGTCTCTATGGTCTTGAGCCGCTCGAGCGAACGCAGGTAATCGCCCATGTTGCCGTCGGGCGGATCGATGACGACGGTCGAGCCGTTGATGATGTGATCGCCGGTAAACAGAAAGCCGTGTTCGCCGTGCAGGTAACACAGATGATTCGACGCGTGCCCCGGCGTGTGTATCGCTCTTAACGTGAATTCCGGTGTCTCGAAGGCATCCCCGTCCTCGGGAATGCGGTCCGGGATGAACGTCTGGTCCTGGTTTCGTCCCTGCGGCGCCGCTTTGCCTATCTTCTCGGCGCCGGTCGCCTCGGCAAGCAACGCGGTGCCCGGCGAGTGATCCGGATGCGTGTGCGTGACGAGGATCCACTTGATCGGCGCGGCCGCGAGTTTACGAATGGCGTTTAAGTGTTCCGGAATGGCCGGCCCCGGATCGATGACGGCGATTTCCTTGCTGCCGAGCAAGTACGTGTTCGTGCCGGGCCCGGTCATCATCGATGGGTTGGGCGCCAGCAGGCGACGCACGCCCGGCGCGAGTTCGGTAATTTCCCCCGCTTTAAGAGTCATTGATTGTGCCCCCGCGAATTCGGTTCAGCTATTCTTGTCCTTCTGGATCTCCCGTCTCGGCAAAGTCACGCAGCCGCATCATTGCCTCTTCGAGCACGCCGTCAACGGCCGGGGCGATGGAATCCAGTCCACCTTTGTAGTATCCCCCGACCGCGTAATTCAGTGTAACGAGGGCTCCGTCTTCAGCATCGTCGAATTCCCAGGTCATGTTACCGTCGACGCCCATGAGACCGAGCGGACCGAGGCCGCCCGTCAATCGCACGATGATGCCGGGGCTCAGATAGGTCACCATCATGTGGACGATGCCGGAACCGCGACCGAGCTTTTCGCAAAAACATCCCGGCACGGTGGTGTCGATGTACATGTTCTCAGCATAGCCGGAAACCGTGTGATCGCTATCCCACCATTTCCCGACGTCCTTGATCGCGGCCTCGTAAACGGTCATTCGCTCTGCGTGCACCGGTGTGGTGATATGGATCGTGAAGCCGTGCTCGTCTGCATCGACCACGTCCGCGTTTGCGTGCGGCAATATACCCAACAGGCATATCGATATGAACGATGTGGGCAGACTGCTGTTTATTCTTATTCGCATGCGCGACACCGTCTTCCAGCATTATCGGTGCAAGCTTAACGCAAACCGGCGTCAGGTATGACCGTCAGAATAACTGAAATGGGCTCAGGCTCTCCAGCAAAAACGCGGCGCCAAGCAGGGCGGTGCCAAAGTACAATCTCTTGAATAACTTCATGTTTGTGCCAAGCGAAAAATCGTGCTGGAGTGTCATTTTCCGCGGCGATGCTTAATGCCGGCTGAAGCGTCTGTCTTCGATTATAATGCTTTGATATTTAAGGAGTTATCGCTTGTCCTCATTGCCTGAACCCGTGCCGGACACGGATGCCCGGGACCTCGTCGATTTCATGCGTGCGCATTCCCGGGTCGCCGTGTTGACCGGCGCCGGTTGCAGCACCGATTCGGGAATTCCGGAGTATCGCGACGACGATGGCAACTGGAAACACCGCCAGCCGATGCAGTTTGCGCAATTCGTCAATGACGAGACGATGAGGCGCCGCTACTGGGCGCAAAGTTTGGCCGGGTGGGAGAGAATCTCGAACGCTAAACCGAATGCGGCGCATCACGCCCTCGCCGAGCTCGAGCACGCCGGTTACGTCAGCTCGGTCATCACGCAAAACGTCGATAACCTGCACCGGGCCGCCGGCAGCCGCAGCGTCATCGACCTGCATGGTGTGCTGCAGCATATCCGCTGCCTCGATTGTGGTGCGCAAGATTCGCGTTCCGAGTATCAAGGCAGGCTTAAGGATCTGAATCCGGACTGGCGCGCTACGGCGACGGCAATCGCTCCCGATGGAGACGCGAGGATTTCCGCGGACGATTTTCGTTCCTTCAATGTGCCGGGATGCAACGATTGTGGTGGTGTCGTGAAACCCGATGTTGTTTTCTTCGGCGAGGCCATACCGGAGGCACGTGCAACGAGAGCACAGCGGATTCTGGAGGAATCGAGTGCGCTGCTTGTCGTCGGTTCGTCACTGATGGTTTTTTCCGGCTATCGCTTTGCGCGGCTCGCAAATGACACCGGCAAACCGATTGCGATCGTTAACCGCGGAGCGACTCGCGCAGACGGGCTCGCGACAGTCAAGATGACGACGAACTGTGCCGAACTCCTGCCGCGCGTGGTGCGCCGGCTCATCTCTTGAACGCAGAGCAACATAACTTGCGCGACGGCTGGGCGAGCGTATTCCAGAGCGATTCTCCGAGAGCCTGCTCGGAACGCGCGCTGGTCCTGCACGCGCTCGCGATTCCCTACGAGATGGTCTCCGGACCGTCGCAGTCGGTGCTCATCGTGCCGGCCGAATTCGTCGAAAAAGCCAAGTACGAACTGTGGCAATACGACCAGGAAAACACGAAGCAGAAACCGCGTGCCCCGCAGGTCGTACCCGTTTACCAGAGCGGCATGCCGGGGGTCGCCGTGTATGTGCTGTTGATCTCTCTCATCGCATGGTTCGCGGGTATCGCGCTCTTTAATGTCGACTGGTATATCGCGGGGCGGGTGGACGGTGAATTGATACGCAACGGCCAGTGGTGGCGGACCATCACGGCGCTGACGTTGCACGCGGGAATCCGGCACCTCGCGGGCAACATCGGCTTCGGCGTGCTCTTTGGCCTCATGGCCGGGCGCCTCGTCGGTTCCGGTGTCGCGTGGTTCGGTATCGTCATGGCCAGCGGTGCAGCAAATTTTCTGAACACCATTCTCCTCGCTTCCACGCACCGCGCGATCGGCGCGTCGACGGCGGTGTTCGGCGCACTCGGCCTCGTGTCGGGTTTCGTGTGGCGCGCCAAACTGATGCGGCAGGACCGCTGGCCGTTACGACTCGGACCGATCGTCGGCGGCATCGCGTTACTGGCATTTACAGGCACCGGCGATGCCAACACCGACGTCGGCGCGCACCTCGCGGGCTTCGTTTGCGGTTTCGTGTGCGGTACCTTGCTGACGTTCGTCAGCCACTATCTCCCGAGACACAAACTGCAACTCGTGTCCGGCATCGCCGCTATCGGGATCGTGGCCGTGTCCTGGGTTGTTGCATTGATGCTCTGGGACTCGTAGCACAACACTCTGTAGAATTCGTCATCAGCCGAAACGTCGGGGGCGCGGGTTCCTTGAGAAACTTCCTTTTGATCATGTCGGCTTTTGTGCTACTCGTCGCCAGCGTATTGTGGCTGCGATATGGCGGCGGCGATCCCTATCCCGACCTGTCGACGGCACCGCTCATCCGCGAAGCGGGAATCGAGGAGGTTCTCAACTACGAGGAACCGATCGGCAACGTTGCCGTAAATCGCGATGGCCGCATCTTCTTTACGGCGCATCCCGAGGCACGGCCCGAGGGGAACAAGCTGCTCGAGTGGGTTGCCGGCGCGGCCGAACCCTACCCGAACGGTACCGTTCAGCCACATCTCTTTGACACGGTGCTCGGTCTCGTGGTCGATGCACGCGACTGGCTCTGGACGATCGACCACGGCAATCACGGACTCGGCACGCCAAGGCTGCTGGGCTTCGATCTGCGAACCGGCAACATCATCCATGATTACGCGTTTCGCAGAGACACGGCGCCGACAGGATCATTCCTGCAGGATCTGGCCGTGACGGCTGATGGCGAGACGGTTTTCATCGCCGACGCCAGTGTATGGCGGCAAAAGCCGGCGATCGTCGTGTACGACGTGCCGACACGCAGTCCCAGGCGCGTTCTCGAGTCTCACTCATCGGTCAAAGCACAGAATTATCTTGTGCGCACTGCCACCAGGGACATGTCCTTCCTCGGCGGACTCGTCAGCATGAAAGTCGGCGTCGACGGGATTGCTCTGGATGCCAATGACGAGTGGTTGTACTACGCCGCAATCAATCACAGCGGTCTGTACCGGGTGCGGGTCAGCGATCTGCGCGACGAGACCCTGCCGGCAACCGAGCTCGAAGCCCGGGTCGAGCGACACAGCGACAAGCCCTTGAGTGACGGAATTAAATTGGCGAACGGCAACATCTATGTCACCGATGTGGAGCACGGCGCTGTCATCGCGATCGATCCGGACAAAAGGCTGCACACGATCGTGCGATCGCCACGCATCCGCTGGGCGGACGGGCTGGCGGTCGGTCCGGATGGCAGGCTCTATCTCGCCGACAGCGCGTTACCCGATGTCATACTGAAAACCAGAAAACATATCGCTGCACGCAGGCCCTATTCCATTTTTCGTTTTGATTCTCGCAGTAACTGAATGAGTACCGCGTATTTCTCTCGAGAATAGATCTCGGAAAATAATTCCGGTAGCTTTGCGCGGAAAATAAATACAACACTCATGATGGAAAGCATTTGCGCATCGTCTTGCTCTACGCAACCATCGTCCTGATCTGGGGCTCCACCTGGTTTGCGATTACCTTCCAACTGGGACCAGTGGCGGAAGAAGCTTCCATTTCCTACCGCTTCGGGCTGGCATCCGCCGCGCTATTCGCGTTCGCAGCGATATCTCGCCGTCGATTACGTATCCCACTGAGAAATTACGGTTACGTCGTGTTGATGGGCATTCTGATGTACTCCGGCAGTTACATGTTCGTGTACCGAGCAACCTGGTTTGTCACATCAGGGCTCATCGCCGTAATCTTCAGCTTGATCGTCTTGACCAACGCGTTCTTTGAGCGCGCATTCTTTGGCAGACCACTGGAAGCAAGGATGATGCTTGCGTCGATCCTCGGCCTGGCCGGTGTCGTATTTCTCTTCTGGCCCGAGGTCTCGGCATTTCAGTTGGGCGACCGTACGATCCTCGGGATCATTCTCGTAATGGCCAGCGTCATCATCGCCTCACTGGGAAACATGGCAGCAATCGCCAATACCGCCAGGGGATTGCCGGTCACCGCCGTCAATGCACATGCGATGGCATGGGGCGCGGCCAGTTCGCTGCTTATCTCCGTGTTGTTGCGTCAACCGCTCAGTTTTTCTTTCGACCCCGCTTACGTCGTGTCGTTGTTGTATCTTGCGGTTTTTGGCTCTGCCGTTGCATTCGGCGCTTATCTTGCGCTGTTACGCCTGATAGGATCCGCACGTGCAGCGTATACTTCGGTATTATTCCCGATCGTCGCGCTGCTGATCTCGACCATATTCGAAGACTATCGGTGGACCATCCCCGCAGTCGTCGGCATTGTTTTGATCGTCGCCGGCAACTGGCTTGCACTGACAAAAATAAACAAGGAATAAATCATGAACGAATTGCAGATGTCGGATCTGGCTGCGTTTGACTGGGCCGGTCTGTGGGAATCTGTCAAAAATCTCGGCGTGGACTTCGGCGTCAAAGCACTGATCGCGATCGTCATCTTCTATGTCGGCCGGATAATCGCACGTGCCATAACCCGGGGATTGCGCAAGATGATGCAAGCCCAGGCAGTCGACAAGATTCTCGAAACATTCGTTTGCAACCTCGCTTACTGGGCACTGATGGTCTTCGTCATCATCGCAGCGATCAACCAGCTCGGCGTGCAGACGGCATCGATGATCGCCGTGATGGGTGCCGCTGGCCTGGCTGTCGGACTGGCCTTGCAGGGCTCGCTGGCAAACTTCGCTGCGGGCGTGCTGATCGTAGTTTTCCGCCCGTATCGTGTCGGAGACTTTGTCGAAGCCGCAGGAATCTCGGGCGTCGTGCTGCAAGTGCAGATTTTGACCACTATTCTGAAGACCACGGACAACAAGCGGATCATCGTGCCGAACGGCCAGATCATGGGCAGCATCATCACCAATTATTCCGCCAACGAAACGCGGCGCGTCGACATGGTCGTCGGCGTCAGCTACGACGATGACCTCGACAAGGTGCGCAAGACAATCAGGGAATTGATCGAGGCGGACGAGCGTATCCTGAAAGAGCCGGAGTGCGTCATCGCCGTATCCGAGCTGGCCGACAGCAGCGTCAATTTTGTCGTCAGGCCTTGGGTCAAGACCGAAGATTACTGGAATGTCAGGTTCGACTTGACAGAAGCGATCAAGAAACGATTCGACAAGGAAGGTATTTCCATCCCGTACCCACAGCAGGACGTGCATATCCACAATGCAGCCTGATGTTTTCGGGGAGCGCCTGCTAATCGGTGACGTCGGGCTCCATGAAACACCATTTCAGGTTGGGGACCTCCTCCTTCAGCCGGACTTCGAGCGCGTTGATATCGCGCACCGCCGTATCGATATCGATACCGGCTCTGAGTTTGACCTTCGCTGCAAGCAAAGTATACGGGCCCATCTGCATAGTGATCGTGTTGAACAACTCCTGGATGTTGTCGTTCCCTTGAATCACTTTGTTGATCGCCTGCCGGATCAGCGGATCGGCGGAGCGGCCAACCAGCAAGGACTGGACCCTCAACGTCAGGAACACGGAGATGACGATCAGGACGACGCCGATGCATGCCGAGCCGATGGCGTCGTATAACGGATTACCCGTCACTACTACAAGTGAAATAAACAGGAGCGCAAGGCAGAGTCCGAGCAAGGCGGCGATATCCTCGCCGAGGACGACCACGAGCTCCGAGTTCCTGGTGTGCCTTAGCCAGGCTTTGAACGGGCGGTCTCCGCGAACCTTATCGATTTCCCGCAGGCAGCCGAGCAGCGAGAACGTTTCAAGCACGATGGCAATCACCAGGATGAGGATCGCGACCCATGCCTGAGTGAGCGGTTCCGGATGCTGATACTTGTGTATGCCCTCGTAGATGGAGAACAGGCCGCCGACGCTGAAGAGGAGCATCGCAACGATGAAGCTCCAGAAATAGCTGAGCTTGCCGTGGCCGAGCGGGTGCTCGGCGTCCGGTTGTCTGACCGACTGCTTGAGGCCTAAGAAGAGCAGCACCTGATTGGCCGTATCGGCATAGGAATGTATCGCTTCGGCCAGCATGCTGCCGGAACCGGTCAGCCATGCCGCCGTTGGCGAGGAATGCATAGAGGATGGCTTTGGCTGCGGAATCTTGAGCGGATGTTGCCATTATTTACAGAATACGCGTCAACCCGGTGGCTCCCGGTGCGTTGTTATTATGCGTTGCCGCGCAGCTTAACCGCGCCTGTGCCGAAAAACCAAGCGAGCTGCGACGCAAGGTGTTCAGGCGCTGTTCAGTTCGTGCATGCAAAATCTCACTGCGCGACCTGGAGGAGATGAAACGACATGAGTCAAGCATTCGTAATCTCGACGTTGATCCTATTGACGGCCCTGGCCACGGCTTGCGCTTCACACCCGGACCCGATCATCGACATGAAAGGGGTGGACCGGGCCGAACTCGAGATCGACTGGGCCGAGTGCGAAGCGTATTCCGATGAGGTCATCGTCGCCCGGGGCGCCGCCAAGGGAGCTGCCGGCGGTGCTGTCGCAGGTGCCGCCGCGGGGGCGATCAGCGGCAACGCCGACAAGGGCGCCGGTTATGGCGCGGTGTGGGGCGCGACGCGTTCGACGATCGGCGGCGCACGCGAAAAGGAAATGGTCTTCAAACGCTGCATGCGCGGCCGCGGCTATCGCGTCCTGAATTAGCCACCCCGGTTGACCCTCTGGCAGCACTGAGTTACTGTATATTTATACAGTTAACGCATTGCCAACATGCCTAGACAAGCCATCAAAGGCCGCGGCGCGGTCTCGCGCCCGGACAGTCGTTTCGCGGCGCGTACCGTCGAGACCGTAGCCGGGCCGGCAGCAGACGCATCGAGCGTGGAAACGATCCTGCGCGCGATGCCGGTCAAGAGCATCATCTCCAGCAACAACTCGCCCGACATACCCTTCGATCTCTCGATAAACCCGTACCTGGGTTGCGAGCACGGCTGCGTCTACTGCTATGCGAGACCGGGTCACAGCTATCTGGACCTGTCACCCGGCCTCGACTTCGAGACCCGGATTTTTTACAAGCCGAACGCCGTGGATGCGCTCATCGAGGCATGGTCCAGAAGCAGCTATGCGTGTAAGCCGATCACGATCGGCGCCAATACGGATCCCTACCAGCCGGCCGAAAAGAAACTCGGAATCACGAGAATGCTCCTCGAGACCTTTCTCGAGTACCGGCACCCGGTGAGTCTGATCACCAAGGGTGGCCTGATGTCGAGGGACCTGGATCTGATCGGAGCGCTGGCGAAAAAAGGCCTTTGCTCGGTGGCTGTCAGCGTGCCCACCGTGAACGACGATTTGAAACGCGTGCTGGAACCTCGCGTGCCGTCCGCGACAGTTCGCTTCCGCCTGATACAAGATCTGGCTGAAGCGGGCGTACCGGTAAGCCTGCTCATGGCGCCCGTCATTCCGGCCGTCAACGATTCGGAAATAGAACAGATCCTCGAAAAGGCTGCCGCGAGCGGGGCGGGTCACGCCGCCTGGATCCTGTTGCGGTTGCCGCATGAGCTGAAGCAGATCTTCCGCGAGTGGCTGGAGACACACATGCCCGAGCGGGCAAGCCGCGTGATGAATCTCATTCGCGAGGCGGGCGGCGGCAAGGAATACGACCATCGATTCGGTCATCGTCAACGGGGTCGCGGCCCGTATGCCACCTTAATAAATCAGCGCTTTAGGACCGCGTGCAAGCGCTTTGGCCTATCCTCCGACCGCTACCGCGAGCGACTCGATTGCAGCCAGTTCCGCCGCCCCGCCGGCCCGCAGATGGCCCTTGCATTCGACTGATATTGTATAGTGATACAGGCGCTTCCGCGGGCGGTTGCGCAAGAACTAATCTTCGGGCGGGCAGTCTTAAACAAGGAATTTAGCGACCTCCTCCAGCTCATGAAATCCCGGCATTCACAACTTATTCCGGCAGTGGCGGGCATTGCGTTGGCAATCAGCCTGGGCAGCGTGTCGGGCGCGCAGACGGAGCCCGAGGAAGAGCTCGAAATCATCGAGATCGGGAAGATCTTCGAAGATGACGAAGACGGAGGTGACGAGCAGATCACCGAAAGCCTCATCTACGATCAGGACACGCAGCGATACAGACTCATCGAGGACCCGGAAGACGAAGTGCTGGAGGAACCGGAGTCTCAAAGGGAGCTCGACAGGGTGGAGATCAGCCGGCTGTTCGAGCTGTACAAGGAATCGCTCGGCAGCCAGAACTACCTGGAGGCGGACACCCTGGCCAAGCAGATTATCGAGTTGTCCATCAAGATTTACGGTATCAATAGCACCGAGTCCGCCAAGGCGCTGACCAACCTGGCCATCGCGCAGCACCACAACAAGGAGTACGAGGCGGCAGAGAGAAATTACCTGGCGTCGATCGACATCATCGAAGAAACCTCGGATCGGCTGAACGAAGCACTGATCAATCCGCTCAAGGGGCTGGGAGCGACACAGCTCGCGATAGGCAGGCCCGACATGGCGCGAGAAACGCTGCAGCGCGCCGTCCACGTCAGCCATGTTAACGACGGTCCACATAATCTCGATCAAATCGAGGTTCTGGAGTCCATGGCGGAAATATTCATGGCGGTCGGCGAGCACAAAGACGCCGTGGACATGCAGGAACGGATGTTCGCGCTTCAGTCGAGAAATATCGATCCCGACAGCCTCGAAATCATTCCCGCACTGAAACAGCAGGCACGCTGGCAACACAGACTGCAACTGTATGACCGCGAGCGCGTGTCGTGGCGCAGGATCATCAACGTTATCGAAGATCATCACGGAAAATCCGATTTGAGGCTCATTCCGCCGCTGACGAGTCTCGGGAAATCCTACCTTTACATCACGCCGGTGGAATATGACATACAGCCGGAGGTATCGGTTGCATCCGGTGAATCCTATCTACGGCGCGCCAGGCGCATTTCCGAAGAAAACCCCGAGTCGACGTGGGAAATCCAGGAACAGACAATGCTCGCACTCGGCGACTACTATCTGCTGTCCGGCAGGGCGAATCGTGGTTCCCGTGTCTACTCCGAACTCTGGGATTTTTTATCCGAGGACGAAGAACGCATGGGCAACCGGCGTGATCACCTCGAGAAACTGAATTTGTTGCAGGACATATATCCGCCCAGGTACTACAGCAGCGAGGAAGTCAGCGAACGATTCCCCGATCAGGACGACTACGAAACGGGCACGGTGAGCTACGGCTATATTGTCAACACGCTCGGCAGGACAAGTAACATTGAGCATATCGAAACGCGCCCCCCCGAATTCACCGACATGCAGGAAAGGGTAAGGCGAAATCTGCGACACCTCATTTACCGGCCGCGTCTGGAAGATGGCAGGGTCGTCTCGACGCCCGATGTCGTTTATACGCACGAGTTTTATTACCGGCCCGAAGACATGCCTGTCGAGTCGACGGAACCGGATGAACCGGCAGAATAACCCGGAGGCGCGGTTGACCTCGAAGTGCATATTCCTCTAACGTATTGACAATAAACTGGAAACGGCCCAAGACCACAGGGATGCAGAGAATAAGAACAAGATTTCGCAGCGCCCTCACCGTCACGCTGCCCGTGCTCGCAGTGCTCGCATGGCAGGATGCGGCCGTCGCTGCCTGTGCCGATGACTGGCTCGGCGTCGACGAGGTTCGCGAAGGCGGCGACATCGGGCTGCGTGCGACCAATCTCGGGGAATTCCCGATCACGTTTACGCTCAGGGTGCGCACGAGGGGACTGATCGCTGACGGCCCGAGGACGATAACAGAGACCCTCGATGCAGAGCAGTCGCGACTCGTCATGTTGCTCAGGCAAGACGGCGGTGACCGCAAAGGCCGTTACCGCATCTATTGCGACTGGACGATTGGCGACAAGAATGCACTACATGACGACGAATACCTCTATCTTCTGCCGTACGCGTCCGGCAAGAGCTATCGTGTCCTGCAAGGATATGGTTCGCGATTCAGCCACCGTGGTCTTGAGCACTATGCAGTGGACTTCAATATGTCGATCGGCACGCCGGTGCATGCAGCACGTAGCGGCGTCGTCGCCAAGATAGAAGAATCCCACGACAAGGGCTGCTGGGATGACGGATGCGGCGCTTACGCCAATTACATTGTTATCCTCCACGACGATGGTACAACGGGCGAGTACTATCACTTGCGACAGAACGGTGCGCTGGTCGATGTCGGAGATCACGTCGTTGGCGGTCAAAAAATCGGCCTTTCGGGTAACACGGGGCATACGACCATGCCGCATCTACATTTCGCCGTATATCGCGCCGCAGAATGGGGCAATACGCAATCGATTCCGGTACGTTTCCTGAGCTCCGCCGGCGTCGTGCACAGTCCACGCCGTGGCGGCCGATATGAGGCGGTCGTCAACGGTGAGGCATATACCTCGAAATGAATAAACCGATGGAAGTTCCGCATGCGCATTTCGTGAATGGCAATCGGATCCAGCCACCGTTTCCGGAAAATCTGGAGACTGCGGTATTCGGCATGGGTTGCTTCTGGGGTGTGGAGCGTCGCTTTTGGGAAACGCCGGGCGTGTGGTCGACGGCAGTCGGTTATGCCGGCGGGATCACGCCACATGCAACCTATCAGCAAGTGTGCAGCGGCGAGACGGGTCACGCGGAAGTCGTCCTCGTCGTGTTCGATCCGACGATCGTCACTTATCCGGAACTACTGACGATCTTCTGGGAGAACCACGATCCGACACAGGGCAATCGGCAGGGAAACGACGTCGGCACGCAGTACCGGTCGATCATCCTGACGGGCTCCAAGAGCCAGCGCGAGAACGCAGTCGCTTCGCTCGATGCCTACCAGGAACGGCTTGCCGCAGCGGGTTTCGGCGCGATAACGACTGAAATCGCACCGCTTGGGGATTTCTATTACGCCGAGGAGTACCACCAGCAGTATCTCGCGAAGAATCCTGACGGTTACTGCGGGGTCGGCGGTACCGGCGTGACTTGCGCTGCGAGCGTGGCAGGAGCGACTCAGCCATAAGGCAGCATGCCCGAACTGCCGGACATCAACCTGTACGTTGAAAGGATCGACGAGCGGATCCGCGGCCAGGTCGTTTCGAACATCCGCATCAGCAAGCCGTTCCTGGTCCGCAGCTTCGATCCACCGTTGCGCACCGCCAATGGTCGCCGGGTGAGCGATGTTCACCGCATGGGCAAACGGATCGTATTCGGTCTCGAGCCGGATTACTGGCTGATTCTGCACCTCATGGTCGCGGGCAGGCTGCATTGGCGCGACCAACAAGCCCGGATCAGCGGCAAAAACATGCTGGCTGCATTCGACTTCGCCCATGGATGCCTGATACTGACCGAGGCTGGCAGCAAGAAACGTGCCTCGCTGCACCTCGTGCAGGGTAAAGAGGCATTGGCCGAGCACGATCCCGGCGGGCTCGAGCCACTCGAATGCAGCTTCGAGGAATTTCATGCGCAACTGATACGGGAGAATCGTACGCTGAAGCGGGCCCTCACGAATCCCCGCAGTTTCAGCGGCATTGGCAATGCATACTCGGACGAGATTCTGCATGCCGCGAGGATTTCACCGACGAAGCTGACCAGCCGCTTGAGCGAGGCCGAGGTGCGCTCGCTGTTCGATGCGGTCCGCGGCACGCTCGAACACTGGTGTAACCTGTTGCGGGAACAGTCAAAGGACCGCTTTCCCGAGAAAGTCACCGCCTTTCACGATGAGATGGCGGTACACGGCAAATTCGGCAGCCCTTGCCCGGCCTGCGGCAGCAAGGTGCAACGCATTCGCTACAAATCCAGCGAAACGAATTACTGCCCGGGATGTCAGACAAATGGACGGCTGCTGGCTGACCGGTCGCTGTCGCGGCTCCTGAAGGATGGTTGGCCGGACGCCCTGTAGCAGCTTACGGTTTGCGGTAGTATGACCGGTCAAAACAAAAACGAAGGACATTGTCTTGGCAGGAAAAACCATCAAAATCGCCCACCCCGAACGGCCCAGCAAAGACGAGGCCGAACAGGCGGTGCATACCTTATTGCGCTGGGCCGGTGATGATCCCACCCGCGAAGGCCTGCGCGACACGCCGAAACGAGTCGTCAAGGCGTACGGGGACTGGTTCAAAGGATACGCGGTCGATCCCTTCAAGTTCCTTGAGCGAACTTTCGAGGAAGTCGACGGATATGACGAGCTTATCGTGCTGCGCGACATCTCTTTCGAGTCCCACTGCGAACACCACATGGCACCGATTATCGGCGTTGCACACGTCGGTTACTTACCGGATCACAAGGTCGTTGGCATCAGCAAACTCGCCCGCGTCGTGGAGGCGTTCGCGAGGCGCCTGCAGGTTCAGGAGAAAATGACGGTGCAAATCGCGCAATGCATCGACTCCGTCCTGAAGCCGCGCGGTGTCGGCGTCGTCATCGATGCCGTGCATCAGTGCATGACTACCAGGGGCATTCGCAA
The DNA here is from genome assembly GCA_041598995.1 of Woeseiaceae bacterium. Taxonomy (GTDB): domain Bacteria; phylum Pseudomonadota; class Gammaproteobacteria; order Steroidobacterales; family Woeseiaceae; genus SZUA-117. Next base: position 11,412 of record JBFHXJ010000023.1, on the reverse strand, counting down.
GTCAGGCGTCTCGATGAGCACCAGCCAGATGCTTGGCTCTTTTCGCAAGGACGCGCGAACCCGGTCAGAATTTCTGCAGATGATCGGCAAGACAAACTGAACGAATGACCGCCGCAAAAGTCGGCTCGCGGATCGCCGCCGGGATTATTGCGCTGGCGGTGTCTTATCTCGTCCTGTGGCCGGTACCGATCGAGCCCGTCCGCTGGGACGCTCCGGTCGATGCGGGACTCGCCGATCCGTTTCAAAGCAACGACATACTGCGCCGCGCGCAACTCATCGATCTCGGTCCACACGAAGGGCCCGAGGACGTGGCCGGTGGTCCGGACGGGTTGATCTACGCCACGACCGCAGACGGCGCGATCATCCGCCTGCGTCCCGACGGCGGTGGACTCGAAGTGTTTGCCGAGACCGGGGGGCGCCCGCTGGGCATCGAATTCGACCGCTCTGGCAGGCTAATCGTTGCCAATGCCTACCTCGGAATACAGCAAGTGACGCCGGACGGCCGCGTGACCGTGCTCGTTGACACTTTCGAAGGCCAGCGCATCGAGTACGCTGACGATCTCGCGGTAGCGGAGGACGGGAGAATCTATTTTTCGGATGCCAGCTCGAAGTTCGGCGCATCGAGGAACGGTGGCACTTACGAAGCGAGTCTTCTGGACATCGTCGAACACGGCGGTCACGGCAGAATCTTCGAGTTCGACTCCGCGACCGGATCAGTCACGCTGATTGCAGACGGACTGAATTTTGCGAACGGCGTGGCATTGAGCGAAGACCAGCAATTCCTCCTGTACAACGAGACCGGACATTATCGAGTGTGGCGGCACTGGATCGACGGAGCACGCAAAGGTCAGCGCGAACTCGTCGTCGACAATCTTCCCGGCTTCCCGGATAACGTCAACAATGGCCTGAACGGCAAATTCTGGATCGGCCTGGTCGCGCCGAGAAACGCGCTCCTGGATGGCCTTTCGGACAAGCCCTGGTTGCGCAAAGTCGTCCAACGCCTGCCCGCCTTCGCGAGACCCAGCGCCGAGCCGTCGTCTCATGTCATCGCCATCAGCGGTGACGGCCAGGTATTGATGAACCTGTACAGTCCCGCGGCAACATTGCCTGCCATCACCGGCGCTTTCGAGACGCACGAGTCAATCTGGCTATCGACGCTGTTCGGTCGCCACCTCGGACGCCTCGACAAGCAACGGCTTGTCGAATAAGCCCGAAGCGACTGGTTCAGTCCGCGTTGCGTGCTCGCTGAAACTCCTGACGGCTCTGTGCTAGTCCAGTCCTAGCTCGGAGAGCCCCTGAATGAAGACGATGTCGACGGGAATATTGGCTCTCGTTAGCCGGTCGAGGTCGGCCTGCAGTTCGTCGCCGATGACCCCTTTTTCTTCGGTGAGTTTTTTCGCACCCTCGTAGTCACCGTCGCCCTGTAGCGTGAGCAGGAGATTCGACAGCGCCGACATGGCTTCGCGTGTGCGGTCGGCGTCGATTCTGTAAGTGTCCGTTTCGGCATCCCTGACGAACGCACCCTGCTCGCGGAAGAAATTGAAGCGAACCATGTTCGCTTTGCCATGGGCGCTGCTCGCGCCGAAACGCACCGAGCGAAAGATACTGGCCATGAATGTCACGTAATTGTCCATGAGGCTGCTGTCGCCGAGTTCGCCTGCTTCGTTGAGCCGGCTGATCATATAAAGTCCGAGGATGTCAGCCTTACCCTCCTCCATGCTCGATGCGACGTCGAGGAGGGCCTCGCGGACCGTGCTGCTGCCGTCGATCGTGTTCTTGATGCCAAGTCCATGCGCCACCTCGTGAAACATCGTGTTGGCGAAGAAGGCGTCGAAAGTAATGTGCTTTCGTTGCTCATCGTCGATCAGGATTTCAGAAATCGGCACCAGGATTTTTTCAAACTTGGCCTGCATCGCATTTTTCAGCTGCAGGCGGCGCGTTCCTTTTCTCAGTTGCACGTGCTCGTCATTCGGGAGGTTGATCGCAATCGCCTTGGAACCGCTATTTCCATGCCCCGCCGCATAAATGACGTCGTATGCATTCAGATCCGCTTCGGTGCCAGGCATCTGCGACTTGTAGATATCGCCAACCGGCAGTCCGCGCTGCAGTTCCGGAAGAAACTCTGCAAATCTGGACAGTCGCTCGCTCCAGGCCTGGTCCTTGATCAGGACATAGGACTCGTAAGCCGCGCGATAGCCGAAGAGTCGGTCCTCGTAGGTTTCGATGGGCCCGATGACGACTTCTACCGGGTTCGACTTGACGTCCATCCAGGCGAGGTCGGACTCACGGAACCGGTCCGAGGTCAGTGCTGCAGCGCGCAGGCGCAAGTAATTGCCGAATCCTTCATGTTCGGCCAGCGCCGCGGCTTCCCGCAGCAGATCTGCGGCGCGACCGAGTTCCAGCTCGAATTCCACGTGGTACGGAACAACGATCAACTCGCCCGACTCGCCCCTGCGGATGAATGAATACTGTCCGGTCTTGCCCTCGAGCTCGGCGGCTTCGAACTCTTCACGGCTCATGTCGGCCGGATAGAACCTGGCACCCAGGGGTTTCTCGCCGGCACCCTCCATGAACGGCGAATCGTTGTCCAGTCGATCCCATGGTCCGTAGTTGATCTCGGCAAAACGCCGCACCTTGTCCACGCCGATGCTTTCCAGCCATTGCTGATAGCCGTCGCCGTAGGATTGACGCCAGAACAGGTCGTCCATGACCTGCGAAGCCTCGATCAGCCGCGCGACCATGCGGCGCTGTGCATCGCTCAGAAAATCGAGATCCACGAGCAACGGGAACTCGGCATAGATTTCCGGGCGCGGACGGCTGATGTCGGGCTGCATTGCGGCCGCCGGCGTCGAAGCGGGCGCCGTTTGAACCGGTGTCGGACGCTCGCAAGCGATCATCCAAAATGCGGGGAGCGCCAATAGCGCCAGTGGTACCTTGCGCACGAGTTAAACTCCAGACGAAGAGGCGAGCGATTATCGCACAGGCGCCAGATCATTTCGGTATCGCCGCATATCGGCATTGCGGTTTGTTCGCACTGACGTTGGGGACGAATTTTTCGATACTGCCGTAATCGAGCGCCGAGTAACGGAGACCATGGATTTGGCAGTTAATTACCAACGCGTATTGCTTGCTGCGATGCCATATGTGCCACGGCCGATCATCTGGAGAATCTCCAGGCGCTACATCGCCGGCGTCGGCCTGGAGGATGCTTTTCGTGTCGTGCGGCGGCTCAACGCCTCGGGCTGCTCGGCGACGATCGACGTGCTCGGCGAAGACAGCACGAGACCGGAACAGGTCGACGCAAGCCGTGATCTCTACATCGAGGCGCTACGGCAAATCCATTCCTCCTCGATGCAATGCGGTATCTCCGTCAAGTTGTCCGAAATGGGGCTGCGATTTGACGTGCCTCGTTGCAGGCAGACGATGAGCATGCTGGTGTCATGCGCCGGCGAACACGGGAACTTCGTGCGTATCGACATGGAGGATTCAAGCGTCACCGAAGTGACGCTCGACGTCTACCGGGATCTCAGGTCGCGCTTTGACAATGTCGGCATCGCGATCCAGGCGTGTCTGCGACGCAGTGCGGGTGACATCGCCGGCTTGCTGCGTGACGGGCCGACCGATGTGAGGCTATGCAAGGGCATCTACGTCGAACCGGAGTCGATCGCGTTTCGTGAGCCGGAGGAGATCCGCAGGTCGTATCGCGAACTGCTGGAGCTATTGCTCGGCGGCGGCGCGAAACGCGTTGGAATCGCAACACACGATCCCGCGCTGGTTTGCCATGCCGAAGACACGATCAGTCAAATGGGTGTGCCCCGGGATCGATACGAATTTCAGATGTTACTCGGCGTCGCCGGGCCGCTGCGACGGAAACTGGTCGGCAATGGGCATCCAGTGCGCGTTTATGTACCTTTCGGCCAGCACTGGTTTGGCTATTCCATGCGGCGACTGCGCGAAAACCCGGATATTGTGGGTCACATCGTCGGCAACCTGCTGAAGCCCGACTGAACGGTATCATTGACAGCCAGCAACGGGTTTTCTAATCATTGACCTATGAATAAGGTCTTGTGGTCGACCGGTGCATTATTTCTGCTCGCGCTTTTCGGCGGGCTGATCCTGCCGTCCAGGGTGACGATTGAACGCCAGGTGCAGATAGACGGCCATACCGCGACGGTTTTCGCGCTCCTCAACGACTTCAGACAAATAAGGAAGTGGTCTCCGATGCTCGAGGGTGATCCGAATGCCAACATCAGCATCAGCGGACCACCGCGGGGCGCCGGCGCGAGCATCGCCTGGGACGGCCATATCATCGGGCAAGGCCGGCAGACCATCGTCGAATCCATCCCCTACGAGCGCGTCGGCATCCAGATCGAGTTTGCGGACCAGGCGCCGGCGAAGGCGACGTTTACCGTGTCGACCGGCGACGACATGACGCGGGTTGCCTGGCTACAAGAAATCGACTACGGCTTTAATCTCGGCGGGCGCTACCTGGGGCTCATTCAGGATTCGATCTTCGGCCCGGAGCAGGAAAAAGGACTGGGGCGGCTGAAGCAGCTCGCCGAAAGCCTGCCAAAAGCGGATTTCAGCGACATAGAGATCGAGCACATCGTGGTCGAATCAGCGAACATCGCTTATTTGCGGACGACCAGCATTCCCGAGGCAACGGCAATCTCGGAGGCCATGGGACAGGCCTATTTCGCGGTGCTCCGGTTTATCGACGAGCACGGCCTCGAGGATGCCGGGGCTCCACTATCGATTACACGGACGTTTTCCGGTTCCGAGCTCGTGTTCGATGCAGCGATTCCGGTGCGCGGCCTGCGGTCCACGACGCCACGCTCGGGCGAGACAGTCAAGATCGGCACGACCTACGCCGGTCCGGTCATCCGCGTCAAGCACATCGGTCCCTACCGAACGCTCGGGCGAACGCATGAAAAGATCGCTGCATACCTGGCGGCGCTCGGTATCGAGCGTAACGGGGATGCCTGGGAATCGTATATCAGCGACCCGACCCGGACGGACGAGTCCGACTTGTTGACTTACGTCTATTATCCGATTCGGACCTGACGATCCGCTTGTGGGAGATAATTCCTAATTAGTATTGACGAGCACCGGGGTCGTGACTTTTCTTTCTTCGACCTGAAGCGGAATCGCTCCGCCGGCTGCGTTTGAAATGCGAACCATGTCGCCATAAAGATTAAGTATCCGCTGCGCGCAATCGTCTGCCTCGTCGATCGACATCTTTCGAACCGAGGCGCAGATCGGACCCTCGCAATTCAGCGGTTCCACCTGATTCAACAGGAGACTCAGGTTCAGAAACGATTCCCGCAATTCACTCGGCATCGTGTCGTCTTCTATGTGCGCCAAGTTGTCTTCGAATGCCTTGATAAGCCTTTGTTTTATATGGCCATGACCGGCCAGTACCGACACCGCGGTATGGAACTTCTTGACGTGGTTGAACATAACCCTACCCAGCGTTGATTCTTGCATTGCCGCCTTTCACCCCGGCACGGTGTTCTGTGCTTTTGATTCGTCCGCCTCCACAGGTCGGCGATGCGGTGTCGCGTCGCGCTCCCTCGTGTTGTCTCTTATTTGCGACGTTGTTTTTATAGCAGATATCTGGAACCACACGCAACAAAATTGCATCCGGCAATCAGATTTTTGTTATTTCGATCGTCCATACTTCCTGATCGACTGTTCGCTTGTCCAAAAACAGGGGATCGTCCTGGCCAACTTGCCATTCGGTCGCGAGTGTTTCTGCCATCAGGTAGTCCTTGAATTCCCGTAACGCTTCCTCGACGCCCACCGATCCGGATACGCCGAGAACGATCCTGTCGGAGACTTCGAGTCCGGCCTGCTTGCGAGATTCCTGTACGGTGCGAACCAGTTCGCGCGCGATTCCTTCGCGGATCAGTTCGTCGTCGAGCGTCGTATCGAGTGCCGTCAGATAGCCGGCGTCGGCCCCGCAAGCATAGCCTTCCGCCGACTCCGTCTCGATGATCAGATCCTCGGCGGTCAGGATCAGATCGCCAGAAGATATTGAAATTGTTATGTTTTCTCCGCGGGCGAGTTTTCCTACGATCGCTGCCCCGTCCTCCTTTTCCAGTTGTTTTCGAATCTCCGGCAACTGCCTGCCGTACCCGCGTTCCTTGCCCAATCGCGGCAGGTTGGCTTTGAGACGATAGCTGACCAGGCCTTCGTCGTGTTCGATGAATTCGATCGACTTGACGTTGACTTCCTCGAGAATTTGCTCCCGGTGATCTTCGACCGCTTTCCTTGCGGCGTCGTCGGGTGTGTGCACGAGGAGCCGCGACAGCGGTTGCCGCGTGCGAACCCCGGACTGCCCCCGGGCCGCACGCGCCAGGCCGACGACTTTTTGCACGACGCCGACGTCGTGCAGCAGTTGATCGTCATCATATGCCGCATTGACGTCGGGCCACGCGCTCATGTGAACGCTTAAAGGCGCATCCCTGTCCACCGGTCGAACCAGATTCTGGTAAACCTGTTCGGCGAGAAATGGCGCAAACGGCGCCATCAGCTTGTGGGCGACCACCAGGCATTCATACAGGGTCAGGTAGGCCGATTGCTTGTCCTGCGTGTCCGTCGATTTCCAGAAACGCCGCCGATTGCGCCGCACATACCAGTTGCTCAGCTGGTCGACGAGGGACTCGATGGCGTCGCCCGCCGTCTTGGCGTCGTAATCGTCGAGTGCGGCCGTGCAGCGGCGAATGGTCTTGTTGAGGAGCGCCAGGGCCCAGCGATCGATCTCGGGCCGCCCGGCGAGCGGCACGTCGGTGCCCAGGTCGACGTCGTCGAGTCGCGCGTATAGGACAAAAAAACCATATGTATTCCAAAACGTATTGATGAAGGAGCTGGCGACATCCTGCACGATTTCCACGGAGATGCGTTTCAGCACCTCGGGCGACAGGCGAACCAGGAAATACCAGCGCAGGGGATCGACGCCGACGGCGTCGAAGACGTCATACGGGTCGACGACGTTGCCCACCGACTTCGACATCTTCTTGCCGTCCTTGTCGACGATCAGGTTCAGGCAGATGCAGTTCCTGAAGGCGACGCTGTCCGAGACCAGCGTGGCGATGGCGTGCAGCGTGTAAAACCAGCCGCGCGTCTGGTCGATCGCCTCGCAGATGTAGTCGACCGGGAAATGCTTCTCGAAGGTCTCCTGATTCTCGAAGGGGTAGTGCCACTGCGCATATGACATGGCGCCCGAATCGAACCAGCAGTCGATCACCTCCGGCACGCGATGCCAGGTCTTGCCGTTCCTCTCGAACGTGACTTCATCCACGGCAGGTCGATGCAGGTCGAGCTCGCGCAGGTCCCTGCCGCTCAATTCGCCGAGTTCCGCCACCGAACCGACTGCCAGATACTCCCCCTCCCCGTCGGTCCACACCGGCAGCGGCGTGCCCCAGAACCGCTCCCGCGACAGGGCCCAGTCGATATTGTTTTCGAGCCAGTTGCCGAAGCGGCCGTCGCGGATCGTCTCCGGCACCCACTTGATGGTGCGATTCAGTTCCACCATGCGATCGCGATAATCGGAGGTGCGTATATACCAGGCGTTCTTCGCGTAGTAGATGATCGGATCGCCGGTCCGCCAGCCGAAGGGGTAGCTGTGGAAATAGGTCTCGGCGCGAAACATCAGGCCGCGTTCCTTGAGTATCCTGATGAGCGGCTTGTCCGCATCCTTGAAAAACATCCCCGCGACCGGCTCGATCTCCGGCAGAAAGTGCCCGTCCAGGCCGACGGCGTGTATGACCGGGATGCCGTGATCCTGTCCTAACGCGAGGTCGTCGACGCCATAGGGCGGTGCGATATGTACGATCCCGGTGCCGGTCTCGGTGGTCACGAAGTCCGCGGGCAAAACGCGAAACACGTCGCCGGTCGCGTCGAGGTAGGGAAACAGCTGTTCGTAGCGCATGCCGACGAGCTCGTTGCCCTTTACCTTACGGATCACCTCATGCTCGAGGTCGCGCAGCACCTCCTCCCGCAGGCTGTCAGCGAGTATCAGCGTCTCACTGCCTGTATCGACGTATACGTAGTCGACATCCGCGTGCACGGCCAACAGCAGATTGGCCGGCAGGGTCCAGGGCGTCGTGGTCCACACGAGGAAGAACGTATTCGCCTCGTTTTCGACTCTGAACCGCACGTAGATAGAGGGGTCTTCGACGTCGCGATAGCCGAGCGCCAGTTCGTGCGACGACAGCGTCGCGCCGATGCGCGGGTCGTAGGGCACCACCTTGTAGCCACGGTAGATCAGCCCCTTGTCCCAGATCGTCTTCAGGAGATACCAGACACTCTCTATATACGAGTTGTCGAGCGTGGCGTATGCCTCGTCGAGGTTGACCCAGAATCCCATGCGCTCGGTCATTTTCTCCCAGTCAGCGATATAGCGCATGACCGACTCCCGGCAACGGCGGTTGAATTCCTCGATACCGACTTTGGCTTCGATTTCGGCCTTGTCGAAGATACCGAGTTCCTTTTCGACCTCGTGCTCGACCGGCAGGCCGTGCGTGTCCCAGCCGGCCTTGCGCGGCACGTGGTAACCGTTCATGGTCTTGTAACGCGGGTACAGGTCCTTGAAGCTGCGCGCAAGAACGTGATGAATGCCGGGCTTGCCATTGGCGGTCGGCGGGCCCTCATTCCAGGTATAGAGTGGACCGCCCTCCGTCTGCTCGAGCGTTTTCTCGAATATCCCGTGCTCGCGCCAGAACTCGAGCACCTCCTCCTCGAGTGCCGGCCCGTTGTATCGCCCTGAGACTTCCTTAAAGGTCATTCGCCATATTCCATTAAAAAGCCCCGAACGCCTGGTTGCGTCCGGGGCGATGAATTCGTTCGCGGTACCACCCGGTTTCACAGGGGATCGATCCCCTGCCTCAATGTGCCCGGTATCGGGGGCCGGCCGGCTGGGCCTACAGGGTGCGGTGGGCACCTTTCGGGCAGCGACTCCGGGGTGATAGTCGGCGGAATTCGTTCCGGGGCTCGCACCGTCCCCCGGTCGCTTGGACCGAGTTGCTCCGCCGGTTTGTCCCCATCTGCGTCTTCCCCGGGAAACTAGCTGCGCCGGCCGCAAATTACAAGAGCGCCCGGGACAGTATGCTTATTTCTCCCTCGCAGCCGTTATCCTCTGAGCCATGACGCATAAAAAGAGTCTGTCCCCGGCATTTCCCGAGGCGCGAATGGTCAAAACCGGCCAAGTACAGCTCGCGGTGCACGAGCTGGGCGAGGGACCGCCGCTCGTGCTGGTCCACGGCTTTCCGGAGCTTGCGTACTCCTGGCGCCATCAGCTGCCGGCGCTGGCCGCTGCCGGGTATCGAGCCATCGCGCCCGACATGCGCGGCTACGGCGGCAGCGATAAACCCCTACACGTGATGGATTATGCAATCCAAAATTTGGTGGGAGACGTGAAGGGGTTAATGGGAGCGCTGTCGATCGACAAAGCGGTCATCATCGGCCACGACTGGGGCGCAATCGTCACCTGGCAGATGGCACTCCTCGAACCGCAGATGATGGCCGGTCTCGTCTGCCTCAACATTCCGCACATACCGCGCCCGCCTGTTAACCCGATCACCTGGATGCGTTTCAAACTGGGCAAGGAGTTCTACATCGTCAACTTCCAGTTATCCGATGAGGCGGATCGCAGGTTTGCCGAGGACCCGCGCCGTTTCATCGACATCATGATGCGGCGCCGCCAGTTTCCGAAGGACCGGCCACGTGCGCAGCGCGGGAAGCGACGCCCGTTGAGCCTGCTGTGGTTGCTGGATCAGGAAGAGCCGACCGGCCGGGCGATACTGAGCGAGGCAGAGCTCGATGTTTACGCAGACGCATTCGCAGCCGGCGGCTTCACCGGGCCGATCAACTGGTATCGCAACTGGACTCACAACTGGAAGAGCACGAAAGGCGTCGACCAGACCGTGCGCGTGCCGTCTCTTTTTATCGGCGCGCAGGACGACAGGATCATCTCGGCGAAGCAGATCGAGGCGATGAAACCGCATGTCGAGGATCTCGAGATCCGCATGATCGAGAACTGCGGCCACTGGACCCAGCAGGAAAGGCCCGACGAGCTGAATCGGATTCTACTCGACTGGCTTGCGCGCCGTTACCCGCGCTGAGGCTAGCGGTCGCGACTACCGGCTGCAATATGCCTATGCGGGAAGCGCGGGGCCGATTTGTCTCGCCGCGCGACTGACCGGGCTTAATGGACGATCGGCGAGACCCGCAGTTCGCTTTCCTGGCCGAACATTGCCCTGTCGAAGATGCGGATGAAATTCTCGGTGCTCTGCGCGCCGACCACGAACAGCCGCTTGTTGATCAGGAAATCGGGCACGCCGGTAACACCGCTCTGACGCACGTGCGCTTCCTGCGAGAGCACGATGCGCCGCGAGTCTTCATTATCGAGCGTCCTGTTGATGTCCTGTCGCGACAGACCGCTGCCGCCGCCGATGTCGATCAGCACATCGCGATTCGCGATGTCGAGACCTTCCTCGAAGAACCCGCGCAGGATTTTTTCGGCGAGTTCCGACGTGCTGACTTCCTCCATCTCACCGAGCTTCATCAGACGATGGGCATCGAGCGTATTCGGCACGCGCTGCATCTTGTCGAAATTGAAGTTAATGCCTTCGTCCTTGCCGAGCAGCTTCAGCTCGTCCATGGCCGGTTGCAGCGCTTCGACGTCGCCGAATTTCTGCTCGAGATAGTCGTTGAGCGGCATGCCCGATACCGGCATGGCCGGATTGATCTGGAACGGATACCAGGTGAGCTTCGTCGGCCCGCGAACCGCTGCGAGCGCCTCGTCGAGGCGGCGCTTGCCGAGATAGCACCACGGGCAGATGAGGTCGGCAATGACGTCGACCTTCAGGGTCGCCGGCGAGCCTGCGTAGTCGGCATCGAGCAGATTTGTCAATCCAGTGCTGTTCATCGTCGCCAAAAGATTGGGTTTGCCACCTTGAATTCAAGCATAAAGGAGCGAACCTGAACCAATGCTTACTGTATTGGAGTCCGGCCGAACGACAAAGTTTTCTAATTCTGACCGTGACTTCGCGGATTTTCGGCGCATTTAGCACCAATTTTCGCGAAATTACTCTACCGCCCGTCGCCGGCGCGGTGGCGCAACGCTGCGATGCCGCGCGTGTAGGCCAGCCAGGCGGCCCCGCCGACGATCATGAAGTTAACGATCTCGCTCACGGTCACGATTCCTGTCCCGGTGTCCAGCATCTGCTCGCTGACGGTCATGACGCGCAGGCCCATGGTCAGGATGAGGAGCGACAATGCGAGTGCTGATTCGATTGTGCCAATCCACGGGCTCCAGCACGGACGCCAGATCGTGAGCCCGAGGCAGACGAAACACAGCAGATAATAGAGTGCGCGCATGTTTGGCCAAGCCTCGAGGAAGGCCAGGCG
>JBFHXJ010000022.1:0-46369 GCA_041598995.1 Woeseiaceae bacterium | reverse complement strand
GTATGCCCGGCGGCGCAAAAACAAGCCCGGCGCACGGCCGGGCTGTCGGTTCGACTTCAAGAGATTCGTTACATGAACCATCCGTGCCCCGCACCGACCATGCTCATGATCAGCGGAATGGACAGCAAGGTATTCGTGCGCGAGGCGATGAATGCGATCTTCCTGGCCTGCGCAATCCTGTCGGCGCTGACCTCGACGATGCCCAGCACCTTTTTCTGGTTCGGCCAGATCAGCACCCAGACGTTGAATAGCATGATGGTGCCGAGCCAGGCGCCGACGCCAATCGTGAGCGCGTAGGCGTTGGTCGGATCGCTGTTCATGCCGAGCATGAACGCGTCGTCCAGCATGCCGCGGTGCAACAGAAACGCTGCGCCGGTGAGCCAGGTGAACAGCGCGCCCCAGCGGAACCAGAGCAGGGCGCGCGGTGCAACGTACTTGGTAATGCCCGCACCGCCGGGGCCACCGTCGTCAGCGGCGGCATCGGCCAACGCCGGTACCTGGACGAAATTGAAATAGTAGAGCAAGCCGATCCAGATGATGCCTGCGAACACATGCAGCCAGATAATCACCGAATTGACGGGCATCGCTGCAGGCATGTGACTGTCACCTGCAAGCAGGACAATGATGATCGCCAGAACGAAACCGCCGATGATCGTGCCCAAAATACTGTTCAATGGATTCATTGTTCTTCTCCAGGTGGATTATTCGTTTGTTATTTTCTGTGTGCCCGGATTTCTTGTGCTGGGTCCGAGGATTCCGCGCGGCATATTATAGTGCGTGGCATGCCGCTTTGCAGGGATTTGTCAGGCCGCCCCTGATGCGTACAATGCCGTGCATCATCGGCTCATAGAAGTGAAATCGCGATGCGCGTACTACTGCCCATATTGCTGGTTTTGATGTTGCCGGCCTGTACCTCGATTCTGCTGGGTGACGCCTCCACCACGGAGCCGGGCCTCTCCACGGACGACAGGAGCAGTGCTGAGGTCGCGGCGGACAATGCGATCTCCGCAGCGATCAGGCAGAAACTCGGTGCGGACCCGGCAGTCAAGCGGTACGCGATCGGTATCAGCACCATTGACGGTCATGTGACCTTGCGCGGTACCGTAGGCAGCTTTGCCGCACGGGACGGCGCGGTACGGATTGCCAGTGGAACCGATGGCGTGAAAAGCGTCAGGAACCGGATCGTCGTCAATACGAATTATTGAACGATCTTGATTTCCGGCTTGTCCGATATATATTTGACCGATCCGGCAATCGCCAAGCCCAAGCGAGTCATCACGTGGACATAAACGACAGAATCAAAGAGCAGATTCAGAGCAATCCGGTCCTGCTGTACATGAAAGGCACGCCGGATTTCCCGCAATGCGGGTTCTCCGGACAGACCGTCGCGGCCCTGAAGGCGATTGGTAAGCCGTTTGCGTACGTCAATATTTTCGAGGATCCGGAAATCAGGGAAGGCCTGAAAGTTTATTCGAACTGGCCGACTTTTCCGCAGCTCTATGTCAACGGGGAACTCGTCGGCGGCTGCGATATCGTGGTCGAGATGTATCATTCCGGTGAATTACAGAGGCTGCTGTCGGAAACTCCCGCCGCCAACGACGACAGCTGACACCAGGAACAACATAATCCGAAGATCGGGCCGATACCGGAATATATTCGTATTCCGGCTTCTGTGCGCTCCCGCCCTGCGTTTCGCCGATCGTTCTCCGCTTATTGTCAAGTCCGGAATCAAGTGAGACGCGCATCACTGCGCGGATTCACGCTGTTGATATAGTCATTTTCGTTAAGGATTAGAGCCTTAGCACACCTCACCTGGCGTCCCGGTTAAAGCATAAAAAAGCAGACCTTGAAGCGGAGTTCTCTCGAATGAATAAGGCGGAACTTTGGCAGCCGATGGTTTGGCGATCATTGCTCGCAACGTTGTTGCTGGCTCTGTCCGGCTGTGCGTTGCTGATTCCCGAGCCGCCCGAGGAGGCACCGGCGACGACGCCGCAGCCGGTGCCCGCGCCGGAACCGGCGCCCCGCGTCGAGGAGCGGCCCGCCATCAAACCGCCCCCCGCTGTCAAGGCGCCGCCGACACCGGGGCCTGTCGCCGCGCGCGTCGCGGTGGTGCTCTCGAGTTCCCTGCCGGCCTATAAGAATGTTGCGGAGGCGCTCACGGCCTGGCTCGACGATTACAGCATCCATGATCTCGCCGACCGCAAGCAATCGCCGCGGCGGGTATTTGCAGCGATCGCGCAATCCGAAGCGCAGTATGTGGTGGCCATCGGGCTCGATGCCGCAAAACAGGCCAGGACGTTTGCGACCGTGCCCGTGGTCTTCAGTCAGGTCTTCAACATCCGCGAGAACCGCCTGGAATCCGATTCGACTCGCGGTGTCGCGGTATTACCGCCGATGGACCTGCATGTCGAAGCCTGGCGCGGCATGGACCCCAAGATCAGCAACATCGGGGCGATACTCGGCGCAGGGCACGATGAGCTGATAGCCGAAGCCGAGCAGGCGATGATCGAGCGGGGCATCCGCTTTCACCATGCGATCGCCAATTCCGATCGCGAAACGCTTTACCACTTCAAGAGATTGGTTCGCGATCTGGACGGTTTCATGCTGTTCCCCGACAACAGAATCTTGAGCCGCGACGTTTTCAGGGAAATCATGAACGGTGCGGCACGACATCATGTGCAGGTTGCCGTGTTTAACGAGTCGCTCCTGAAGCATGGTGCGACCTTCAGCGCGAGCGCCGTGGAATCGGATATCGCAGACCGGATTGCGATCACGCTGAACGAGATTCACACAGGCAATATTGACGATGTCGCAGCGCTGACACCGCTGTCCGCGATTCGTATTCGAACCAACCCGGCCATGGTTCGCGTATTCGGCCTCAACGTGCGCGGCGGGGAAATCGACAACTCGATGGCGGAGGCGCAATGAAGCAATACGCCCGTGCCATTCGTGAAAGGTATGCCGCCGTCGTTACGCGGGCGCTGCGGGCAGTGCGTTCATATCGCGTGCCGCGCACCTTAAAGCGCATAAGCATCGCGCCGATCGGCGCTACCTTCGAACGATTCGGTGTCTCGCGGTTCACCCGTCGCTTCGAGCAAATCGATTTCGCACCGTTCGCCCGCGCTTTTAAGCGCATCAATTTCGCGCTGTTAACCCGGTCCATTGATCGCATCCGGTCCGGCGCGATCGGTCGCTCCGTTTATAACGCCGGTATCGCCGTAATCGACGCGTGTCGGCCGCGAACGCGGCACGGCAAGCGCGTCCTGATCCACGAGATCCTGTCGCTGCAGTTGATCATCACGGCGATCATCGGGGCACTGGCGATTGCCGGGCTGTACTGGGGCGGCCAGTGGGTACTGCAGGACAATTACAGCCGCTGGGCGCTGCAGTGGACCGAAGAGCTGAACGAACTCGGTGCACCGCTGTATCTGCCTGACGACGATGAAGTGATGATTCGCCTTGAAAGCTTTATCGACAAGTATCCGGAAATCGAGCGGGTGACCTATTACCGCGAAGACGGTTCCGTCTTGTACTCGATCTTCAACGGCCAGCCCGGGCGGCAACGATCCGCCGACCTCCGCCATGATGTCGCCGACGAGTTGATCGCCCTGGTGGGTACCGATGCGCCATACCGGATGGAACGCAGCTTCGCAAACGTGCGCGCGTTCGAAATCCTGGCGCCGGTCTGGACAGAGTCGCTGCAAAGCGATGGCCTGTTCGACTTCGATCCATCGGCGGACGAGAATCGCACGTCGACCCGCCTCATTGGCTTTGTCGGTCTCAATCTCGATTTCATGCTGTTCCACGACCACTTGCTGTCGAACATCAAGATCGCCATTACGATTCTGTTGGCGCTCCTCATCGTCTCGGGTTTCCTCGGGCGGCGATCGCTGCAGCGCGCCCTGTCGGCGATATCCGATCTGCAGGAGCCGATATCGGAGCTGGCCAAAGGCAATCTCGATGTGCAATTCAAGCCGGCCGCGCACCGTGAAATTTCGGAAATCGTTGAGGCACTCGAATCGACCGCATCGGCGCTGGGTGAACGAGACGCGCGACTACTCCGACTGGCGAATCACGACGTGCTGACGGGCCTCTTCAATCGCCGCCGGCTCGTCGACGAAATGAAGAAGGAAATCGACAACGTCACCGTGAACGACCGTTCGAGCGCTCTCCTGTTCATCGACCTGGATCAGTTCAAGTACGTCAATGACACCTGTGGACATCCTGCTGGAGATCGCCTGATTCGCAAGGTCGCAGACCAGCTGAAAAGATCCGTCGACGACGACGGGATCGTCGCGCGCTTCGGTGGCGACGAATTTGCCGTGCTCGCCCCCGATATCAACAAACGCAAAGCGCGCAAGCTGGCGCAAACGATTCTGGAAGACATGCGTCGTCTCGCACACATCGAGAATAACAACGTGTTCCACGTGCATTGCAGCATCGGCATCACGATGATCACCTCGGACAAGTTCGACCATAACGAAATATTCGCGCAGGCGGATATCGCGTGCCGTGAGGCAAAAGCCAGCGGCCGCAACCGCCTCGAGTTCTACAGCCTGTCGGTTCGCGAAGCCGAGAAAATGGTCGCGGACGTGGGCTGGATGGCCAAACTTCGGGAGGCGATCGACAATGACCTCTTCATGCTGCGCTACCAGCCTATCGCACAGATCTCGAGCGGCAGGATCACGCATCACGAAGTATTGCTGCGCATGGAAGGCGAGGACGGCAAGGAAGTCGCGCCCGACGCGTTTCTGCCGGCCGCCGTGCGCTTCGGCCTGATGGCAGAGATTGACAGCTGGGTCGTCACGCACGCGATCGAGGCACTGGCGGCGTACCGTAAGGAGCAACCCACGCTGCGATTCTCGATCAACGTGTCCGCCAATGCATTCGAATCGCAGGACCTCGCCGACATCGTGCAGGTCAACCTGGAGAAGCATGGCGTCCCAGCCAATGCGATCATCATAGAAATCACCGAGAGCCTTGCCGTGCGCCACCTGAGCTACGTCGAGCACCAGATGGCAGCACTGCGCAGACTCGGCTGCGAGCTGGCGCTCGATGATTTCGGCACCGGCTACAGCTCGTTCGGCTACTTGCAGCGCCTGCCGATGGACTACATCAAGATCGACGGTTGCTTCATTCGTGACCTCGTGAAAAGTCAGGTCGACCAGAAGATGGTCCGCCTGATCGGCGAGATCGGTCGGGAAGCGGGCATGCGGACTATAGCTGAGTACGTAAAGGACGGTCCCGCGCTGTCCCTGCTCGCAGAGCTCGGCATCGATTTCGCGCAGGGTTATTACATTGGCCGTCCGGAAGCAATGCCGAGCAAGAAGACCATACCTATCCCGCTGAGCTCGAAGAAAAGCGATCGCTCGAAACTCGCCGGCGCCTGACCGGTAGATAGAACCTCGAGCATTGTAGGAGAGGCATTGTGGGAGCGGCTTCAGCCGCGATCCTACGCGATCGATTCCGTGTTCTGTGGGAGCGGCTCCCACGAAGTTGCTCCCACGAAGTCGCTCCTACAGGTCGGGAGCCGGATGATTTATCCGGTTTCCTCAGACCCCGCATCCTCCGTCCACTGTTGCGGCCTGATTTCGGCAAACATCGGCTGGAAGCGGTTGACGATGTCGCAAAACAGGTCGGCAGTCACTTCGGCATCGTAAGCGGCCGAGTGTGCAGACTCCTCATCCCAGGTCATCCCGGCAGCCTGTGCCGCACGCGATAAAACCGTCTGGCCGTAAGCAACGCCGCAGAGCGTGACGGTGTCAAAACTCGAAAACGGATGAAACGGGTTGCGCTTCATTTCGCTTCGTGCAATCGCCTCGTTCAGGAAGCCGAGGTCGAATGACGCATTGTGTCCGACAAGGATCGCACGGGTGCAACCATGCTCGCGCACCGCGCGCCTGACTTCGCGAAATATGCGTTGCAATGCGTCGCGCTCATCGATTGCCGGCCGCAGGGGGTGGTGCGGATCGATGCCGTTAATGGCCAATGACGCCGGCTCGAGATTCGCGCCTTCGAAAGGTTTGACGTGATAGCGGAACGTTTCGCCGCGTGCGAGCGTGCCGTCCGCGAGGGGCTTGATGAGTACTGCCGCGATTTCGAGCAATGCGTCCGTCTTGCAGTTGAAGCCGCCGGTCTCGACATCGACGGCGACGGGCAGGAAGCCGCGAAATCGCTGTGCAATTGTCAAAGAGTCACTCACTTCCACTCGGCATTGCCGGTCGCGTTCTTGTCGATAAGAAGATTCATCGCGTAGCGTACGCCGAAACCCGTAATATCCGAAGGTACGTGTGCAAGGCCTCCCTTGCGCCTGCATGCGCTAAGGTCGATGTGCACCCACGGTATTTTGTCGTCGACAAATTCGTTCAGAAATGTCCCTGCCAGAATGTGATCACCGCCGACGTCCGGTGAACATTGTTTCAAATCCGCCGTATCACTTTTCAGCTCATCGAGAAATTCGCCCCCGATCGGAAAAGGCCAGACGCGTTCGCCGCTGTCATGACCTGCGCGCTTGAGCACCGGATGCCAGTGGGGCCGGTTCGTGAATACGCCGCTATAGCGGGTCGTTATCGCGTTCATACAAGTGCCGGTCAAGGTTGCGAAATCGATGATCAGACCGGGTTTGTCCCTGCAGGCGAGTACGAGGGCATCGGCCAGCGCCATGCGACCTTCGGCGTCCGTATGAATAATCTGTATGGTCTTGCCGTTCAGTGCAGTGACGACATCCTGAGACTTGTAGGCGGTCGGTCCGATCCTGTTTTCGGTTATCGCATGCCAGCAGTCGACGGCAAGCGGCAATTTGAGTCTCGTGAGCGTTGCGAGGCTGCCAACGGCAACGGCGCTGCCCCCCATATCGATATGCATCTCGAGCATCGACGAGAAGGGTTTTAGGTTAGTGCCACCGGTATCGAAGATGATGCCCTTTCCAACGAGGCTCAGTGCCGGTCGCCTCACGCCGGATTTCGGACGGTATCGCAGGCGAACGATTGCTGCGCTGTCGTCGGCATTGCCCTGGGCGACTGCGAGGAAGGCGCCGGCGCCCATTCGTTCCAGATCGCGCACACCGTATTTTTTAAATTGCCAGCCATAATCTTTCGCCAGCTCACGCAGCAGGGAAACATAGGTTGACGCATCCAGTTTGTTCGGCGGCAGTCCCGTGAGCCAGCGTGCCAGGTTGTTGCCCTCGGCTTCCGCCTGTTCGCGCCGCAGATCGATTTTCTGATCGAGACCGAGGAGCTTGATGCTCTTGATTCTTGGTGGTACCGGTTCGGATTTGAATGTCGGCATCGAATGAGCGGCAGCCAGTGCGGCAGCGGTTACACGCGCAACAATCGAGCGTTGTTGGTCGTTTGCAAATCCGAGTATCCATATGCCGATCGTGCCGGCTTTTTCCGACATTGCAGCAGCGACCATTTTTCTGCCGAATGTCAGCGTATCAAACGTGCTCTTGTCCGAATCCAGTGTGCCGACATGCAGTGCGGTCTGCCGGTCATTGTTGACCCGTGTCGTAATCGCCGGTACTTTGCCCGGCGCCTTACGACGCATGAGCGCTCTTACTTTTTCGCCTTGCGGGATCTTGCGCCAGAGCTCCGCCGAAATCTTGGTGGGCAAGATCAGGAGTAGATGATCGATGCCAGCGATCGTTTTCTTGTCTGGTACACCGGTGTATTGCGTGATGGATACTTTGCCGTTGTTTTTGTGGTCCTTGAGGAGACTTCCCATCTGATCACTAACCTTTTTCAGCCCGCTTGGGCCATAATATCGCCACGCAAAAGAGACCTCCGGCGCGGCAGTGCCGTGATCCTAGCAGGACACCTGACCGAATTCACGCCGTCGAATAACACCTCGACGGGGATCAAATGAATGTGGACCATTTATGAGCGAATTCAGCCGATTTGATGACCTAGACCCGACCGAAACTCGCGAATGGCTTGAATCCATCGATTCCGTCCTGGCTACACAAGGTCCGGAGAGAGCCCATTTCCTGCTCAACCAGATGATCGATTTCGCGCGCCGGTCCGGCGCCTATCTGCCGTATGCGCCGAATACCGCCTATCTCAACACCATATCGACGGGACGCCAGCCGGAATACCCCGGCGATCGCTCCATCGAACGGCGCATCGAGGCCTATATACGCTGGAATGCGATGGCGATGGTCGTACACGCGAATCGCAAGAGTTCCGAATACGGTGGCCACATCTCGAGTTACGCATCGTCGGCGACGATGTACGAAGTCGGCTTCAATCATTTCTGGCGCGCCCCCACGGATACACACGGTGGTGATCTCGTGTTCATCCAGGGGCATTCGTCGCCCGGTATCTATGCACGAGCGTACCTAGAGGGGCGACTCGACGAGAATCAACTGAACCGCTTTCGCAAGGAAGTCGGTGGTGGCGGATTGTCGTCGTATCCGCATCCCTGGCTGATGCCGGAATTCTGGCAGTTTCCAACCGTGTCGATGGGCCTCGGGGCGATGATGGCGATCTACCAGGCGCGCTTCATGCGTTATCTCGAAAACCGGGAAATGATCCCGCCAAGCGACCGCAAAGTGTGGTGCTTTCTCGGTGACGGCGAGATGGACGAGCCGGAATCGATGGGCGCGATTACGATGCCGGTGCGCGAAGGCCTGGACAATCTTATATTCGTCGTTAATTGCAACCTGCAAAGACTCGACGGGCCCGTCCGCGGCAACGGCAAGATCATCCAGGAACTCGAAGCCGCGTTTCTCGGCGCGGGCTGGAACGTGATCAAGGTGATCTGGGGTTCGCGCTGGGATCCGCTGCTGGCAAACGACCATACCGGCTTGTTGCGCCGTGTAATGGAAGAGTGCGTCGACGGCGAATACCAGAACTTCAAGGCGAAAGGCGGCGCTTACGTACGCGAGCATTTCTTCGGCAGGTATCCGGAAACCGCGGCGATGGTTGCCAACATGTCCGACGAGGAAATCTGGCGCTTGAATCGTGGCGGTCATGATACACGCAAGGTTTACGCAGCGTATCACCATGCAGTGCGTCATACCGGTCAGCCCACCATCATCCTCGCGAAAACGGTCAAGGGGTTCGGGCTCGGTGCCGCAGGCGAGGGCATGAACGTCGCGCATCAGGCAAAGAAACTCGATATCGATGCGTTAAAGGAATTTCGTGATCGGTTCAATATTCCGGTTTCCGACAAGGACATCGACGATATCCCGTACTGCAAGCCGGCAACCGACAGCGCCGAATTCGAATATCTGCAAGAACGCCGCCGGGCATTGGGCGGTTACTTGCCGACGCGACGCAAGTCTGCGGAGTCGCTCAATGTGCCGGGACTCGAAACCTTCAAGACACAGCTCGAAGGCACGGGTGATCGGGAGGCATCGACGACGATGGCCTTCGTACGCATGCTGACGGCATTGATGCGTGACAAGCAGATCGGCCAGCACATCGTGCCGATCGTTCCGGACGAAGCGCGAACTTTCGGCATGGAAGGCATGTTCCGCCAGGTGGGGATCTACTCGTCAAAAGGTCAGCTATATACGCCGCAGGATGCGGACCAGCTCATGTATTACCGCGAGGACAAGAAGGGCCAGATTCTCGAGGAAGGCATCAACGAGGCGGGCGCCTTCTGTTCCTGGCTGGCATCCGGCACCTCCTACAGCAACCACAACATCCAGACGATACCGTTTTACATCTATTACTCCATGTTCGGCTTCCAGCGCATCGGCGATTTCATCTGGGCCGGTGGCGACCTGCAGTCGCGCGGCTTCCTGATCGGCGGCACGGCGGGTCGTACGACGCTGGCCGGCGAGGGGCTGCAGCACCAGGACGGCCACAGCCTGGTCGCCGCTTCCACTGTGCCGAACTGCGTCTCCTACGACCCGACGTACGCGTACGAGCTCGCGGTGATCATTCAGGACGGTATGCGCCGCATGATTGCCGAGCAGGAAAATATCTTCTACTACATCACCTGCATGAACGAGAACTACAAGCATCCACCAATGCCCAGCGGTGTCGAGGACGGCATCCTGCGCGGCATGTACTTGTTACAGGTCGGTGGCCGCGGGCAAATACGCGTGCAGCTGATGGGCTCGGGCACGATCCTGCGTGAAGTACTGCAGGCGGCAAAACTGCTGGACCAGGAATTCGGTGTGCCGGCGGACGTCTGGTCCGTGACGAGCTTTAACGAATTGCGTCGCGATGCGCTCGCAACCGAACGCTGGAATCAGCTGCATCCCGAGAAGGAAGCGCGGAAAAGTTATCTCGAAACGTGCCTGGGGGATCGCAAGGGCCCGTTCGTTGCCGCGACCGATTACATGAAGATAGTGCCCGACCAGATTCAACGCTGGATGCCGGGCCGGTACGTGACGCTTGGCACGGACGGATTCGGGCGCAGCGACGGGCGGCAAGCACTCAGGCAGTTTTTCGAAGTGGACGAGCGATACATAACGGTAACGGCATTAAAGGCCCTGGCCGACGATGATGTGCTCGATCAAAAGACGGTTGCACAGGCAATCCGCCGGTTTCGCATCGATCCCGAGAAGCCCGATCCGGTAACGCTTTGATGGCGACCGTTATCGACATCGTCATTCCCGACCTCGGCGATTTCGCGGACGTCGACGTCATAGAGGTGCTCGTCAAGCGTGGTGACAGAGTCGCGCGAGAAGACGGGCTCATCACGCTCGAAACCGATAAAGCCGCGATGGACGTGCCGGCGCCGGATTTCGGCACTATCGAGGAACTCACCGTCAAGGTCGGCGACAAGGTATCGACTGGAGACGTCATCGGGCGCCTTGCGATCGAAAAGGGCGATACCGTCCTCATACAAACGATCACCGAGCCGCCAGAGGAAACCACCGCGGCCACCCCGCAGGCGACCAAAGGCGAGTCGCCGAAGGAAATAACCGGCGCCGCCCCGCAAGGCGCTAAAGCCGCGCCGTCAAAGAAAGCTGCGCCCGCAGTAACGCCGCCGGCCGAAGCCGAGCCGCAGACACTCAAGATTCCGGACCTCGGTGATTTCACCGATGTCGATGTGATCGAAGTGCACGTGACCGAGGGCAGCGAGGTCCGCATCGACGACGCGCTCGTGACGCTGGAAACGGATAAGGCGGCCATGGATGTGCCGTCGACGGTTGCCGGCACCATCGAGGCGGTCATGATCAAGGTCGGCGACAAGGTTTCCGAGGGCACGGAAATCGCCGTCATCAGGCCGACGGCGACATCGCCCGAACAAGCGCAGCCGGCGCCGAAGCCCGCGCCGGCGGCGCCAGCACCCGCGGCGCAGTCGCCCCCCGCAGCGACTGTACAGGCAGAGCAATCCCTGCCGCCGATCGACGAGGCAGGGTTCTCCAAGGCGCACGCGAGTCCGTCCGTCAGGAAGCTGGCCCGCGAGCTCGGCGTCGACCTCGTACAGGTCAGGGGTTCGGGTCCGAAAAAGAGGATTCTGCACGACGACGTCAAGGCGTTCGTCAAGGCGATTCTGACCGGAGAGCGAGCCGCCACCGCCGGTCCTCAGTTGCCGCAGGTGCCCCAGGTCGACTTCGCGAAATTCGGCGAGGTCGAGACGCAGCCGTTGACGCGCATCCAGAAGATCGCCGGGCCGCGATTACAGGCGAGCTGGATCAACCTGCCGCATGTCACGCAGCACGATCTCGCCGATATCACCGAGCTCGAGGCCAGGCGACAGGAGCTGAAAGGGCCGGCGAAGGAAAAGGGCATCAGCCTGACGCCGCTCGCCTTCATCATGAAAGCCTGCATTGCGACGTTGAAGGAATATCCGAAAGCAAACGCGTCTCTCGCAGCCGACGGCAAATCGCTCGTCATTAAGAAGTATTTTCACCTGGGCTTTGCAGCCGACACCGAGCATGGCTTGATGGTGCCGGTCATCCATGACGCGGACCGCATGGACGTGTACGACCTCGCGCAGGCGCTCGGCGAACTGTCTGCCGATGCACGCGCGGGAAAACTGAAAGTGAACCAGATGCAGGGTGCCAGTTTCACGATCTCCAGTCTCGGCGGCATCGGGGGAACGGCGTTCACGCCCATCGTCAATGCGCCGGAGGTCGCCATCCTCGGCGTATCACGTTCGAGCATGCAGCCGGTGTGGAACGGCTCCGAATTCGAGCCGCGTCTCATGCTGCCGATTTCACTGTCGTATGATCATCGTGTCATCGACGGCGCGTATGCGGTGCGATTCACGACGCACCTTTGCCAGACGTTATCGGACGTCGATGCGCTCCTCGAGGCAACTCCGTGACAACTCACCAGGTCGATCTCGTGGTGCCGGACCTCGGCGATTTTTCCGATGTCGACGTGATCGAGGTTCTCATCAATCCCGACGACAACGTAGCGATCGAAGAGCCGCTGATCACCCTGGAAACCGACAAGGCCTCGATGGACGTGCCGTCGACGCACGCGGGCACGATCGTCTCGGTCAACGTCAAAGTTGGCGACAAGGTCAATGCGGGCGACGTTATCGCGACGCTCGTCGTCGCGGTGGCCGACGAGGCGGATGAGACAGTCATCATCGAGCCCGACGAAAAAGCGGAGCTCCTGGCCGAGGCGGCAGCCGCCGCCGAGGCGGCGCCACAGGCGCAAGGAGCAGCGACTCTCAAGACGGAACTGGTCGTGATCGGGGCGGGTCCCGGTGGCTATTCGGCCGCCTTTCGCGCCGCCGACTTAGGCATGGAGGTCATTCTCGTCGAGCGCTATCCGGTGCTCGGCGGCGTCTGCCTGAATGTCGGCTGCATCCCCTCGAAAGCACTCTTGCATGCCGCCAAGGTGATTGACGATGCCGCAGCGATGGCGGAGCACGGCATCGAATTCGACACCCCGAGGATCGATGCGAATGCCTTGCGCGGCTGGAAGAATCAGGTCGTCGGCCGACTCACCGGGGGGCTCTCGCAACTGGCGAAGCAGCGCAAGGTCAAGGTCGTGCACGGGACAGCGAAGTTCGCATCGCCGAACCGGCTGGTGCTCGATTCGGGCGACACGATCGACTTCGAGAAATGCATCATCGCCGCCGGGTCCCAGTCCGCACAGCTACCCGGCACCCCTGACGATCCGCGTATTGTCGATTCGACCGGCGCGCTGGAACTCGACCCGCTGCCAGAGCACATGCTCGTCGTCGGCGGCGGCATCATCGGCCTGGAGCTCGCCTGCGTTTACAACGCACTGGGCAGCAAGATCAGCGTGGTCGAGCTCACCGATGCGCTGATGCCGGGGACCGATCCCGATCTCGTGCGGCCGCTCAGAAAAATCATCGACGCGCGCTACGAGCGCATCATGCTGGACACCAAGGTCATCGGCATGAATGCCACGGATAACGGCATCGAAGTCGAATTCGCGGGCAAGAGCGCACCCGAGAAGCAGGTATACGACAAGGTGTTGATATCCATCGGCCGCCGCGCGAATGGCGACAAGCTCGACTGCGACAAGGCTGGTGTGCGTGTTGACGATAATGGCATCGTTTCCGTGAACAAGCAGATGCAGACCAACGTGTCGCACATATTCGCGATCGGAGACCTGGCGGGCGGCCCGATGCTCGCGCACAAGGCGACGCACGAAGCGAAAGTTGCGGCGGAAGTGGCCGCTGG
Organism: Woeseiaceae bacterium; assembly: GCA_041598995.1. Lineage (GTDB taxonomy): Bacteria > Pseudomonadota > Gammaproteobacteria > Steroidobacterales > Woeseiaceae > SZUA-117. Next base: position 32,799 of record JBFHXJ010000022.1, on the reverse strand, counting down.
CCACAAGAGCGCGTTCGATGCGAGGACGATCCCGTCGGTTGCTTACACGGATCCTGAAGTCGCGTGGGTGGGCCTCACGGAGACCGACGCCAAACGGGACGGCATCCCTTACGAGAAGACGAAGATTCCCTGGGCGGCGAGCGGTCGCGCGCTCGCGCTGGGACGGGACGAGGGATTCACGAAACTCCTCTTCGACAAGACGAGCGGGCGCGTCATCGGTGGCGCGATGGTCGGCCCGAATGCGGGAGACCTGGTCGCCGAGGTCGGGCTGGCGATAGAGATGGGCGCAGACGCAGCCGATATCGGCCTCACGATCCACCCCCACCCGACGCTGTCGGAGACGGTCGCCTTCGCCGCCGAAGCCTTCGACGGCACGATCACCGACCTCTATATGCCGAAGAAAAAATGAGTTAAGGAATCGCGGCTCGTCGCTCTCGCACAGCCACGTGGTTGGCTCGGGCATCCTGCCCTCGGCCCTCCGGGCCAACGCCTGCGGCATTGCCCAAAATCGCTCCCGGCGATTTTGTCGCGACATAAGTACATCCTTGTACAGAACGCCGCTCCTACAATTTGCGGTCGCGCAATCAGTTAAGCAGCTTTGGTCGCGGGCACCACGTCCGGATACAACTCGTCCAGTGGCACGGAGCGGCCATCCTCCTGTACCACCCGGCAATGGAATCTCCGCAGCCTGCGCGGTTCCGGTACGCCACAGGAATGCGCGATGATGCCGATCTCCTTGTGCATGTTCTTCGAATAATGCATTACACGCTCCGCCTTGTCCGTCACGACGAGTCCGCGCTGCAATCGCTTGTCGTGAGTCGTGATCCCCGTCGGGCAGGTGTTCTTGTTGCATTGCATGGCCTGAATGCAGCCCAGCGCGAACATGAAGCCGCGCGCTGACTGTATGAAATCGGCGCCAATGCACAATGCCGCTGCCGCTTCCGCCGGCGTAATCAGCTTGCCGCTGGCGATCACGCGAATTCGTTCCTTGAGCCCGTACTTGTTCAGCAAATCGACGACGAGCGGCAGGCTCTCCCGGATCGGCAGGCCGACGCAGTCCATGAGGCTCATCGGCGCGGCGCCGGTGCCGCCGTCGCCGCTGTCGACCGTGATGAAGTCGGGTGCCGACTCTATGCCGCGTTTGCCGATCAGCTGAAACAGTTCCTCGAGCCAGCCGTATGCGCCGATGACGGACTTGAACCCGACCGGGAGCCCGGACACATCACGCAGGCGATTGATGACGTCCAGCAAGTCCTCCGCACTGTCGATTTCCGGGTGCCGGTTCGGGCTTATCGAGTCCTGGCCGGCCGGGATACCGCGGATCCTCGCAATCTCCTCGGTGACTTTTCCGCCAGGCAGTATGCCGCCTTTGCCTGGCTTCGCACCCTGGCTCAGCTTGAGCTCGATCATCTTGACCTGTTCGTGCGCGGCGACCGCGCGTAACTTGTCGTCGTTGAGACTGCCGTCGTCGTTGCGCACCCCGTATTTCGCCGTGCCGATCTGAAACACGATGTCCGCGCCACCTTCCAGGTGATGCGGTGACAATCCGCCTTCGCCCGTGTTCATCCAGTTGCCGGCCATCTTCGATCCTTTCGAAAGTGCGAGTACCGCGGGTTTGGAGATGGCGCCGTAGCTCATCGCCGAAACGTTGAAAAGCGAATCGGTGACGTACGGCTTGCGTGCATACGGCCCGATCTCCAGCGCACTGGTCGGTGAGACATCGGTCTCGAGCACCGGGTACGGGCAATTGACGAAGATGTAGGTGCCGACCGGTCGGAGGTCGCGCGTGGAACCGAAAGCGACGGTTGAATCGACATTTTTCGCCGCCCGGTATGTCCACGTGCGTTGCGCGCGGTTGAAGGGCAATTCCTCGCGGTCCTGCGCGAAGAAATACTGGCGAAAATACTCGCCCAGGCTTTCGAACAGGTAACGGAAGCGGCCGATGACCGGGAAATTGCGGCGAATCGCGTGCTTTGTCTGGCTGATGTCCACGATGTACATGACGAACACGACCAGGATGCCGACGCCGATCAGAAAGACGAGAATTGCCGACAGCGTCTGGACGACATCCAGCGCACTGAAAAAGGTTTCTTTCATGAATTCGCCTCCCCAAAACAGGCAAATAGCAGTCTTTTTCTAATATAAGAATCGTCCGTGATGCCACGACGGTGACCGTCGCGACCTGCGGCACGTCCCGGTGCCGCTGCGGCCGTCAATTGATCGAGACGAGCCGCTACCTACTGAAAAAGCGTTTCCTGATCAGATGATCCAGTCCCAGCTTGCCGGAGCCGGTGAAGAACAGCGCCAGCAGCATGACGAAATAGGTCGCCGCGAACTCGATGCCGTTTTTCAGGATCGTAATCGGGCCGGCAGCGGTCAGCCAGCCATAGTTGCCGTGCTCACGCAGAATCGAGCGGGCACGTGATCTTTTCTCTATGGCATCGTCAATCAGGTCCTTGCGCCACTCCCACGGCATCTGCAGTTCGGTCTCCGGCAATACGTGCCAGCCGTTTTCCCAGTGCGCGGTCCCGGCGGCGACGATCATCGTGAACATCAGCGGTACCGCGACCCACCGCACGGCTAGCCCGCCGATCAGGCAAATCCCGCCGACGAACTCCGTGAGTCCTGCCGCGTACACCATCAGCTCCGGTGCGGGTATTCCTAAGAAATCGAAATAACTCGCGACATTTTCTGCATTCGACAGTTTGTTCATGCCTGCGAGTATGAATATCGGTGCGAGATAGATTCGGATTGCGAGTGGACCGAGGAATTCCACCTTCCGGGTCTGTTCCATCCAGTCGTGCATTTTTTTGAGAAATCCCATTGTTATGCGCTCCGCTTAGATTCAGTTCCAAGAAGTATTTCAGCTTGCCGCATGTCACGCATCGCGCCGGCGCCATGGCGAACGAGCGCTTCAGCATCGGTATATTTGATTTCTTTCGCCAGCTTCAACAGCAGCTCGCGACCGCTATCGCGATCGTTGGCTTCGATCATGTCGAGCAAGCGGGCAGTCACCGGGTTCAGTTCCATGAAGTCCATGTCGTCATTAGCCCTGCGGCAGATCGCGAGAAATGTCGGTGCTTCGCCGGGCTCTGCCGGCAGATAATCGGGCGAGATGCGATGCACCGGATACCGGTAGGCGAATGTCCAGGCGAGCTTCGATCGTACCGGTATGCCTTCGAGCAGGTTTCCTTCCGGGTCGATTGTCATTACATCATTGACCTCAGTCGAAACCGACAGCGCGAGTTCTGCCCACTCGTAATGCGCAAGTTCGACGAGGAACGGAAAGTCATCATCCTGCAGTTCGTATTCTTGCTCCAGGAAAGCCAGGAACTCTCGTGGTATTTCGAGAAAGTAGGGCGTCTGTGCCTGGTGACGAATCATGAATGCCCTGATCAGCGACCGAAACTTTTTCTTGCTGTGCAGTTTCTTGATGACCGGGAAGGTCTGTCCGATCAGACTGTGCAGGTTGTTGAAAAACAGTTCGCGGTAGATCGCCATGCGGCGATCTTCGACGCCTTCCGGTGCCGGATTGTGCTCCGGGTCGCGAATATGCGCGGCAAAGGCATATTGCTTTCGCTGAAATTCGGGCAGTTTAACCACCGGCCGACTCCGCGACTTTCACGTTCGACCGGGCTCCTTGCTGCATCGACTTGATGCGCCTGATTTCGAGCAGCAGATCCTCGATCGGCGGAAAATTGAAATCTCGCTCGAGCAAGGTCGGCACTGGCCCGAAGTGTGCATAAGCGTCAGCCAGCAGCTCCCATGCCTGATCGCCGACAGCATCGCCATGCGTATCCACTCGCAGGTCCTCCGCCTCGACCAGGTGCCCGGCGAGATGAAAGTACCTGATCCTCTCTTTCGGCATGGCAAGCATGAACTCGCGCGCGTCATACTTGTGGTTGATGCTATTGACGACGATATTGTTTATGTCGAGCAGCAGATCACAGTCGGCCTCATCGAGGACCGCCTTGGTGAATTCGATCTCCGACATCGCGGTATCCGTCGGCGTGTAATACGAGACGTTTTCCACCGCCATACGCTGCTCGAGTATATCCTGCGCTCGCCGGATGCGGCCGGCGACGTATTTCACCGCTTCGTCGGTAAACGGTATCGGCATGAGGTCATACAGTTGTCCGTCGTCTCCGCAATAGCTCAGGTGCTCCGAATAAAAGCGGATGCCGTGCTCTTTCATGAACGCCTTGATGTCGAGGAGCAAGGCTTCGTTCAAAGGGGAGGGTGCACCGATACTCAGCGAAAGTCCGTGGATCAGGAACGGATAGCGCTCGGTGAAGAAACGGAATTTGCGACCCAGCTTGCCGCCGACATGAATCCAGTTCTCGGGCGCGACCTCCATGAAGTCCACTTCGGCCGGCGGGCTGGCCAGGAGCTTGTCCATCAGTCCGCGGCGCAGGCCTAAGCCCGCACCGGTGACCGGGTATCGGTTCTCGTATTGCGCCATAAGGTAACGTTTTTATTGGCAATTTGGGGACGGACCTGCGGTCGATCCCCGTTCAGATCGCTTAATTAGACCTGCGTCGGAGTTGGAATATTACACCGGGTAAGAACCCCGGGTCCGTCTCCCGTTATCCGGCCAGCTTCTTCAGGCTCTCGATGTAGGCCTGTTCATCCGGGACGGTATTCGATCTCTGCGCTGCCCACAGCGCCTCGGCCAGGCAATCGAGCGCCCGATGCTCCGCGGTGTGTCGGTCTCCGGTGGTGGCACACAGCGATTCGAAGACGGCGGTGATGCCCGGCGGGCGATTGGTGGTGATCTGATCCCGCAATGCCAGGTGCAGTCCCATGTGCAGGAAGGGGTTCGTCTTGCCGCCCTCAGGCAGGTACGACTCGTCCAGCGCATCAGCGGTCATCATCGGCTGGTATTCCGGATGGTCCTGAACGACCGCTGCAATTTGCTTTTCGAGTGGCGACAGCATTTCGCCGTCGCAAAACTTGCGCCAGGCGTCGATGTACATCTGCCTGAGTTCGTTGCGATCCTTGCCGAAGATCACGCGGCTTGCTCCCTGGTTTTGCCGCGGTATTCGCAGAGATCGATGATCACGCATTCCGGGCACGCGGGCTTCCTGGCCTTGCAGGTATAGCGGCCGTGCAAAATGAGCCAGTGATGCGCATTCTTGCGGAACTCCTCCGGCGTCAGCTTGGTGAGGCGCCGCTCGACTTCGAGCGGCGTCTTTCCTTTGGCGAGCCCGGTGCGATTCGACACGCGAAAGATGTGTGTATCGACCGCTATAGTCGGCTCGCCGAACGCCGTGTTGAGTACCACGCTGGCAGTTTTTCGCCCGACACCGGGTAACGCTTCGAGCTCTGCGCGTGTTTTCGGTACCTCGCCGCCATGTCTTTCCATCAACAGCTTGCAGGTCTCAATGATGTTCTTCGCTTTGCTGTTGAAGAGCCCGATCGTCTTTATGTACTCCTTCAGTCGCACCTCACCCAGGTCGAGCATGGCCTGCGGCGTGTTGGCAACGGCATACAGCTCAGCCGTCGCCTTGTTGACGCTGACATCGGTCGCCTGCGCGGACAGGATGACGGAAATCAGCAGCTCGAACGGCGACCCGTAATCGAGTTCCGTCTCCGGCTTCGGGATATGCTTGCGGAGCCGCTTGTAGATCTGGGTGCGTTTTTGCCTGTTCACGACCGAGCTACGTCAGATCGGGAGTCGGAATTCGGCGGTCTTCTTGCGCCGCTGATCGATTGCATCCTTGGCGGCAACCGCCAGACCCAGCGCGAAGAATGCGCCCGGTGGCAGCAGCGCCAGCAAAAATCCGCCGTCGAAGAGCTCAAGGCCAGGCAATTCGCTGCCACCGATGAGGAAATCGAGGCGTGCCATTATCGAACCCTGACCGACGAGTTCGCGAGTGAAACCGAGCGCGCAAAGCAGGAGTGCGAATCCGCAACCCATCGTGAGACCGTCGAGGAAGCTTGCGCCGACGGAATTGCGCGACGCAAAGAGCTCGGCACGTGCGACGATCGTGCAGTTCGTGACGATCAGCGGGATGAAAATGCCGAGTGAACGATCGAGTACCGGAAACCACGCCTTGAAGATGAGTTCGATGCAGGTGACGAGCGAGGCGATAATGAGCACGTACATGGGAATGCGGATGTCCCTGCGCAGCCAGCGCCGGCTCGCGGAAACGAGCACGTTCGACATCGTCAGCACGCTCAATGTCGCCAGCCCGAGGCCGAGACCATTGACGAACGTCGAGGTCACGGCCAGCAACGGACAAAGGCCCAGGAGTTGCACGAGACCCGGGTTGTTCTGCCACAGCGCGGCGACGAACTGTGCGCGAATATGACTCGACTTACTCATTTGGCGGTCCTGGATCCGCCTGTGCGGCGAACACGACGTCCTGATTGACTTCAAAATAACGCAATGTGAGCCCGACTGCATTGACGACGGACCTCGAGGTGACCGACGCGCCGGTCAGTTGATCGAAGGCACCGCCGTCCCTTTTGATCGCCCACATCGACGGCTTGGGCGACTCGAGAGACTTGCCGCGGAAGATTTCGATCCAGTCGGAACGATCGATGTCTATGCCATCGCCGAGACCCGGTGTCTCAATGTGTTGCAGCGTGCGGACGCCGACTACCGATCCGTGGATATCGACTCCGATCAGCAACTTGATCGGCCCCGAAAACCCGTCTTCGGGGGTGACGACGAACAGCGCCGCGACCGGCTCCGCGCCCTGGAGGAGCGGATAGACGACCACGGCTTCGCTGCCCGGCAGGACATGTGGGGGTGGCAGCGTGAATGCCGACGCGGTGATGTCGTTGTCGAAAGTGACACCGGCAAGGACCGGCGCCAGCCGCTGTTGTAGGTAGGCCTCCTCGTTAGCAGCGATTCGCGCCTTCGTCACGTTGAATGTCAGGGCGACGAGCGCCGTGCATACCGCGGCGACAGCCGCGAGTATCAACCCGTTCTGTATCGCGGTGGGTGGTCGGGCCGGCTCGGTCATCGCTCGAAATCCGAACCGGAATCTCGTTTGTAGTGGCCGACGATACGCGGTTTCGTGATCGCATCGAGCGCCGGCACCGTCATATTCATGATCAGCACCGCAAACGCGACGCCGTCAGCGTAACTTCCCCAGCGGCGAATCGCGTAGATGAGAAAGCCGATACCTGCCCCATAGATGAGACGGCCCCTCGTGCTGGTTGCCGCGGATACGGGATCGGTTGCAACGAAAAATGCGCACAACATCGTACCGCCGCTGAAGAGGTAGAAACCGGGGCTGGCATGGTTGCCCGCTTCGATCATGTAGGCGAGCGTTGAAGGCACCAGTAAGCCCGCAAATACGCCCAGCGGGATGTGCCAGCGAATGACTTTTTTCAGGAGCAGCCAGATGCCGCCTAACAAAATGAAATTCGAGATCCATTCCCAGCCGCGCCCAGCGAAGCTGCCCATCATCGGGTTCGAATGGATTTCTGCAAAAGTACGCATGGTGCTCAAGCCCGCTTTGACCGCGTCCAGCGGTGTCGCGCGGCTGACCGCGTCGACCGTCAGGTATGCGGGCAGATTACCCGTCAGCGTGTATTTGAGGGTCTCCAAGAAATTCACGTAATGGTAGTCGAGATCGCCGATTCGCGGCGCGGTCCAGAAGTTGAGCTGCACCGGGAACGCGACCAGCACCAGCACGTAGCCTGCCATCGCCGGGTTGAAGATGTTGAAGCCGAGACCGCCGTACAGGTGCTTGGCGACGACGATGCCGAAGAGCGCGGCCGTGGCAGTTACCCACCAGGGCGTCAGCGGCGGCAAGGCGAATGCGAGGATGAATGCGGTGACCACCGCGCTGTAATCGCTCAGGGCGACGCGAATCGACTTGTCGCGCGCCCACATCATGGCGGCCTCACCGCCCAGGCAGAAACCGGTCGCGATCAGCATATTGAAGATGATGCCGGGGCCGAAAAACCAGGCGTGCACCCCCGTCGCCGGCAGCAGCGCGTAGAGAACCTGCCGCATGAGGGAAGCCGTATCGACTCGCGGGGCAATGAAAGGAGCTTCTCGCCTGACGAATTCCACGGTCGGCTATTCCTCGTCCTCGTCTTTCTTGCGAGTTCGCTCGAGGATTTCATCGATCGCTTTGGCTCCACCTTCCCTGGCTGCTTTTTTCTGTGCGAGCAGTTCCTTCTCACGCTCCAGTTGCTCCTTCTGCAGTCGCACGGTGCGCGCTTCGAAACGCTCGCGGGCGCGTTCCGCCCTCGCGGCCTCGTCGGCAAGCTCTCGCATGCGCGCTTTTGCCATCTTGAAATCCGCGGTCAGCGGAATATGGCTGGGGCACACGAGGTCGCAGCAGCCGCATTCAATGCAGTCCATCAGGCCGTAACTTCTGAGCTTGTCTTCATTGTCACCGCAGGCGAACCAGAACAGTTGCTGTGGTAGTAACTGCACCGGGCAGACATCGGAACAATTGCCGCACCTGATGCACGGTTGTTCTCTGCCGAATTGTTCTGCATCGGTCAGAACAAGAATGCAATTGGTCGCCTTGACGAGCGGTACGCGGTCTGTCGTTACGGACTTGCCCGTCATTGGCCCTCCGATGACAAGGTGACGCACGTTTTCCGTGTATCCACCGACAAAATTGACAACATCTGCGACGGTCGTGCCGATACGCGCGAATACGTTCATCGGTCTGGCGATACCGTCGCCATTAACGGTCGTGACCCGGGATATCAACGGCTCCCCTTTGGATATCCACCGGTAGACGGCTGCCGCGGTGCCGACGTTTTGCACCACACAGCCGACATCGGTCGGCAGGCCGCCGCTGGGGACCTCCTTGCTCGTGACAAGTTGCACGGTCTGGTTTTCGGCACCCGACGGAAATATCGATGGAATCTGCTTAAGGACGATTCGCGGATCCTGCAACCTGGTCAGCTCTTCGATGAGCCCACGAATCGCCTCCGGCTTGTCGCTCTCGACCGCGACGAAGCAATGCTGAACGCCCAGCGCGTGCATCAGGATCTGAGCGCCGCGCAAGATCTCATCCGCCTGCTCGCGCATCAGCATGTCGTCACAGCTGATGTACGGCTCGCATTCGACGCCATTCAGAATCAGGTGTTCGAGCGGCACGATAGAGGCGTGCATGAGCTTTTGCGCGGTCGGGAAAACTGCGCCGCCGAGACCGACGATGCCGCCCTGCAGAATTCTCTGAAACAGCGTTTCCTGGTCGAACGTCTCGTATGGACGCATAGGTTCCGACAGTGCGATAGCTCGGTCTTCGCCGTCGCATTCGATGACGATACACGGCGCCGTGCCGCCCAGACGACGTGCCACCGGCCATGGCTCGATCGCGAGGATCTTGCCGGATGACGACGCATGCACCGGGGCGCTGATCTGGCCGTCGGAATCCGCTATCAGCTGGCCTTTCGTTACGCGTTCACCGATGCCGACAACGGGGTGCGCCGGATCCCCGGTGTGTTGCTGAATCGGAATAACGAGTTGTTTTGGCACCGGCACATGTTGTATCGGCATCGAGGTCGATATGCTCTTTCTCGCGGGCAGGCGCAGGCCGCCGTGCAGCGCACCGAGATCGAAGGTCGGCGCACTCATGCCGCGCGCACCATTTGGATGCAGTCGACCGGGCAGCGCGGGACGCACAATTCACAGCCGGTGCATTCCGCCGCGATCACGGTGTGCATGTACTGGTGCGCGCCGACGATGGCATCCACCGGACAGACCTCGCGACACCAGGTGCAACCGATACACAATGACTCGTCGACGATGGCAAGTTGCACGCCAGGCGGTTTCTCCTCTACCGATACCGGTTCGCGCCCCAGGAGCGCCGCCATCCGCAGCATCGTTTCCTCACCACCCGGTGGGCACAGGTTGATCGCTGCGCTTTTTTCGACGATGGCGGCCGCGTACGGCCGGCACCCCGGATAGCCACATTGCCCGCACTGCGTTTGCGGCAGCATCCTGTTGACGGTCTCTACCAGCGGTTCCCGATCTGCGGGCAGTCTGCCGGACATGTAGCTCAGCACGAATCCTGCCACGAGCGCGATCACCGTTATCGTAACGACTGCTGTCAGGATCGTGGTCCACATGGCAAGGTTCAGCGATCAGCGCAAACCGGCTTCAGGGGCGTGCCATGCCCGAAAAACCCATGAAAGCGAGTGACATGATGCCGGCGGTCATCAGTGCGATCGCAGTACCGCGGAATGGACGCGGCGTATCCGCTGCGTCCAGGCGTTCGCGGATCGATGCAAACAAGGTAAGAACGAGCGCGAATCCCATCGATGCGCCGAAGCCGAAGAACACGGACTCGATGAACCCTTTCGCCTGCTGCACGTTGAGGAGTGCGACACCGAGCACGGCGCAATTCGTGGCGATCAACGGAATGTAGATACCGAGCACCTGGTCGAGCAGCGGACTCAATCGCCGCACCATGATCTCCGTGAACTGCACGCTCGCGGCAATGACCAGGATGAAACTGATGGTGCGCAGGAAGCCCAGGTCCAGCGGGATCAGGAGGTACTGATGAATCAGATAGCTGATTGCCGATGACAGCGTGAGCACGAACGCAGTCGCGAGCGACATGCCGAATGCAGCCTGGAGGTTGCGCGACACGCCCATGAACGGGCACAGCCCGAGGAAACGTACGAGCACGAAATTGTTGACGAGTACGGTGCCAACCAGGATCAGAATCAGGTTCGACATGCTGCGACTCTACATCGGTTTCAGGTGACCCGCATGCCAGGTGTTGCGCCGGAGTCGGCCGACAGCAGGAAGATATCCTTCCCGCCGGGTCCCGCTGCGAGGACCATGCCTTGCGAGACGCCGAATCGCATCTTCCTCGGTGCGAGATTGGCTACCGCGATGACGAGCCGGCCCTCCAGCTCGTCGGGCGAATAGGCACTCTTGATGCCGGCGAATACCTCGCGCGTTTCCGCGCCGAGATCGAGCGTCAGGCGCACCAGCTTGTCGGCGCCATCGACATGCTCGGCTTTCTCGACCCTCGCGACGCGCATGTCGACTTTCTGAAAATCATCGATGGTTATTTCGGCGCTGCCGGGCGACTTGCCGCCGGACGATTCCGGTTCTCTGGATTCTTCAAGCATCTTATCGACCTGTGATGGTTCGACTCTCGTCAGTAATGGCTTGTATGTTGAAATTGATTGATTGAGCAGCGGCACGGTCGCCGCATCCCATTCCCACGGATCCTCACGGAACAGCGCCTGCGTGTCCGCAGCGACGGCGGGAATGACGGGCGTCAGGTAGATCATCAGCGTGCGAAACAGGTTCAACGCCTGCGTGCAAACCTTCTGCACCTGGTCTGCCTTGTCCTGGTCCTTGGCTATGGCCCATGGTTTTTTTAGCTCGATATAGCGATTCGCTTCGTCGGCAAGTGCCATGACGGTGCGTATCGCCTTGGAGTATTCGCGGCGCTCGTAGTGCTCGGCGATCGACTCCGATTCCGCAGCGAATTTGGCATAGAGTTCCGGATCGTCCAGCGAGTCCGCGAGGTGACCGTCGAATTGCTTGTTGATGAAACCTGCGGAGCGGCTCGCGATATTCACAAGCTTGCCGATGAGGTCCGAATTCACTCGCGCAACGAAATCTTTCAGATTGAGATCGATGTCGTCCATGCTCGGACCGAGTTTGGCCGCATAGTAATAGCGCAGGCAGCTGGGATTGAGATTGTTCAGGTACGTTCTTCCCTTGATGAACGTGCCGCGGGATTTCGACATTTTTTTGCCGTTGATCGTGAGGAAGCCGTGCGCGAACACGCTGTCGGGCGTGCGAAATCCGGCGCCTTCGAGCACCGCCGGCCAGAAGAGCGTGTGGAAATAGACGATATCCTTGCCGATGAAGTGATAAACCTCGGTGTCGTGGCCTGGCATCCAGTACTCGTCAAAGTCGAGGTCGTTGCGCCGATTGCACAGGTTGAGGAAGCTCGCCACGTAGCCCATCGGCGCGTCGAGCCAGACATAGAAATACTTGTCCTCGGTGTCCGGAATCCTGAAGCCGAAGTACGGCGCGTCGCGCGAGATGTCCCAGTCCTGCAGCCCGGCGGCGAACCATTCCTCGAGCTTGCTCGTGATGTTCTGATGCAGCGCGGCTGATTTAATCCATGCGCGGAGTCGCTCCTCGAAGGCACTCAGGCGGAAAAAATAGTGCTCGGATTGCCTCCACACCGGCTTGGTACCGGAGAGGACGGATACCGCGTCGAGCAACTGATCCGGCGTATAAGTCGCACCGCAGACCTCGCAGGCATCGCCATACTGGTCCTCGCTCCTGCAGCGGGGGCAAGTGCCGCGGACAAAGCGGTCCGGAAGAAACATTTTTTCGATCTCGTCGTATGCCTGCTCGATCGTCTTCGTATACACATGACCGGCTTCGCGCAGCGCGTCGAACATGCGCACGACCAGCCGTTCGTTTTCCTCGGAGTGCGTGGTGTAGAAGTTGTCGAAGCAGACGTCGAAGGCCTGCAAGTCCTCGTGCTGCTCCTTCGATACGCGCGTCACCAGCGCCTCCGGCGAGATGCCTTCCTCGCGCGCTTTGATCATGATCGGCGTGCCGTGTGCATCCGCCGCGCAGACATAGGTGCACAGGTGGCCGCGGAGCTTCTGGAAACGCGCCCAGATGTCCGACTGAATGTACTCGACGAGGTGCCCCATGTGGATGTATCCATTCGCATAGGGCAGGGCGCTGGATACCATGATTTTTCGAACCGGGTCTGTCATCCTCGTCGCCGATCGGGTTTCTGTTGGTCTGTTTTTCGCTCGAAGGCGCCTGAGAAGTGGTGCCCGGAAGCCTTTGCAGCCGCAGGGCAGCATACATACCCACCGCGCAGCCCCCGCGGATTATGCCACGGTCAAGCGAGAGGGGCGGAGATTAGTTCAGCGAGTGATTCGGTTTGCCCGTTGCTCTCGGCAGGCTAGATTTCCCCCGCCATCGAGTCCTCGAGTTGTTCCGCCTTTTCCTTGAACTTGGCCTTGTTGTTGGCCTGCAGGTAAGCCTCCTGCCGCGTGATCAGGCCTTTGTCATAGAGTTCCGTCAGCGCCGCGTCCATGGTCTTCATGCCGACCGCGCCGCCTGATTGCATGGCCGTTTCCAGCTGATCGATCTTGCCCTGACGCAGCAAGTTGGCGACGCCCGCCGTATTGATCAGGATTTCCAGTGCGGCTACCCGTCCCGGTTTGTCCGCCCTGGGCAGCAGTTGTTGTGAGATGACACCGCGCAGGGAAGTCGACAACATGGTCCGGATATGACTCTGCTTGTCCGCCGGAAACGTGTTGACGATGCGGTCGACCGTCGGTGCGGCGCCGTTGGTATGCAGCGTCCCCATGACCAGGATACCCATCTCGGCCGCCGTGACGGCGATGCCGATGGTCTCGAGATCCCGCAGTTCGCCGACCAGGATGACGTCGGGGTCCTCGCGCAGGGCCGAATTCAACGCATCGGCAAAGGAATTACTGTGCTTGCCGACTTCTCGCTGGCTGATGAGGCAGCCCTTGCTTTCGTGCACGAATTCGATCGGGTCCTCGATCGTCAGGATATGGCCTTTGATCCGCTTGTTGATCGCATCGACCATCGCCGCGAGGGTCGTGGATTTTCCGGATCCGGTCTTGCCGGTCACGAGGATCATGCCCTGTGTCTGCTTGCACAGCGTGTGAACGGCAGCCGGCATGTCGAGCTGCTCGAGCGTCAGCGCCTGTGACGGAATGGCCCGGAATACGGCCCCATAGCCATTGAGATGCCGCAATGCGTTGACGCGAAAGCGCGAAACCTGCGGGATCTCGTAAGCGAAATCGACGGCGTCATCTCTCTCGAAATCGCGAGTCTGCTGGGCATTCATGATTTCGTATAGGGCTTCTTTGACGAAGTCGATCGTCAGTTTTTCGTCGCTCAGCGTCGTCAACGAGCCGTGGACGCGAACGCGGGCCGGGTCGCCCGAAATCAAATGCAGGTCCGAGGCACTTTTTGCGAGTGCGTCCTGCAGAATTTGATCGATCTTGGACATTGTCAGCGCGTCAGGCCTAAGTCATCGCATCCATGACCGGCAGGATGCTGGTGTCGGTGATGTAACGCCGGAATTTCTTTTTGTCGAGCGCGAAACGCGCGGCATCGTCCGGATCGACGTGTTTCGCCACGATCGCATCGAGCAAAGCCTGGTCCATGAGTTGCATGCCGACAGCCTTGCCGGTCTGCAGTTGTGACGGAATCTGGTGAGACTGATCCGACATGATCAGTTTCGAAATTGCGCGATTATTGATCAGGATTTCCAGCACCGCCCTGCGGCCGCGGCCGTCCGGCGTCTTGACCAGTACCTGGGTGACCACTGCTTTGAGACTGTGTGAGAGGAAACTCTTGGTCTGCTCGCGCAGGTCGCCGGGCAGGGCGTCGATGATTCGGTCGATGGATTTGACCGCGCTCGTCGTGTGCAGGGTGCCCAGCACCAGGTGACCGGTTTCGGCCGCGGTCATGGCCATCGATATGGTGTCGGCGTCGCGCATCTCGCCGACCAGAATGACGTCCGGGTCCTCGCGCATCGCCGAGCGCACGCCGTCCGCGAAACTGCGCAAATGCGTGCCGAGCTCGCGCTGGATAACCTGGCTCTGGACGCTGGGATGAACGAACTCGATCGGATCCTCGAGACTGATGATGTTGAGGGCCCGGTTGTGATTCAGGTGATTGATCATCGCGGCTAGCGTCGTCGACTTGCCGGTGCCGGTCGAGCCGGTGACGAGCACCATTCCCTGGTGGACGTCGCACAAGCTCCGAATGATATCGGGAACGGCCAGTTTCTCGAGCGTCGGCACTTCGTTAGGGATGAAGCGGAACACGGCCCCGACACCCGTGTCCTTGCGAAACAGGTTGACACGGAAGCGCGATCCCTCCTCGCCGACGTAGGAAAAATCCAGGTCCTCGCCCGAGTAGAAATGGTCCTTCTGCGAATCGCTCAGGATCTCCATGACATAGCTTTCCAGCTCGGTGTCGGACAGTTTTCTGAACTTGATCGGCATCAGGTCCCCGTTCATGCGCAACATGGGTGGCACGCCGACCGCCAGATGGACGTCCGAGCAGCCCTGTGCAAGGCCCAGCTTCAAGAATGCATCAATTCGAGGCATGTTGTGAGGATGCTAATTGCGCCCAAAAATCATGGATTTGCGAGTATCCTAGGATGATTTCACGGCAGGCGCCAGTGCGTTGGCGCATATTTTGAGACGCCGTTCTCAGAATCACCGAGAACAGCACGCAGGCCACGCGAGGGTTTGCCGTGGCAGATCTGGCCGTAGCAGGGTCGTGGGAGCGGCTTCAGCCGCGATCCCGGATCGGGCCTAGAGCTCGATCTCGGCGAGGGCGTCCATCAGCTCGTCCATCGACTGGAATCGCTTGGTCTTGTCGACCGACATGGCCTTGGCAATGACGGCTGCGTAGCTGTCCGGAATCTCCGGATTGAGCTCCTGACAGGTCTTGGCCTTGCCCTGAACGTGCTGGTACATGACGGACATATGGTCGCCGCGGCTGTAAGGCGGGACGCCGGTGAGCATTTCGTACATGATGACGCCGATGCTGTAGATGTCGGCCGCCTCGTCGACTTTCTTGCCGAGAATCTGCTCCGGCGCCATGTATTTCGGCGAGCCGATCACGTAACCGGTCTTGGTGAGCTGGGTATCGCCGCTCGAGGCCGCCGCCGCGACGCCGAAGTCCACGATCTTCAACAGGCCTTCGTCATTGACGAGGATATTGGCGGGCTTGAGATCGCGATGAATCACACCGGCCTGGTGAGCGACCAACATCGCGGTCGCCATGTCCATCGAATACCTGAGCGCCTTCTTGAAATCCATCGGCTTCTGGTCCGGTATCTCGCCGCTCAGCGTGTGCGACGGGAAATACTCCATCGATATCGCATAGGCACCCTGAAGGTGAAGGAAGTCATAGATGCGAATGACGTTCTTGTGCGTAATCATTCGTGAATACCGCAACTCGTGAACGAAGCGTTTCATCATTTCCTCGTCCGAAGACACGTTCGGATTCAGGAATTTCAGGATCAGCCGCTCGTCTACGACCTGGTCCTGCATCAGGAGCACGGTGCCGAAAGCGCCTTTGCCGATCTTCTCGATGAACTTGTACCGTCCCTCGATGACGTCGCCTGGCTCGAGTGTGCTGATGTCCAGCATCGGCGGAGCGCCGGCGGTCGCCAGGTGCGCGCCTGTCGCATGCTCGTGAATGAATTTTTCGAGTTCCTGTTCATCGAGCAGGAGCGTGTTGGTCTGTTCCTGCATCTTCTCTGCGCGAATGTTCTCGGCAATAACGACTTCCGAGAACTTGGCATCGATTTCCTTGATCGCCTTGTCGGCGTTGTTGACGATGGTCCGGTCCTCGGATTGCTTCAGCTTCTCCATCAGGCCGCGCACCGTTTCAGCGTGTTTCTCGTCCGCAAGATGTGAAAGCGCCTTGATGGCTTCGACCTGGATCTCCCGTTCGGGACGATTGAGCATCGGCACGATTTTGTTGATCAGCGTGGCATCGCCGAGCTTGCCGAGGGCCCGCACCACGACCGTGTCGGTCTTGGCATTCTTGCCCAGCATGTCGACGAGCTTCGGCAGCGCCTTCTTGTTGCCGATCTGCGCCAGCGCATCGACCGCGCGCTCGCGTACCCACCAGTCCTGATCGTCGGTAGCCTTGATCAGGGTGTCGACCGCGGTTTCGTCCTGCGCCACGTTCAGGATCTCGATCGCCGTGCGGCGTATTTCCTCGTCCTTGTCCTTGACCAGCTCGAGAACAGAACTGATGACCTTGGGTCCGCCGATGTCGGCCAGTGCGTCGCCGGCGCGGGCGCGCACCCACCAGTCGTCGTCCTTGATCGCGTCCAGGAGGTCCTTGACGGATTCGGGGTTGCACACTTCGTTGAGCACCTCGACGGCGGCGCGGCGCGTGTACTCGGATTCGTCTTTCAGTGCCGGCACCAGAAGCTTGATCGTGTTCGGATCATTGATCTTGATCAGCACGTCCACTGCCTTGCTCTGTACCTCGAGGTCCGGATCGTGCAGGAGCTTCGCGACTCTTTCGATAAGGACGTGGCCCTCCCGGTTGGCGAGGGCATCCAGGGCGGCGCTGCGAACGAGCTTGTTGGAATCGCCGAGTTGCATCTCGATCGCCCGGTTGATCTCGTCCCGGTTGAATTTCGAGAGCAGCCTCATCAGGTGAATCTTGATCGCCGGGTCCTTGCCGCCCATGCGATTGATCAGGTCCGGGACCATATCCACGGTTACGATGTCCTCGATGATCGCGAACAGCGCAGCCTTTTCGTTGGGCTCCATCTTGTAGGCCCGCTGCAGGACTTCGTGAACGTTCAGGTTCTTCTTGTGGACCTTGAGCACCTCGATCAGCGCGGCCTTCGACACCTCCGGATCGTCGAGAAAATCCAACAAGGCATTGGCGTCGTAGTTATTGCTGCTGGAGAGCGCCCATGCGGTGCCGCGGACGACTCGATCCCCGCCGTCGGCCAGGCCCTCCTGGAAATACTTCAGGGTCTTGTCGTTCACTTGGCTCGCCAGGATGTCGACGAATACCATGGTGTGGGTCTTGTCGCTCATTGCGAGCGCATCGATGATCTTGGGGATGACTTTCGGGCCAATGTTTTTCAGACGTTCGATGGTCTTCTGTGCGGCCGGAGAGTTGGGATCCGATTCGCTTACCAGCTCGCCGATCAGCTGATCCGTGCGAAAACCGCTCAGGAGGGCCATGAGGATCAGTCCGCCACGGCATTGACGGCGCCGGTTGCGCTAAAGGCCCGGCCGGACTCCAGCGCAGCCGCGCAATCGAAGACGGTCACTCGCCTCCGTGCACGCGATTCAATCTGTGCCTTATTATTTGACGCCATCAGTCTTGTGTTCGATTGAGCCGTCTGCC
This sequence comes from Woeseiaceae bacterium, assembly GCA_041598995.1. Lineage (GTDB taxonomy): Bacteria > Pseudomonadota > Gammaproteobacteria > Steroidobacterales > Woeseiaceae > SZUA-117. The sequence continues at coordinate 14,927 of JBFHXJ010000022.1, read as the reverse complement.
GCAATCATTGACGCCCAACGCCGAATGCACGGCAGCTTCCGTACTCGCTCCCGCAGCATTATGCCATATCGCCTGTTGCTGAAAATGTGAACCCGGAACGATCCGCGTACGCGGAATCCGCCAAACCGGGGCATTTTCATCGGTCAATCTGGTTACAATACCGCCCGCGGGCGTGCCAACCGACGCCCGCCATAAAATTAGCCCAATGACAAGAAATTTAGTGTGACCACGTCTGCAGAATCTGATCTGAAACAGAGAGTTGGCGCCATTCCGCTCCCCGGGATGAGCCATACCGTGGCCGCGACCGGCCGCGTCATCAGCGTCACCCTGGACGGTGACAAGGCATCGATCGTCGTTGATCTCGGATTGCCGGCACGCAGTATCGAAGCGGAACTCGTACGGGCAGTCACAGATGAGGTTCGCGACGACGGACGGATCAAGAACGTCGACGTGAAAATCGGCACGACGATCACGTCGCACGGTGTGCAACGCAATCTGAAGCCGCTCGCGGACGTAAAGAACATCATCGCGATCGCTTCGGGTAAAGGAGGCGTCGGCAAGTCCACGACGGCGGTGAATCTCGCGCTCGCGCTCAGTATCGAGGGCGCCCGGGTCGGCGTCCTCGATGCCGACATTTATGGCCCGAGCATCCCGCTGATGCTCGGCGTTGCCGGCGAAAGACCGACCAGCGACGACGGTCAGTCCATGAATCCGCTGAGCGCACACGGCGTCCAGGTGATGTCCATCGGCTTCCTGATCGATGCGGATCAGCCGATGGTGTGGCGCGGGCCGATGGTGACGCAGGCGCTTAACCAGATGCTGCAACAGACGCGCTGGTCGGACCTCGACTACCTCGTCGTCGACATGCCGCCCGGTACCGGGGACATTCAATTGACACTGTCGCAACAGGTCCCCGTCAGTGGTGCCGTCATCGTAACCACGCCGCAAGATATCGCGCTTCTCGACGCACGCAAGGGATTACAGATGTTTCGCAAGGTATCGGTTCCGGTGCTCGGTATCGTCGAAAACATGAGCACCCACATTTGCAGCAATTGCGGCTTTGAGGAGCCGCTGTTCGGCAGTGGCGGTGGGGAGAGAATGGCCGCCGATTACAATGTCGAACTCCTTGGTGCCTTGCCTCTGGAGCGCCGGATTCGCGAACAGACCGACGCCGGCAACCCGACGGTTGTGGCGGAGCCGGCGTCGGCTGCGGCAGATGCGTATCGCGCGACGGCGAGACGCATGGCCGCGAGGCTGGCGATGCAAGGTAAAGATTACAGTCGTCATTTCCCCAAGATCGTGGTCGAGAATCAATGAGCATCAAGTCGGATCGCTGGATTCGGCGAATGGCAAGAGAACACGCTCTGATCGATCCGTTCGAGCCTGGTCAGGTTCGTGAACTGAACGGGCAGCGAATCGTTTCCTACGGTACTTCGAGTTACGGTTACGATGTGCGTTGTGCGGACGAATTCAAGGTGTTTACCAATATCGAATCGGCATTCGTCGATCCAAAGTCTTTCGATGAATCCAGTTTCGTCGACAAACGCGGCGATGTATGCGTGATACCACCGAACTCATTTGCGCTGGCGCGCACGGTGGAGTATTTCCGTATTCCGCGCAACGTGCTGACGATATGCCTGGGCAAATCTACCTACGCACGCTGCGGTATCATCGTAAACGTGACCCCCCTCGAACCCGAGTGGGAGGGTCACGTGACACTCGAGTTTTCCAATACGACGCCGCTGCCTGCGAAGATCTACGCAAACGAGGGCGTAGCACAGATGTTGTTCCTCGAATCCGACGAGGAATGCGAGATTTCCTACAAGGATCGAGGCGGCAAGTATCAGGGTCAGAAAGGCGTCACTCTGCCCAAAGCCTGATCCGGATCGCGGCTAAAGCCCAATTTGCCCGCTGTACCAATCCTGGCACACGGAAAGGTGCAATTTGATCTTTGGTGGCATGCAGAGGGCTGGATCAAGCGCCTGAATACTGCACGGGCTCGGATAGCCGCACACCGTCGAGCCAGGCGCTACCGTGGCGACATTCGAGCCTGCCGGCAGCAAACATCCCGGCCGCCTCAGGATAGATCTTGTGCTCGACCGCCAATACGCGCGCAGCGAGTTCCGACGCGTTGTCGTCCGGCAGGACCGGCACCCTTCCCTGGATGACAGCAGGGCCGCCGTCGAGATTTTCGGTGACGAAGTGCACCGTACAGCCGTGATACTTCTCGCCGGCATCGATGGCCCGCTGATGGGTATCGAGGCCTGGATATTTCGGCAGCAGCGAGGGATGAATGTTCAGCACTCGTCCGCTGAAATGAAGGACGAACGTTCCTGTCAGGATACGCATGAATCCTGCGAGTATCACGAGCTCCGGGCGATAGCGGTCGAGGCAATCGACGAGCGCCGCATCGAATGACGAACGATCCGCAAAATCCTGGTGCCGGATACATTCGGTCCTGATGCCGGCTTGCCGCGCACGCTCGAGGCCGTAAGCGTCGGGCTGATTGCTGAGTACGACGGCCAGGTCGAGGTCGAGCGTACGCGATGCGACTGCGTCGATGAATGCCTGCAGGTTCGATCCACTGCCGGATATCAGGACCGCGGCGGAACACTTGCTCAAACGTATTCCACGCCGCCGGCGCCCTCCCGGATCTCACCAAGCCGCCAGGCGGATTCTCCACAGCTGCCGAGGGCTTCGATTGTCGCGTTCGCATCGGTCGGGTCGACGACGACAACCATGCCTACACCACAATTAAACGTACGTCGCATTTCGGGAGCGGCGATACGGCCGCTTATCGCGAGCCAGTCGAACAGCGCGCCCGGTTGCCAGCTATTGATATCGATTGCCGCGTGCAAGTTGCCGTGGATAATCCTCGGGATGTTTTCCGTCAGGCCGCCGCCGGTGATGTGAGCAAGCCCCTTTACCTTGATGGTGCGGAGCAACTCAAGTATCGGCTTGACGTAGATTTTCGTGGGTTGGAGCAGCAACTCTTCCGCCGGCGTGCCGTCGATGGTGCTGTTCTCGGCGACATCAAGGACTTTTCTGATCAGCGAATAGCCATTCGAATGCGCGCCGCTGGAGCGAATGCCGATCAGGACGTCGCCGGCGGCAATGGTGCTTCCATCGACGAGCGCCTGCCGCTCGACCACGCCGACGCAGAATCCTGCAAGATCGTACTCGCCGTCGGCGTACATATCCGGCATTTCCGCGGTTTCGCCGCCGATCAATGCGGCGCCCGCCTGCTCACAGCCCGCGGCAATTCCTGCGATCACAGATTCGGCCACATCGGTATCGAGACGCCCGCACGCGAAGTAGTCGAGAAAGAAGAGCGGCTCGGCGCCCTGTACGAGCACGTCGTTGGCGCACATTGCAACGAGATCGATGCCGATCGTGTCGTGTCGTTGCATGGCGCACGCCAGTTTGAGCTTGGTACCCACGCCGTCGGTGCCCGCCACGAGCACCGGCTCCTGGTATTTGCCGGCGGGCAGTGCGAAGAGCCCGCCGAAGCCGCCGATTCCCGTGAGTACCTCCGGGCGCATGGTTCGGCCGACCAGCGGCCGGATCCTCGCTACGAGCTCGTTGCCGGCATCGATATCGACACCTGCATCTTTGTAGGTCAGTGGCTTTGTCGTCATCTTTCAGGGGCGGAATCGTTACGCGGCAACGCATTCTAGGTCAAATCGAGCTCCTGCCGCGCGGAATCAAGAAAGATATAATAGAGTCTCGTTGCGGATCGGGAAACCACCGTTTCAACGTCCGCAGACCGGACAGATCGCATGCAGATTGAATCAAGAAAAAGGGGGCGCCAGGTCGGGCCCATGGGCAGTATTTGCGTCACGGCAGCTGGTGGCATGTGGCAAGGTTGCCGGCTGCGTCTTAAGCGCATGCTGTTCGGGCTGGCCGTGCTCGCCCTGTGCGGGCTGGCTCACGCCATCGAAATGCAATCCCTGTATACGGTGCAGGTGCCATACGACGCGCGTGACGCCGACGCGCAGAACATCGCGTATCAGTTTGCACTGACGGAAGTACTGGTCCGGATAACCGGTACGACGGCCATTGCCGAGTGGGAGCAGATGGCGGAATTGTTTCCGAACCCGGGCCGCTTCGTGCTGCAATACCGCCCGGGGCCCGATGACACGCTCGTTGTGTCGCTGGACGGACCGACCATCGAGAATGTGCTGCGCCGGGCTGGCGTGGCCATCTGGGGCAACGATCGTCCGCTGACCTTGATCTGGATCGCCGTCGACTGGGGCCAGGGCCAGCGGCAAATCATCGCGGCCGACGATCCCCAACGCAGGCCGGGCGACGCGCGCTCGATCGATCGAACTCGACTGTTGCGCGAACGGGTCACGGAAGTCGCCACGCGTCGCGGCATCCCGGTGTTGTTCCCGCTGCTCGACATCGAGGATCTCGAAAAAGTCAGCTTTACCGATATCTGGGGTGGTTTTGACGACCTCACGCTGCGGGCGTCCGCCCGTTACCAGGCGGAGGCCGTGCTGGTCGGGAGAATTCGTGCGGGCTCCCCGCAGATGAACCGCTGGACCTGGTATCTGGGTGGCGAGCGGGCATCCTGGACCGGCGGGACAGAGGAGGTCATTCACCTGCTCGCGGATACGCTTGCCGAAAGGTTCCGGATCGACAGTCGTTCTCCCCTGGAGACCATTCGCCTGGCGATATCGGGGATCGATTCGGTCAAAGCTTTCGGCAAAGTTCAGCGCTACATGGAGAACCTGCGTGGCATCGACGGAGTGATGATCGAATCCGTCGCGGGTGACCGGATCATATACAAGGTCCGGGTGCAGGGCGGCATGGAGCGGTTACAACGCGCACTGGATCTCAGTCCCATGCTGGAACCGGTCGATCCTCTTAACCAGGATATCGAAGTGGTTCCGTTCGACGATGATCGGGGTCAGATCGACAGCTACAGTATTCGTGACCGGCGACAGGCGACGATCGAATATCTCTATCGTTCGGACTGATCGTTGATGTCGCTGCGCTGGCTGCCCAATGCAATCTCGCTGCTACGCATTGCGCTGGTAGGACCGATCCTCTACCTGATCGTCGATGGGCAATACGGATTTGCCCTTGGGCTGTTCGTGATCGCGGGTTGCTCGGACGGCATTGACGGCTACCTCGCCAAGCGCTTCGACTGGCATACGCGCGTCGGCGCGCTGCTGGATCCCATTGCGGACAAGCTACTCGTCACCGGTACGTTCATCGTGCTGGTCTATGTCGAGCTCATTCCGCTATGGTTGGCCGCGCTCGTCATCGTCCGTGATGTCGTCATCGTCGGTGGCGCCACTGCCTATAATTTTCTCATTCAGCAGGTCGAGGGCGAACCGACGAGAATCAGCAAACTGAATACGGCACTGCAATTGCTGCTGATCGTATTTGTCCTGAGTCGCGCAGGGTACGGCTGGCCTGACCAGATTACGATTACGGTGATTGGCGCATCGGTCGTCGTCACGGTTGTGATCAGTGGCGTCGATTACGTCTGGTCATGGGCCCGGCGCGCATGGCACGGTGGCAAAGTACATGAGTGACGATTTCAAAAGCAGGTATCGGCTGAACTGGCTCATTGCTATCGCGCTGACCGGCTGGCTGCTGTGGCTGCTGGCACCGGTATTGACACCGTTCGTCGCGGCCGCGTTGCTCGCCTACATTGGCGACCCGCTGGCGGACCGGCTCCAGCGTCTCAGACTTCCGCGCACGATTGCGGTCGTCAGCGTATTCGTACTGACGTTCGGAGCGCTGGGACTCATCGTACTGCTGGTGTTTCCGCTGATACAGACGCAGGTGTCCGCATTGCTCGAAGCACTGCCGGGCATCATCCTGCAAGCCGAACAGGTGTGGTTACCGAAACTGACGCACTTGCTCGGCATCGATCCCGGAGAGGAAATCGGCCTTGGCGCGTTCCTGTCACGCTACAGTGACCTGGCCGGCAATTGGGGAGCGACCGTGCTGACCTCGCTGAGCCGCTCCGGCGGCGCGCTCGTCGCCGCGGTCATCAGCCTGTTCCTCGTGCCGATACTGACTTTCTACATGTTGCGCGACTGGGATCCGATACTGCAAAGGATTGCCGCCATCGTGCCGACGCGACAACGCGACACCGTCATCGCTCTCGCCCGCGAGACGGACGAGGTGCTGGGCGCGTTCCTGCGCGGACAGATCCTCGTCATGATCTCTCTCGCCATCATTTACGCGTCGGGGCTCGCACTCGTCGGGCTCCGATTCGCGGTCGCGATCGGCGTCGTCGCGGGGCTGGTCAGCTTCGTGCCGTATCTCGGATTTGTGTTGGGCATCGGTCTCGCGGGTCTGACGGTGGCGCTGGAACCGGATCCATGGCTGCGCCTCGTTGGCGTCGTTGCGACATTTTCCGTTGCGCAGATGATCGAGGGCTCGATCCTGACGCCGAAGCTCGTGGGTGACCGCATCGGCCTGCACCCGGTTGTCGTGATCTTCTCCGTCGCGGCCGGCGGCCAGCTGTTCGGATTCTTCGGCGTGCTCCTCGCATTACCGGCAGCGGCCGTGCTGTCGGTACTGGTGCGCTTCGCTTACAACCGTTATCTGGCCGAGCATCCGGAACTCGAGGAAGCGGGCCGGGCCGAAGAGCGCACGACGGCCGGAGCGTCGAAACCTTGAGCCAGCTGGCACTGCCGCTTCAACTCCAGGACTATGCAGTGTTCGACAGCTTCTGGCCGGCCGGCAACGAGACGCTCGTGGCGTTCCTCAGAGATCTCGTGGCGCGTGGCGCCGGTCCGGGTTGCTGGATCTGGGGTGCCGCGGCCAGCGGCAAGACCCATCTGCTGCAGGCCGTCTGCGAAAAGTCGCGCGATACTGCGGTCTACGTACCGCTGGCGCACCTCGAAAAGGCCGGACCCGAAATCCTGGCCGACCTGTCCAGCCGACAATTCGTTTGCCTTGACGATGTGCACCTGGTCGCACGCAAGCCCGACTGGGAGCTAGGACTGTTCGAACTGTACAACCAGATTGCGGACCTCGAAGGCTCGATTATTGCCGCGGCGCACGCTGCGCCGCGGGAATGCCGGTTCGATCTCGCGGACCTGGAAAGCCGCTTCTCTATGTTGCCGATATTTCGCATTGCCGCGCTCGCCGAGGCGGATCGCATCAGGGCATTGCAGCTTCGGGCAGGGTTTCGCGGACTGGATCTGCCGCACGACACGGCGGTTTTTCTTCTCAACCGGAGCAAGCGAGACATGTCCAGCTTGTACGCGCTGCTGGACCAGCTCGATGCGGCCGCCCTCAAGGCGCAGCGGCGACTGACTATCCCTTTCGTGAAAGACACCCTCAAGTCGATTCGCTGACGTGAAGCTTTGCCGCGATTTTCGCGACGCGGTTACCGAGCGCCCTTGCCAATTGTTTTTCGTCGTCGCTCAGGCGGTCGGGTTCCCGGTTCCAGCTTACGTGACTTGCGCCGTACGGCGTGCCGCCGGTGGTCGTGGTCGACAGTGCTTTTTCCGTGTAGGGGACGCCGACGATGAGCATTCCGTGATGCAGGAGCGGCAACGCCATCGATAGTAAAGTCGTCTCCTGCCCGCCATGTAAAGTAGAAGTCGACGTGAACACGCCGGCCGGCTTTCCAGACAGCGTGCCGCTCAACCATTCACTGCCGGTACCGTCGAGAAAATATTTGAGCGCCGCCGACATGTTGCCAAATCGGGTAGGGCTGCCCATGACGAGCCCCGCGCATTCCTTCAAGTCGTCGATACTTGCGTAAGGAGGTCCCTCGTCGGGGACCGGATCGGTGCGCGCCTGCGTCGCGGCAGACACGGCCGGCACGGTTCGCAATCTGGACACGACGTCGGCGACTGCGTCCACACCTCGGCATACTTCTCTCGCGAGCGCTTCGGTGGCGCCGAATCTCGAGTAATAAAGAACCAGTACCTCGATCACGGTGAGTGGCCTGTCCCGCAAATGATTTGAGAAATCTGCTGGCCCTTTTTGCCGTTGGCCGCGTTGCTCCTCCTCGTGTGGAGCCTGTCACTACTCGCCGTCGCGCTTCGCCAACGGCAAAAAAATTCGCGCATATTTGTCAATTCATTCACGGGGCAGGGCACCGATGAGCTTCAGAACGTTTTCCGGCGGCCTGCCCACGACGGCGCGACCGGTGTCATCGTCGACGACGATCGGTCGTTGCAAAACCCGCGGGTGATCGTGCAGCCAATTCGCCAGTGCCCGATCATCGTCAAGTGGTACCGGCTCGGCAGAATCTGCGAAGTCGGCTTCGGAATGGCGCAGGAGCTCCGAAAGAGGCACGGCGAGCCGCTCGGCGAGCTGCAACAGGGTGTCCGGCGCCGGCGGGTCTTTCAGGTATTCGACGATCATCGGCTGCAATCCGTGAGATTCAATTATTTCCAGTGTTTTCCGCGACTTGGAGCATCGCGGATTATGGTAAATGGTGATAGTCATGAAGCCACAGTCATCGGCTCGTTCGCGGGAGCGGCAACTGTAGCAGCGAAAGCACTGCCCGTCAGCGATCACCCTGCTGCTTGACGGACTGCACGCACGCTTGCTAGCGTTCCGCTGTGCGCAAACCAATAAGAATCGCGAAAGGCGGAGCATATCTCGGTGTATCCGCCCGCGGTCTGCTGATCGCCATCCTGTTCATTGCCGCCGGCTGCGGAACGGCGCCGCCGGTGCAGGAAATGAGTGATGCGCGGCAGGCGATAGCGGCTGCGAAAGATGCCGGCGCCGCACAGATGGCGCCCGAGGATCTTCGCATGGCCGAGGCATTCCTTGACAGTGCGCAAAGAAAACTTTCCGAGAGGGCCTATGCGCAGGCGCGGCGCGATGCGTTGCAGGCGAAGAACAGAGCGCTTGCTGCACTCGCCGCCTCGGAACGATCGACGAGCGACCCACCCTGATTCCATTCGGCCACGCGGCAAAACCGATACGATGGCGTGCCGTCAATTCAAAGTAAGCGGACGGGTACAAGGCGTCTTCTTTCGGACGAGCACACGTGACGTCGCGATGCCGTTGCAAATCACCGGACACGCGGTCAATCTGCCGGACGGTACCGTCGAGGTACTGGCCTGCGGTGCGCCCGATGCTCTTCAGAAGCTCGAGGACTGGCTGCGCGAAGGACCGCCGATGGCGCAGGTGACGAATGTCGAAGCTCAGGACGTCCACTGCGATTTTCCCGCGCGATTTTCGATCGGTTAATAAGCAATCGCGGCTGAAGCGCAGTCCGCCCCCTTTCCTGACATTGCGGCATTGATTGGTGCGGACTGACATTTATTGCACTAAAGATCAATCCGCATTCGTCAATCGGGCTCAGATTGGCAAGGCAGGCGGATTGGGCTTCAGCCGCGATAGCTTTACCGCATAGTGCCTATACCCGAAACCACTTCAGTCGCAGCTTATCGAGCACCTTGTTGGGATACGAGCGTTTGCCGAGGCTGCCGTTGTAACGACCCAGCGCGCGTTTCAGGTCGCCCTTCTCCATGTCGAGATAGTATTTGAGGATGGTGCAACCGAAGCGCAGGTTGGTGCCGATGTGAATCAGATTGTCGTTCGGGCGGCCGATTTCCTCGAGCCAGAACGGCATGATCTGCATGAGGCCGCGCGCCCCGGCATGCGAAATTGCATAGCGGTCGAAGTTGCTCTCGACATCGATCACGGCGAGGACGAGCTCAGGTGGTAAGTCCGCTCGCGTCGACTCCTGGTGCACGCGTTTCAGTATTTCGATGCGCTCTTCGGGATTTTCGACCTGTGCTTCGAGTCTCGTCGACATATCGGTGAGCCACACCTGGGCGTCGAAGTGATCGTTGAAACTCTGGGTGTCTGTCGCTGCCTCTCGCAACAATTCGATGAGGGCAGGGTCGGGCCGATCGTCGGCGATGCCAGGACAGGCAACAGCTACCAGCATCGCCGCAATCAGGACCTTCGAGACGCGCATACCACCCACACCAAATTCACAACGTCAGGTTCAGCTTATCCTCGATGTCTCGAGCATGTCGAGAGCAGCTTCACGTTTCAACATACGCGACTCCGTGTCACGCCTGTGGCGATATTCGAGCTCCTTGCTCTTCAGCCCGCGTTCACTGACGACCAACCGGTGGGGAACGCCGATCAGCTCCGCGTCGGCAAATTTCACCCCGGGGCGGGCGTCCCGGTCGTCGAAAAGTACTTCGAACCCCTTGGCTGAGAGCTCCGCATAAAGCTCTTCTGCCGCGACACGAACTGCCTCGGATCGTTGCATGTTGATCGCGATGAGCACGATGTCGAAAGGGGCCAGCGGTTCGGGCCAGATAATGCCGTTCTCGTCATGGTTTTGCTCTATGGCAGCGCCGACGATTCGCGTTACGCCAATGCCGTAACACCCCATGGTCATCGCGACGTCATTGCCGTCCTGGTCCTGTACGGTTGCCCCCATCGCGTCGCTGTATTTCTTGCCGAGCTGGAAGATATGCCCGACCTCGATGCCGCGCGCGATCTTCAATACGCCTTTTCCGCCCGGGGAAGGATCACCGGCAACGACATTGCGGATGTCGACGGTGTCCGGGCGTGCGATATCACGCCCGAAATTAACCCCCGTCATGTGCTTGTCCACCTCATTTGCGCCGCAAATGAAATCGGACATGACGGCTGTGGCGTGATCAAAAAAAATCGGGATGTCGAGGCCGATTGGTCCGGCAAAACCCGGCTCGCACCCGGTTGCCCGTTCGATCGTGTCCCTGTCCGACATCGTGAGAGGTGACGCGACACCCGGCAATTTCTCCGCTTTGAGCGCGTTCAGTTCGTGATCACCGCGAATGACCAGGGCGACCGGCCCGGAGTCGCCGTCGACAAGCAAGGTCTTGATGACCTGGTGCGGGCGGACCTGCAGCAATTTTGTCAGCCCCTCGATGGTACGAACGTTCGGCGTGCTGACAATTTCGAGGTCCTGTGCGGGCGGCGCCGGATCGCCGGCCGGCCGTAGCGTCGGCGCAGTTTCGACATTGGATGCGAAGTCGTCGTCATCGCTCCAGGCAATGGCATCTTCGCCCGACTCGGCCATGACATGAAATTCCTGTGAGCGGCTGCCTCCGATTTCCCCACTATCGGCATCGACTACGCGAAACTGCAATCCGAGGCGTACGAAGATCGCCGTATAGGCATCGTGCATGACCTGATAGCCGTCTTTCTCGAGTGATTCCTGATCGATGTGAAACGAATAGGCATCTTTCATGATGAATTCACGTGCACGCATGACACCAAACCGCGGCCGGATCTCGTCACGGAATTTCGTTTGTATCTGATAAAAATTGATCGGCAATTGCCGATAGCTCTTCAGCTCGCGTCGTGCGATATCGGTGATGACTTCTTCGTGCGTCGGGCCGAAACAGAAATCGCGATCGTGGCGATCCCGCATTCGCAATAGCAGATTGCCATACTCGTCCCAGCGGCCAGATTCCTGCCATAGCTCCGCAGGTTGGATTGCGGGCATGACCAGTTCGAGGGCGCCGGCGCGGTCCATCTCCTCGCGAACGACTTTTTCGACTTTTCTCAGGACACGCAGCCCGAGTGGCATCCACGTGAACAGACCGGACGCGAGACGGCGTATGAGTCCGGCCCGCAGCATGAGCTGATGGCTGACGATTTCAGCTTCGGCCGGATTCTCCTTTAAAGTTGTTAGACCAAATTTCGTAAAACGCATGTATATTCGTGTCCGGGATACTCAGGCGGGGCGTATTCTACACGAGACGCCGAATCCGCAGGCGAACGATCACGGGCGATACCGACAGCGACAAGGAATGACTCAAATTGAAAGGAAAGCGTAATCCATTCGTCGCCCGGGAGGGAATTCCGTTTCTTGCCGTGTCGCTCGTGGCGATATGGCTCGGCTGGCGATATCTCGGCGTCTATTACGCGATTCTACCGGCGATACTCTCGGTGTATTTTGCCGTTGTATTCCGCGATCCGAGGCGCAACGTGCCTGCCGTGCCGCTCGGCCTCGTCAGCCCGGTCGACGGCACCGTCGTCGAGGTCGGATTAACCGACAAGAGCGTGTTCAATGGCGAGGCGCACAAAATCGTGATTCGTGTGAACAGCCTCGGAACTTATACGGCCCGCTGCCCGATCGAGGGAAAGATCATGGATTTCCGCGGCGACCAGGGACTGAAGCAGGTTCCGTCCGAAGCCAGCGGGTTGTGGGTGCGTACTGATGAGAACGACGATGTCGTTCTGCAATTTCACGGCCATCGATTCGGACTCGCACCGCGCGCCTTCTTGCGTTACGGCGAACGGGTCGGCCAGGGGCAGCGCTGCGCCTACTTGCGTCTGACCCGATTCGCCGAAGTACAATTGCCGATCAACGGCCGCGTGCTCGTGACCCAAGGTCAGCGAGTTTCGGCGGGTTCCGATGTGCTGGCAAAACTGCCGCACGGATAGGCGAGCCGCAAACCATGACGAGTCACTCTGAGCAGTATCGACAAACGTCAATGGAGAGACGTGATGCGCACTGAAGCGATGCGGCGCGCCTATCTCGATGCACTCGGCATCGATGTCTGGGGGCCCAAAGGCGCCACCGCATGTACGGCAACTGAAGACATCTTGCATGAATTCGCCGACACGGATGGTCCGGATTGGTCGCAACTGCGTCAACAGGTGTCCGCATGCACGCTCTGCTCACTGCACAAGACCCGAACGCAAACCGTGTTCGGTGTCGGCAGCCACACTGCCGACTGGATGGTCATCGGTGAGGCGCCGGGCGCGGAAGAAGACCGGCGCGGCGAGCCATTCGTCGGCAGGGCCGGTAAACTGCTCGATGAGATGCTGCGCTCGGTGGGACTCGAAAGGGATACTGTGTTCATCGCAAATATTCTGAAGTGCCGGCCACCGAATAATCGTGATCCCGCAGCGAACGAGGCGGCATCCTGTCGCGCATACCTGGACAGGCAGATCGCGCTGGTTGCCCCGAAACTCATTCTCGCGGTCGGCAGGATCGCCGCGCAGCACCTGCTGCAGACCGACGCGCCGCTCGGCCGCCTGCGTGGCCAAAAACACTACCTGAGCGGTGGACAGTTACCGGTGGTTGTGACTTATCATCCGGCGTACTTGTTGAGAAGTCCGACGCAAAAACGAAAGGCCTGGCAGGATTTGTGCCTGGCCCGGCAAATCGTCGCCGAACTCACGACATGATTACGCCGATCAAGGAAATTCCGGTTCACATTCGCACGATGGCGCACGACGATCTTGCGCTCGTGTCCGATATCGAGCGGCGCAGTTATGAGTTTCCATGGAGTCACGGTGTATTTCGCGATTGCCTGTTGGCCGGCTACACCTGTATTGTCGTGATCCGTGGCGAACTCGTCGTTGGCTACGGCATACTGTCAGTGGCGGCCGGCGAGGCACACATCTTGAATCTCTGTGTAGATCCGACGTTCCGCAATCTGGGCTATGGAGACCGTTTGCTCGATGAAATCCTGCTACGCGCGAGACGTGCCGAGGTCAGGCAGATATTTCTCGAGGTAAGACCGTCGAACGAGTCGGCGATTTCGCTCTATCAGAAGAAGGGCTTTCGGCAGATCGCGTACCGTCCCGCGTACTACCAGGCGCGTAAAGGGCGCGAAGACGCAGCGGTGCTTTCCAAGGTCCTGAAACCGATCGGATAGGAGCGGCTTGCAGGAGCGCCTTGTCGGAGCCGCTCCTGCAGGTCAATCGAACGCCCGATTTGCAAAATCGTCTTTACCGGATACACTGCGCGCCTTTTTTCGCTAGCCCCGGCTCCCCATGTCAACGATATCGAACGAAGTCAGCAAGCGTCGCACGTTTGCCATAATCTCCCATCCCGATGCCGGGAAGACGACGCTGACCGAAAAGCTATTGCTCTATGGTGGCGCAATCCTGATGGCGGGCACGGTCAAGGGACGCAAGGCGCGCCGCCATGCCACATCCGACTGGATGGCCCTGGAACAGCAACGCGGTATCTCGGTAACGTCGTCGGTGATGCAGTTTCCCTACCGGGAATACATCATCAACCTGCTCGACACACCGGGTCACGAGGATTTTTCCGAGGACACGTACCGGACACTGACGGCCGTGGACTCCGCGCTCATGGTTATCGATTGCGCCAAGGGCGTGGAGGCGCGGACGATCAAGCTGATGGATGTCTGTCGTCTGCGCGACACCCCGATCATGACCTTCATCAACAAACTCGATCGCGACGGCCGCGAACCGGTCGACCTGCTCGACGAAATCGAATCGACGCTCGGCATCCAGTGTTCCCCAGTCACCTGGCCGATCGGCATGGGACGCTCGCTGAAAGGCGTCTATCACCTGCAGAAGGATCGTATTTATAAGTATAAGAGCGCCGGGCGCGGCCAGGCGTCGACGATAGAAGTCATCGAAGGGATCGATTCCCCGGCCGCCCGCACATTTCTCGGCGCCGACGCCGGCAAGCTCCGCGAGGAAATCGACCTCGTCAAAGGGGCCTGCCCGCCATTCTCGGTTGCCAGTTACCTGACGGCTGAACAGACGCCCGTTTTTTTCGGCTCCGCGATTTCGAATTTCGGCGTTAAGGAACTGCTCGACGAATTCGTCGAGCATGCGCCGGGACCCAGGGCACGGGAGAGCGACGGGCGAATCGTGCAACCGACAGAGAACGCCTTGACCGGCTTCGTCTTCAAGATACAGGCCAACATGGACCCCGGGCACCGTGATCGCATCGCGTTCGTGCGCATCTGCTCCGGTGAATACAGGAAAGGCATACGGCTCAAGCATTTGCGGACCGGCAAGGACATGAAGATTGCCGACGCCATAACCTTTATGGCGGCCGACCGCCAGCACACGGAAAAGGCGTACGCAGGCGACATCATCGGGCTGCACAATCACGGCACGATCAATATCGGCGACAGCTTTTCCGAGGGCGAACAGATCAGGTTTTCCGGGATTCCGAGTTTTGCGCCGGAAATTTTTCAGCG
>JBFHXJ010000021.1:0-46717 GCA_041598995.1 Woeseiaceae bacterium | reverse complement strand
ACCGGGGCCGCGCAGCTCGAGATCTCTCTGCGCGACGACGAAGCCGTCATTGGTGTCACGCAACACGGCGAGCCGGCTTTTCGCCATTTGGCCGAGCGGTTGCCGATAAAGCATCACGCAGTGACTTTGCGCGGCGCCGCGCCCGACCCTGCCACGCAACTGGTGCAGCTGCGACAGCCCCATGCGCTCGGTGTTCTCGATAATCATGAGACTCGCGTTCGGCACATCGACGCCGACTTCGATAACGGTGGTTGCAACGAGCACGTGGATGGTGCCTTGTTTGAAGGCCCGCATGATTTTGTCCTTCGCGGCCGGCTTCAGGCGGCCATGCACGAGCCCCACGCGGAGCGGGGCGAGCGCTTCTTTCAGCATCTGAAAACTCGCCTCGGCGGTCTCGTAGTCGAGCGCTTCCGACTCTCCGATGAGCGGGCACACCCAGTAAGCCTGGTGTCCCTTTTCGCAGGCAGTCCGCACGCGTTCCACAACTTCCCCGCGACGTGTGTCGGGCAGGGCAATGGTCTGCACCGCCTGGCGCCCCGGTGGTAATTCGTCGATGATCGAGACATCAAGATCTGCGTAAGCCGCCATCGCCAGCGTCCTGGGAATAGGCGTGGCCGTCATGACGAGCTGGTGCGGATGTTCGCCCCCACCGATGCCCTTGTCGCGCAATGCCATGCGCTGGTGAACGCCGAAACGATGCTGCTCGTCGATGACGACCAGCGCCAGGCGTGAGAATGTCACACCTTCCTGGAAGAGCGCATGCGTGCCGACGATCAGGCTGGCGGAACCGGACTCGATCGCCTCGAGTGAAACGCGCCGTTCCGCGGCGCGCTGGCTGCCACTGAGCCACGCCAGGCCGAACGCCGATTTTCCGAACCAGTCGCAGAAATTCTGCCAGTGCTGCTCGGCCAGCAATTCCGTCGGCGCCATCACGGCCGCCTGCACGCCGCAGGCCATGGCTTTCAGACATGCCGCGGCCGCGACCACGGTCTTGCCGGAGCCCACATCGCCCTGGATCAGGCGCATCATCGGGTGCGGTACCACGAGGTCCGCCGTGATTTCCCGAATGACGCGTTGCTGCGCGGCGGTCAGGCGAAAGGGAAGTTGCGAGACGAATTCTTCGACCGCGGCACCGCCTTTTTCGAGCGCGATCGCGTTCTGCTTTCTCGCCATATTGCGCAGGTTGCGCAGGCTCATGTAGTGAGCCAGCAACTCCTCGAAACTCAGGCGTATCTGACAGGGATGCTTGCCAGCGCCGATGCTGTCGAGGTCGGCCTCGGGCGGCGGCCGGTGCAGGAATTCGAGCGCCTCGATGAGCGGCGGCATCGCGTGCCGGTCCCGCATGGACTCGGGCAGCAGTTCCTCGGGCGGCGCCCTGTGCATCAGCTCGAGCGCCTGGCCGACCAGGTTGCGCAGGCGTCCCTGCTGCACACCCTCGGTCACCGGGTAGACCGGCGTCAGCCTGTCACCGACCTCGACGCGCTGCCCGGGCCGCAACACCCGGTACTCCGGATGCACCATCTCGAAACCGACAGGCCCGGGCCTGATGTCGCCGAACGCGGTAACCATCGCGCCTTTCCGGAATTGGGACTGTTGTTGCTGTGAGTAGTAAAAAAAGCGCAACGTAATCTGGCCGCTGCCGTCGCCGATGCGCACGAGCAGGCTGCGCCTGCCGCGGTAGACGGTCTCTGCCAAGAGGACCTCGCCGCTCACGAGGCAGCGCATGCCCGGTTTCACGGCGCCGATCCTGGAGAGGGTCGTGCGATCCTCGTAGCGATTCGGCAGGAGGAACAGCAGGTCCTCGACCCGGTAGAGGTGGAGGCGTTCGAGTTTCGCGGCAAGCGCCGGGCCCACGCCGCGAAGGACAGTCAGCGGACAGGCGAGATTCGCTTCGCCGTCGCCCACACCTAGAGGGCCAGTATCGCCTCGGCCTCTACGTCGGCGCCCTTGGGCAACGCTGCAACGCCGAGGGCGGCGCGTGCCGGATAAGGCTCTTCGAAGTATTCGGCCATCACGGCATTGACGGCTGCGAAATTATCGAGGTCGGTCAGATAGACGGTGAGCTTGACGATTTGATCGAGGCTGCCGCCGGCAGCTTCTGCGACGGCGCGCAGATTATCGAAAACCCTGCGTGCGCGGGCCTCGAAATCGCCGGTGACGATCTGCATGGTCGATGGATCCAGCGGAATCTGCCCGG
The DNA here is from genome assembly GCA_041598995.1 of Woeseiaceae bacterium. Lineage (GTDB taxonomy): Bacteria > Pseudomonadota > Gammaproteobacteria > Steroidobacterales > Woeseiaceae > SZUA-117. The sequence continues at coordinate 44,520 of JBFHXJ010000021.1, read as the reverse complement.
ACAGGAAAACGAGGTGCCGATCGCGGATCGCCTGCGAATAGCTGCCGATCGCGGCCGGCGCGTCGTCGGTATGAATGGCTGTCTTTTTCAATGGGTGCTCCGTATCGGTTTGGTGCTGTCGCGGGAAACGCGCAGGACATTCGGCATTTTCCTGATGTCTCGCATGATGCGAGCGAGGTGTCTACGGTCTTTGACCTGTAACGCAAAAGTAAGGACCGTGCCGTCCTCGTGTCGGTTGACGACAGAGACCTGTTCGATATTGGAGTCGGAGTCGGCGATCATCGCTGCCACTTCGGCGAGTACCCCGGTCTTGTTCAGCGCTTCCACCTGGATCTGGCTGGTGAACTCGCGGTCGATCTTCTTTTCCCAGCTTACGGATATCCATTTTTCAGGCTGCTTGCGGAAATTGATGAGGTTGCCACAGGAGTTGCGGTGGATGACGACGCCCCGACCGGTGCTCAGATAGCCCATGACGTCATCGCCGGGAATCGGATAGCAACATTTCGCGTAACCGACGACGACACCCTCGGTACCGGAGATAACCAGGCTCGCCTCGACCGGCTTCTGGTCTTCGTCCTTCAAGCCGATGAGGAACCGGGCGGTCAGCGGCGCCAGCCGCTCACCGAGGCCGAGTTGTTCGAACAGTTTGTCGGCGCTGTCCAGACCGAGCTCTTTCAAAGCTTCGCGCATACGCACCTTGCCGACTTTTCTCAAGGACGAGCCGACGTCCTTTAACGAACGGTCGAGCAGGCGCTTGCCGAGGTCGACGGATTCACTCGTCCGCATCTGCTTCATGTAATGGCGAATTGCGGAACGCGCTTTCGCAGTCCTGACGAAGGTTACCCAGTTGGGATTGGGTTTTGCGCCACGTGCCGTGATGATCTCGACTGTCTGACTGTTCTGCAGCGTCGTCCGCAGGGGCACGAGGTTTCTGTCGATCTTTGCAGCAACACAACGATTGCCGATGTCGGTATGCACCGCGTAGGCGAAATCGACCGTGGTGGCGCCTTTCGGCAAGGGCATGATGTCACCGTTCGGCGTGAACACGTAAATCTTGTCGGGGAAGAGGTCGACTTTCACGCTCTCCAGGAATTCCTCCGACGTGCCGGTCTCCTGGATCTCCTCCAGATGCGTGAGCCATTCGCGCGCCCGGCGTTGCGGTGCCGCCGCGGACTTGTCTTCCGCCTTGTATTGCCAGTGAGCGGCGACGCCCGCCTCGGCGACGCGATTCATCTCGGTCGTTCGAATCTGAACTTCGAGCGGCAGACCCTTGGGGCCGAACAGGGTTGTGTGCAATGACTGGTAACCATTCAGCCTGGGTATCGCGATGTAATCCTTGAAGCGACCGGGCATCGGCTTGTAAAGACTGTGCACCAGGCCGAGCGTCTGGTAACAGGTGTTGACGGTGTCGACGATGATGCGAAATCCGTAAACATCGACGATGTCACTCAGCAATCGTTTCTTCTCGGCCATCTTCTTGTAAATGCTGTAAAGATGCTTCTCGCGACCAATGACCGCGCCCTTGATGTCCTCCTTTTCCATCGCCTTCATGATGCGTTCGGAGATTTTCTTGACAATCTGCCGCTGTGACCCCTTGCTTCTCCGCAAAGCCCTTTCCAGCACCGCATAGCGATACGGATACAGGTATCGGAAGCCCAGATCCTCCAGGTCCACTTTCATGTGATTGATGCCGAGACGATTGGCGATAGGTGCGTAGATTTCCAAAGTCTCGCGGGCGATTCGTGCCTGCTTTTCCGCAGGCAGCGAGTCCATGGTCCTCATGTTGTGCAGGCGATCGGCGAGTTTGACGAGAATGACGCGAATGTCCTCGATCATCGCAAGCATCATTTTTCGAAAACTTTCTGCCTGCGCTTCAGCACGGTTCGTGAAATGCATCTGATCGAGCTTGCTGACGCCATCGACGAGCGACGCGATCTCGCTGCCGAACTTCTCCTCTAGCTGGGAGACCGGGATTTCCGTGTCCTCGATAACGTCGTGCAGGATCGCGGCGGCAATGGCCTGGGAATCCATGTGCATGTCGGCGAGGATCTGTGCGACCGCGAGTGGGTGAGAGATGAACGGATCACCCGACATCCGCGTCTGCCCGCTGTGCGCACTCGCGCCGAACTCGTACGCCCGCATGACCTGCTCGACCTGATCGGCCGGCATGTATGACTCCAGCGTTTCGATAAGGTGCTTTAAGCCCCGGTCGAGTTTCGACGATGTGCCAGGGATCCTGGCGAGAATGCTAGCGGCGTAATCCATGACCCAATCTGCCTACGGCCCCGCATAGAATGAGATGGGTGGACGCAGATTGACCTTTAGTGCTCCGATCGGCTAACACGGCCCCGAAAAAATGTCGACGGCTCAGTCGCCGATAGAAATACCACGTATCGGCATGATCTCTTCGGCGGCTTCTGCTTGCAGGAATTCCTCGTTCGGCGGAGTCTCCACTTCATCGAGGATCGCCGGCGTGATATGACCCTCGGCGATTTCCCGCAGTGCGACCACGGTAGGTTTGTCGTTTTCCCACTCGACCAGCGGATCCGCCCCATGCGCGATCCGCCTCGCACGCTTGGTAGCTACCAGCACCATTTCAAAAATATTGTCTATGTTCTGCAGACAATCCTCGACCGTAATCCTGGCCATGAATTCCTAACTCCAATTGCGACGGGTCCGGGGGACCTTTGTAAACTCAAGACCCACCAGTCTATCCTAAACTTCGGGATTTAGCCCAGCATTTGTTCAAGCCTTTGCCTCAAGCCCGGGTTGTCCGTGGAACAGGCGTCGCCGTGGCCGGCAACGATCGCCTCGAGCTCGGCGACTGCCGTCTCCAGGTCGTCGTTCACGATGACGAAATCGAACTCGTTCCAGTGGGTCATGTCGCCGCTGGCCTCGTTCAGACGCCGCCGGATGACGTCGTCGCTGTCGGTGCGCCGGTACCGGAGACGCCGCTCGAGTTCTTCGCGGCTCGGCGGCAGGATGAAGACGCTGATGCAGTCAGGCATCGCGTCGTGCACCTGGCGCGCGCCCTGCCAGTCGATTTCCAGGATCACGTGCCTGCCGTTTTCGAGATGTTCCTCGACCTGCCGGCGACCGGTGCCGTAGTGGTTGCCGAAGACGAGCGCCGATTCGAGTAACTCGCCCCGTTCCTTGAGTTCGAGAAAGCGTGCCTCGTCGACAAAAAAGTAATCGCGACCCTCGACCTCCGTCTTGCGTTGCTTGCGGGTGGTGAAGGAGACGGAGAACTCGAGATCGGGATTCCGCTTGAGCAGCTGCTTGACCAGCGTGGTCTTGCCCGCCCCGGACGGTGCGGCAATGACGTAGAGCCTGGCCCGACTATTCGACATTCTGTACTTGCTCACGCATCTGCTCGATCAGCACCTTGAGATCGACTGCGGCTTTCGTGGTTTCCCCATCCGCGGATTTGGAACCCAGCGTATTCGCCTCGCGATTGAGTTCCTGCATCAGAAAGTCGAGACGCCGGCCGACCGGCTCTTGCTTTTCCAGGACGTTGCGAATTTCGCTAACGTGGCTCACGAGACGGTCGAGCTCTTCTTCGACATCGAGCTTCTGCGCGACCAGAGCCAGCTCCAATTCGAGACGCGCCGGGTCCGCATCGATGTTGAGGTTCTCGATGCGCTCGCGCTGCTTGGTACGGATTGCCTCGCGCACTTCGGGGATGCGCGCTTTGACGTGTGATGCGATATCGAGTATTTGGGCACAGCGGGCTTCGAGCATGTCGCGGATTCTTGCGCCCTCGTTCGCGCGCATCTCGGCGAGCTCGGTAATGGTCACGGCAAGCAGCTCGGCGCTCGCGGCGAAAAGGGGTTCCGAGTCGATCTCCGGTTCCAGCACGACGCCGGGCCAGCGCAATATGTCGACCGGATCCATCGCATGCGTCTCCGGGAGCATCGCGGACAGCTCCTCAGCTCTTGCCGCGAGCTGCTCTACCAGGTCACGGTTGAGCTTGATCTCCTCGTTCTCGCTGATGACGCGCCGCAGGTGTATGGAGCATTCGATCTTGCCGCGTTTGATGACTTTGCTCACCTGGCGGCGTAGCTCGAGCTCGCGGGGCCGCAGTTCATCCGGCAGGCGAAACCCGACATCCAGGTAGCGATGATTGACGGCACGCAACTCACAGGTCAGGGTGCCGAATGGCGAATCGACAGCCTCCCGGGCGAAACCCGTCATACTTTTCAACATGGGTGAGCTCTCCGTGAATTCTTTGGATCAGATAGCCCGAAATGTGCGTCGATTAAAGACAAATTTCCGGGAATACCGCCATACTGAAGGGCTAATCGTGCGTGAAATGCGAGCAAATTGAAGCCCGTTATTCTAAGCTGGCCGATCCACGCCGGCCAGCAGTATTAGTCAGCGTAAGACCGCAATGAAAATCGAATATGCGAAGGTGTCCGCGCTCGGTGACCGCGAGGACAACCAGGACCGGGCCGCCATCGTCGTGGCGGACGCGGCCGGCATGATGCTGGTATTCGACGGCATGGGCGGCCACGAAAACGGCGCCCAGGCTGCGGAAATCGGCTTGAAGACCGTGCAGGACCAGTTCATGGCCGCGGAACTGCCATTGTTCGATCCGCAGGGGTTCATCTACATGTCGCTGGCACGCGCGCACGATGAAGTCGTGAAACTAGGAGGCGACCTCGCCGTCGATTTCCGGCCGCGTGCGACTTGCGCGATCTGCCTCATTCAGGAAAACGGCTGCTGGTGGGGACACATCGGCGACAGCAGGATCTATCACATGCGTGACGGCAAACTGCTCCGGCGATCGCGGGATCACAGTCACGTCGAGGTGCTGATCCAGGAAGGCGCGATCACGGAAGAAGAAGCACTCGATCACCCGATGCGAAATTTCGTCGAATGCTGTATCGGCGGTGATGCGCCGGTGCCGGACATGAGCATCACGCACAAGATTCCGCTCAAGACGGGCGACGTGTTACTGGCCTGCACGGATGGGCTCTGGTCCGGCATTTCGGACGAGGAGATGGCGCAGATGGCAACCAACCCCGAGATCAGCCTCGCTGAAAGCCTGAAGGCGCTGAGCGTCAGGGCGCTGACGGTGAATGCGCCCTACAGCGACAATACGACCGGTACCGTGCTGCAGTGGATCGGGGAGTAGTCCGCGGGAGCGCCGCGCGAAGAGGATCGAGGGAGACGGAAATGCGACCCAGCGGCCGCAGAGCCGATGAAATGAGGTCGGTGCGCTTCATCACCGAATATACGAAGCATGCTGCCGGCAGCGTGCTCGCGGAATTCGGCGCGACCCGTGTCCTGTGCACGGCGAGCGTCGAGAACCGGGTGCCGCAATGGATGCGCGGCTCGGCCAGTGGCTGGATCACCGGCGAATACGGCATGTTGCCCGGGGCGACGCATACGCGCACCGCAAGGGAGGCCGCGCGCGGTCGCCAGAGCGGACGCACGCAGGAAATCCAGCGTCTCATCGGCAGGTCATTAAGGGCCGCGACCGATCTCGAGGCGCTCGGAGAACGCACGGTAACGCTGGACTGCGACGTCCTGCAGGCGGACGGCGGGACGCGAACCGCGGCGATCAGCGGCGCCTATGTCGCCCTGGTGCTGGCCGTCGACGATCTGCTGGTGCGAAAGGAAATCGCCAAGGATCCGGTGCACGGGCATATCGCCGCGGTATCCGTTGGCATTTACAAGGGCACGCCCATACTCGACCTCGATTACGACGAGGACTCGGCCGCGGAAACGGACATGAACGTCGTCATGAACGAGGCCGGCCGCTTCATCGAGGTGCAGGGCACGGCGGAAGGTCACGCCTTCAATCGTGACGAGTTCGAGGCAATGCTCAGTCTCGCAGAAAAGGGAATCTCCGCGATCATCGACCAGCAAATCGCCGCGATAAAGAAGTGAAGCGACCGGAGGTATCAAAGCTCGTCTTTGCCAGCAGCAATCCCGGCAAGCTCCGCGAGGTGGCAGAGATCTTCAGCGACTCGAACATCGCCGTCGTACCGCAAAGCGAATTCGGTATCGAGTCCCCCGAGGAAACCGGCTCGACCTTTGCCGACAATGCATTGATCAAGGCGCACCATGCCGCGACATTGTCTGGCCTCCCCGCGATGGCCGACGATTCCGGCATCATGGTCGACGCGCTCGGCGGTCGGCCGGGCGTGAAATCGGCACGTTACGCGGGCGAGGGCGCCTCCGATGCCGAGAACGTCGACAAATTGCTCGAAGAATTGGCCGATGTCCCGGATGATCGGCGCGGTGCGGGATTTCACTGTGCCGCGGTGCTGGTTTTTCCCGATGCCGGCGTCCGGCCGATTTCCGTGGAAGGCGTGTGGCGCGGCAGCATCCTGCGCGAGAGAAAAGGCAAGGGCGGCTTCGGTTACGATCCGGTGTTTCTCGATCACGCGGCGGGCAAGACCGGGGCAGAGATGGGTCGCAAGGAAAAAAACCGGGTCAGTCATCGGGGCAAGGCCTTTCGCGAGTTGAAAGCGCGCCTGCTCGAGCCTCGGTCGCCATCCCGATGACATGAGCGGCGCCGTCAGTCCGTACCAGCAGCTGCGAATCATTGAATAGAGAATTGCCACCGCTGTCGCTGTACGTTCACCTGCCGTGGTGTGTCCGCAAGTGCCCGTACTGCGATTTCAATTCACACACCGCGCCGCCCGACGCACCCTATGCGCGTTACGTGACGGCCGTACGTGCCGATCTCGCTCAAGAAGCCCGCCGGGCGGCTGGCAGGACCATCGAGAGTATTTACCTGGGCGGCGGCACGCCGAGTCTTTTCGGCGCAAGCCACGTTCGCAGCATTCTGGACGCGGCGAAGGCGGCGCTTTGCGTCGCCGCTGATTGCGAAGTGACCATGGAAGTGAATCCCGGCACGGTTGAACGCGGCAACCTCAAGGCGTTCCGCGACGCCGGCGTGAATCGCATCTCCCTGGGTGCGCAAAGTTTCGACGACAGGATGCTCGCGGCACTCGGACGAATTCACGGCACGGCTGACATCCTCGAGGCATATGATCAGGCCTCTGCGGCCGGTTTCTCGAGCATCAACATCGATCTCATGTTTGCCCTGCCGGGCCAGAATCTGGAAGCAGCGGTCGCCGACGTGGGCGAGCTCATGCGACTTGCCCCACCGCACGTGTCCTATTATCAGCTCACGCTGGAGCCGAACACCGGGTTCTACAGCCGGCCACCTGACAATCTGCCCGATGACGACCTGGCCTGGGAAATCCAGACCAAGTGCCAGGCCCTGCTGGTTGCGGCAGGCTATGAGCAATACGAAGTCTCCGCGTTTGCCAGACCCGGGCATCGCTGCCGGCACAACCTCAACTACTGGACCTTCGGTGACTACCTGGCAGTCGGCGCCGGGGCACACGGCAAGTTCACGGATGCCGAAGGCGCCATCTGGCGTTACCGGAAACCGGCCCACCCGAGGACCTATATCGAAAAGCTGACCGACAAAAATCCGGCGCAGACCCCGCCAACGCCCCTTGCAGCCGAAGAAACGGGATTCGAGTATCTGCTGAATGCCTTGCGACTGCCCGAGGGATTCTCCGAAGCGGCGTTTCGGGCGAGGACGGGCCTCGATCTCGCGGTGATTGCCGCGCCGCTCGAGCAAGCCCGGTCGGACGGCCTGATTATGCGGACCGCGGACGGCATCATAAGGCCGACGGCACTCGGCTTTCGCTTTTTGAACGAACTCCAGGCGCGATTCCTGCCTTCGTGAGGGCCGTTCGCCACCGCCCTCGGGGCGCCCCTGGCGAGCGGGCGGCGACCGCCCGATGTCGCTTTTTATACACAAGGCGCTGGTTCACCTATCTTTTCCGAGCAATACCTGCCGTAATTCAGTCGCACTGTGTGGAAAGTCAAGTAAATACATGATTTATAAGAACTTCATATTTTGGACATAAAATAGACATTTTGAAAAGCGAGCTTAAAAAATACTCACTTAGCTCAATCACTCAATTTCGTTCCACAGAGTTATCCACAGGATTTGTGGATAAACCGGCCGGCCACGAATCAGGCACTTGCGGGCATTGGCGCTTCGCTATATCCTACGCGCCCTTTGCCAGCCGCCGCATCGTTCAAGGACCGCAATGAAAGCCGACATTCATCCAGCCTACAGCGACATCAAGGTTACCTGTAGCTGCGGCAACGAATTTACGACTCGCTCGACGCTCGGCGAGGATCTCATGATCGAAGTCTGCTCGGCCTGTCACCCCTTCTATACGGGCAAGCAGAAAATCGTCGACACGGGTGGCCGGGTAGACAAGTTCCGCCGCAAGTACGGTATCGGCTAGAGGAACTGGCGGGCTCTCGCCGTTTGCTCGAAGCGCCCGCTTCCGGCACGATGTTGCGTTACAGGCAGCCCGCCGGCGGGGCAGATTCTTCGCGTTCGCTGGCGGCGGGCTGAGACATTACTTGCGTGGACTGCTGCGTGGCGAGGCGATGTATCCGCATACGCCACGATAGCCTGACCCGTGCGCGCCTGAAACAATCGGATTGTTAACAGCTGTCGCCGCCGGGAAGCGGCGATCAAGATGGCCGGTGCGCCGCCGGCGAAGGATCGACAACCCTATGAGCAAAGACGTATTCAAACTGACAAGCCCCGACGGCAAAACCATCGACCTGCCGATCCACAAGGGCACGATGGGACCGGACGTCATCGACATCAGCAGCCTTTATCGCGAGCAACACGTATTCACCTACGACCCCGGTTTCGCCGCAACCGGCAGCTGCGACAGCGACATCACGTTCATCGACGGCGAGGAGGGCGTCCTCATGTACCGGGGCTACCCGGTCGAGCAGCTCGCGAAGCGCTCCAATTTCGTCGAGGTCGCCTATCTTCTGCTGTACGGGGAACTGCCCTCGGCCGAAGAGCTCGACGCCTTCGACACCTCCATTCGGCGGCACACGATGCTGAACGAGGGCATGCTGCGATTCTTCAACGGCTTTCGGTACGACGCGCATCCGATGGCGGTATTGTCCGCCGTAGTCGGTTCCATGTCGGCCTACTACCACGATACGATGAACATCCACGATGCGCATGCCAGGGAGGTGTTCACGCATCGTATTCTCGCCAAGCTGCCGACGATTGCCGCCGCTGCATACAAGCTGACGGCAGGGCAGCCGTTCATGTACCCGCGTAATGACTTGAATTACACGGAAAACCTGCTGCACATGCTGTTCGCGGTGCCGGCCGAGAATTACGAAATCAACGAAGTAGCGGCAGAGGCGCTCGATTTGCTCTTCATCCTGCACGCTGATCACGAGCAGAACTGCTCGACTTCGACGGTGCGCATGGCGGGCAGCTCGGGAGCCAATCCGTATTCCGCGATCGCCGCGGGCATCGCGGCGCTCTGGGGGCCCGCGCACGGTGGCGCCAACGAGGCCGTGCTGCGCATGCTCGAGCAGATAGGCAGTGCCAAGAACATTCCGAAATACATCGCGAAGGCCAAGGACAAGAGCGACTCATTCCGCCTGATGGGCTTCGGGCACCGCGTGTACAAGAATTTCGATCCGCGTGCGACGATCATTCGCGACATGTGCCACAAGGTGCTTAAGCAGAACGGGCAGGAGGACTCGCCCCTCTTCGAGCTCGCACTGCAGCTCGAGGAAATAGCCCTTGAGGACGACTATTTCATGGAGAAGAACCTCTATCCGAACGTCGATTTCTATTCCGGAATCATCTACCGCGCACTCGGTATACCGACGTCGATGTTCACCGTCATGTTCGCTATCGGCAGGACCGTGGGCTGGGTGGCGCACTGGCGCGAAATGATGACCGATCCCAATGGCCGAATCAGCCGGCCGCGACAGCTCTATAAGGGCGCGACGCAGCGCGACTACGTGCCGCTCAATAAGCGCAAGTAAGGAATCGCGGCGGAAGCCGCTCCCACGTTGCCGATAGAAGGACCGTGGGAGCGGCTTCCGCCGCAATTCCTTAATCCTCCAGCAATTTCAGGATGGCGGCCCTGTCCGCCCGCCGCATCGGCTTGCCGTCGACCGGGCTGATCGGTGCCTGGCGCACGCCGTCGACGGGAAATACGGTCGCCTCGATGGCCGATTCGTCCTGAACGAACCGAAACGCCGCAAACGTTTGCGAGCGGTCCCTGCGGCTTTTCAGGCGCCGCTCGAACGGTCGGTAGGCAATCGAATATTCTCGCAAACGATTAGCGACTGTCTCCGCATCGTCGGCAAAGACATGCAGGTTGACGGGAGAGTTCGCGATCGCCGTGCCGTGCAGCACCGGGCCCACGAGCCGCGGCGTGAAAGGTGCCAGCAATTCCATCGCCGACAAGGCCGCGCGACGCAATACCCGCAGCAGGTCGAGATGCGATTCTCTGCCGAAAAGTTTGAGATGCTCGCTGACTGCCTTTTCGATTTCGGTATTACCCGGCAGCGAACCGCGTGCGCTCATACCCAGCCGCTCTGCGGCTTTCAACTTCGCAACACGATAATCCTCGATGCCCTGCTCGACGATGATACGAGCAGCTTCCTGCGCAAGTAACTTTCTTGCGCGATCTCCGTTTGCATATTGCCGCCTGGCCATACTCTCGACATCCACCGATCAAAACAGAGTCTCACCTTTCTTGGGGTCCTCTGCCGTATTGAAAATATCCAGATGTTCGTCTATCGCGTCGCACTCCGGCACCGAGCCTTCGCGGAATTTTTCGAACATGACGTCCTCGAACGGGTGCGAGGCGCTGACCGGGCAACCACTCGACTTGGAGATACGCACAGTCACGATGCCTTCGGGCATCGCCATCTGCGCCTCGGGCATGCCCTTCAAGGCAGCTTTCATGAACTCGATCCAGATCGGCAGGGCGGTTCGCGAGCCCTCCTCGCGAGGGCCGAGCGGCAGGTCATCGTCGTAGCCGACCCAGACGACGCCGACAATCTTCGCATTGAATCCGGCGAACCAGGCGTCGCGGCGGTCGTTCGAGGTGCCGGTCTTGCCGGAGAGATCGCGGCGGCCCAGCACCCTTGCGCGAACCCCGGTACCGCGCGTGATGACCTCACGCATCGCATCCTGGATCAGGAAGGCGTTCTGCGGGCTGATGACCCTGTCGGCCAGTTTCACGTCCGCAAAGAGCTCGGGCGCGAGCGCCGCGTCGGGCTGATACACCTCGCCCATCTCCGCCATCTGCTCGAGTGACATGCCCTCGGCGAGTGGCCGGACGAACCCGAAATCATCATCCGCACGCTGTTCGTCGACGCCGCCGGTGAGCGTGCCGCCATCGTCAGCCGGCTTCACCGGATACAGCGCCTCCGGCATCTCCGGAATATCCGTTTCGGGAAGCTCGCATTTCGGGCAGACGACGTAGGGGTCGGCGCGATACAGGATTTCGTCGTTCGGCCCGATGATCGAGTCGATGACGTACGGCTTGATCGCATAGCCACCATTGGCGAACGTCGCATATGCCTGAGCCATGTCGAGTGGTGAGGCGTTGCCGCCCCCCAGTGCCAGCGAGCCGTTGCGGATCAGGGTGTCGTTGCTGAAGCCGAACGGGGCAAGATGCCGCACCGTGTGGCCGATCCCCGTGTTGTAGAGCAGCAGCCGTACCGATGCGAGGTTCATCGACTTGACCAGCGCCTCGCGCACCCGCTGAGGTCCGTAGAATCGCCCGCTGTAATTGATCGGCCGCCAGTCCGCCTCGAGCTCCGACGATTTGATCACGACGGGCGAATCATCGACGACGGTGGAAAGCGTATTACCCGCCTCGAGCGCCGCGGAATAAATAAAAGGCTTGAACGAGGAGCCCGGCTGGCGTCTTGCCTGGGTTACCCGATTGAACTTGCTCAAGCTGAAATCGAAGCCACCGGCAAGTGCGGTGATAGCGCCGTCGAGCGGGTCGAGCGACACCACACCGGACTGCGCGTGCGGAATCTGCGCGAGCGCGAAGCCGCCGATCGTTATCGGCATCACATATATAATGTGTCCCGGCAGCAGGACATCGGCGACCGACTTCGGCGCCTCACCCCTCGTTTCGCGATCGACGTACGGCCGGGCCCAGGATATGCCGTGCCACTCGAGTCTCGTTGCCGTCCCGTCCTGCAGCACGATGTCTGCGCTGTTATCCTCGTTGAGTTGCGTGACAATGGCGACAGACAGCCCGCCGGGATTGCCGTAATCCTGCAATGCGCGTCTGACAGCATCCGGCCAGGTGGCATACGGCTGACGCAGGACCGAGGGATCCAGTTCGACGGTGGCGATCGGCCCGCGATAGCCGCGCCGTCTCGTGAACTCCAGGAGCCCGTTGCGTACCGCGTAATTTGCGGCGCGCTGCAGTGTCGAATCGAGCGTCGTGACAACCTCGAAGCCCGCCGCGTACGTGGCCTCACCGTAACGCGAAATCATTTCACGCCGTACCATCTCGGCAACGTACGGGGCCGACAGTTCGTTTGCGGTGCCATGCAGCCTCGACACCATCGGGTAAGCCATGGCATTTTCGAATTCGACCTTGTCGATGTAGTCGAGCTCACGCATGCGATTCAACACATAGGCGCGCCGCATCGACGCATTGGCGGGACTCCTGACAGGGTTATAGCTGGACGGTGCTGGCAGAACGCCGGCAAGCGTCGCCGCTTCCGCAACGTTGATGTCATTCAGGGTCTTGCCGAAGTAGACCTGGGCTGCCGCCGCGACACCGTAGGCGCGCTGTCCGAAAAACATTTTGTTCAGGAACAGCGCCATGATCTCCTGTTTGGTGAATTCCTGTTCTATCTTGTATGCAAGAAACGCCTCGCGGAGTTTTCGCGTGAACAACTGTTCGCGTGTCAGGAAGTAGTCGCGCGCAAGCTGCTGCGTTATCGTGCTGCCGCCGCCGGCAATCTCACCGGTGCTGACGATGTGGAACCCGGCGCGCAATATGCCGAGATAATCGATACCCGGGTGTTCGAAGAATCGCCCGTCCTCCGCCGCGACGAATGCATTGACGACGAAAGGTGGCAGATCCTCGTATTCGACGAGCACGCGTCTTCGCTCGCCGACTTCCTCGATGAGGCGACCATCGCGACTGAAAATCCGCAGCGGAATCTGCAGGGGAATTTCGCGTATGGCATCAGCCGGCGGCAGGCTCGGCGCAACGTAGTAATAGGCGCCAATGAGACCGCTCGTGAACATCAGCGCCACGATGCTCGCGAGACCGGCACACAGCACCAGCCACGGGGCGTACTTTCTTACCCGCGACGTCCGCGGTTTTTCATTTAGCTTGACGGTGTCTTGCATGGTCACGGCCGTACGGGGGCCAGGCAATATGATGAAGGGCAGCGGTTCATGTGCCCAAGTTTCCGTTCATGAATCGCTTAGCGTATCTCCATGTCCGGATGCTGCCTGCCAAATGTGGCAGTCGCGTGGCATCCGTCCGGCATGATAGCCAGATCATCCCAAAAATGCATGAGCCCCGATTGTGATGCGCCACACAGCCGCGGTGCGGCACAAACGGCAGTCTTGACGCCGATTTCGGGGCCCGGACAGGCCCCCGGATGGGCAGATTTCCAGGGATTTTCAGCGGCATTTTTCCCGCTCGAAGCCGCCCGGGCCATCACATTCCGGGCCGCGGACCAGTTCACGGAATCAGGGCTGCGGGCGCAGTACCATACGATGCCCCTAGCGTGAACAAAGTCACGTTTTATTTAACATTTTATTGATATATAGTTAAATTCGTATGCTCAGGCCCAGCCTAAATTTGGTGCGCAACCTACCGACTTAGAAGGAAAAAAAAGTGCTTTTTGGCAAGAAATCACAGCCACTGCTGGGCCTCGATATTACGACCTCGTCGGTCAAACTCATCGAACTTTCCCAGAGTGGAAAACGCTACCGGGTCGAGGCTTATGCGGCCGAGCCGACCCCTCCGAGCTCGGTCAATGAGAAGGCGATCGTCGATGCGAAGGCAGTCGGTGAGGCAATCCGCCGCGCGGTCAAGAGAGCCGGCGCGAAGGCGACCGATGTGGCGGTCGCGATCTCCGGCGATGCCGCCATCACCAAGGTCATTCAGATGCCTTCCTCGCTGTCGGAGCGGGACCTCGAGGGGCAAGTCGAAATCCAGGCCGACCAGTACATCCCATTCCCGATGGAAGAGGTCAGTTTCGATTTCGAAATCGTCGGTCCGAACGACAACGATCCGGAATTGATGGACGTGTTGCTCGTTGCAACGCGTACAGACAACGTCGAACAGCGGCAGAATGCGGTCGCCGCGGCGGGGCTGACTGCTACGATCGTCGATGTCGAGGCCTTTGCGCTCGAGAACGCTTGTGCACTTTTAAGTCACCAGATTCCCGATGGCGGTATCGGCCAGGCCGTTGCCATTGTCGATATCGGCGCGAGCAGCACGACCTTTAGCGTGTTGCAGGATTTGAAGGTCATCTACACGCGCGACTTTGCATTCGGTGGTCAACAGCTCACCGAGGAAATCATGCGCACTTATGGCCTCTCGATGGAAGACGCCGGACGCGCCAAGAAACAGGGTGGGCTGCCGAGCAATTACCAGCCGGAGGTGCTCGAGCCGTTCGTCGATGACATGACGCAACAGGTAAGCCGCTCGTTGCAATTCTATCTGGCATCCGGCGGCGGACGCGAGCAACCCGACATGATCCTGGTGTGCGGCGGATGTGCCAATATTCCCGGCATTTCCGACGTCATATCGAGCAGGGTCGGTATCCCGACCGAAGTCGGCGATCCGCTCGGCCAAATGAAAATTTCATCCAAAGCCAAGTCGCAGGGCGTGCACAAGGATGCAACGGCCCTGTTGACGGCCTGTGGTCTCGCATTGAGGAGCTTCGACTGAAATGCCTCGCATTAATCTGCTTCCGTGGCGCGAAGAAGAGCGTAAGAAACGCCAGCGAGATTTTCTCGTCGCGATGGGCGGTTCCGTTGTCGCCGCGATCGTCTGTGTTGGTCTAACCATTTTTGCCTATTCGCAAATGATCGACAACCAGCAGTCCAGGAACAATCGGCTGGAAGCCGAAATCGTCGAGCTCGAGAAGAGCATCGCGGAGATCGACGGACTGGAAAGGCAAAAAGAACGGCTGCTCGCGCGCATGGAAATTATCGAACAACTGCAGCGCAGCCGTCCTGAGATCGTGCATTTGTTCGATGAGATGACACGGCAGATGCCGGAAGGCGTGTACCTGACAGGAATGCGTCAGAACGGTAATGCCGTCGAGATCATGGGGATTGCCCAGTCGAGCACGCGTGTCTCGGCACTGATGCGTAATATCGACTCGTCTGAATGGCTAACGGATCCCGGTGTGATCAAGGTCGAGACCACCGAGGCCGGTCCTGCACGCCAGGCGGAATTCGTTGTGAACCTGAAACAGGTCACGCACGAAGACCGGGAAATGGAGGGCAGCAAATGAATCTCGTTGACGAATTAAAAGCACTGGACGTCAACGACGTTGGCCGCTGGCCGCTCGTTTTCCGCATTGCCGTCATCTGCATTGTCTTCGTGGTCGTCCTGGGAATGGGGGTCTACTGGTTCATCGTCGAGGACAAGGCGCCGCAGCTGAAACGCGCCCAGGAAGAAGAGCAGACGCTCAGGATTTCCTTTGAAAACAAGCAGAAAAAGGCGGCCAATTACGACGCCTACAAAGCGCAGCTCGCGCAGATGGAGCAGTCGTTCGGCACAATGCTGCGGCAGCTCCCGGGTGAAACGGAAATTCCCAGCCTGATCGTCGACATCTCACAAACCGGGCTTGCCGCGGGACTTCAGGAAAAGCTATTCCAGCCGCAGGCCGAAATCCCCAAGGATTTCTATGCAGAAAAACCGATCACGATCAGCCTGTCCGGCGGATACCACGAGATTGCCAATTTCGTCAGCGGCGTGGCCGCATTGCCGCGCATCGTCACGCTGCACGACATCAACATTACGCCGGATGACCAGCAGAGCTTCGACAATCTGACGATTCAGGTCACCGCAAAGACCTATCGCTATCTCGAAGAAGAAGAAGAGGAGGGAGGTTCTAGATGACGGCTTCCCTGAAAAGGCTGTTGCCATTGATATTGCTCGCGGGTGTCGGACTCACCGCTTGCGGCGGCGACATGGACGACCTTGACAAGTACATCAACGAAGTGAAAGCGAGACCCGGCGGGCGCATCGAGCCGTTGCCGGAAATCACGCCTTACGAGGTATTCACCTATGTGGCCGACGCGGACGGGATTCGCTCGCCGTTCGTGCCCGACGCGCCGCAGGCGGCCGGGGGACCTTCGGCGAGTGGCGTGCGGCCCATTCAGGACCGCAGCCGCGAATTCCTCGAACAGTTTCCGCTCGACACGTTGCGCATGGTCGGAACGCTCGAACTCGGCGGCGTCAACTACGGACTCATACAGACTTCGGATGGGCTGATTCATCGCGTCGTGCCCGGTAATTACATGGGCCAGAACGACGGACGGATCATTGCAATCAATGAATCAGAGATCGAACTAATTGAGATTATTTCCGACGGGATTGGCGGTTACCTGGAAAGAGAAGCCGCTGTCGGTCTTGCGGACTGATGCCTGAATGGAACTGGGAGTATTTCGAATGAAGCTCAAAAAACTGCCGACGATCGGCATTCAATTCCGACGTTTGGTAACGCAACTGACTGCGGTGACGCTGACACTCTGTGGCTTATCTGCCATTGCACAGGAAGTCAATCGTCTGCAGGACATTCAGGTACAGAGTCTCCCTGGACAGCGCATCGAGCTGCAGCTGATTCTGACTGGCACGGCGCCCGAGCCGCTGGCCTTTACGATCGACGATCCGGCGAGAATTGCGCTCGACCTTCCCGAAACCGCCCTGGGCATGACGTCGCGTCGCCGCGACGTGAATCTGGGGCCACTGGACACGATACTCACTGCCGAAGCCGGCGGCCGCACGCGCGTCGTGCTGAATCTGGACGAGCTCGTACCCTACGAGACCCGCCGCAGCGGGAACACGATTTATGTGACGCTCGGCGCGGATGCCGGTGATGGCGGCATGACGACCCAGTTTGCGGGCGCCCAGGCGCCGACTTCCTCGCCGAGCTTCGCCGCAAGAGGCGCGCGCCAGATCAACAGCGTCGATTTCCGGCGCACGCGCGACGGCGGCGGCCGCGTGCAGGTCAACCTGAGCGATCCGTCGACGGCCGTCGACATTCGCCAGGAAGGTGGCCGGGTGGTCGCGATCTTCAAGGACACGACGTTGCCAGCCGAGCTGATGCGTCGCCTCGACGTTACCGACTTCGCGACCCCGGTGACCTATGTCGACACCCTGAGGACCAACCTCGACACGCGCATCGTCATCAGCGCAGACGGCGACTACGAACAGCTCGCCTACCAGTCGGACAACGACTTCACGATCGAAATCAACCCGCGTGTCGCTGACCCGGACGTATCCCCTTCGATCTTTTCGGAGACCAAGGAATACGAAGGTCAGCGATTGACGTTGAACTTCCAGGACATCGAGACGCGCGCGGTGCTGCAGCTGCTCGCCGAAACGTCGGGACGCAATATCGTGGTCTCGGATACCGTCCAGGGTAACGTCACGCTGAGATTGAGAAACGTGCCCTGGGATCAGGCGCTTGACATCGTGATGACCACCAAGGGCCTCGACATGCGCGAGAACGGAAACGTGATTATCGTCGCGCCGGCCGAGGAAATCGCCGCCCGCGAAACGGCCGATCTGGAAGCCAAGGCCGCGATCAACGAACTCGAGCCGCTCTATTCCGAATTCCTGCAGGTGAATTACGCAAAAGCGGCGGACCTCGCCGCACTGATCGGCGGCGACAGCGGCAACGCACTGCTGTCGGAGCGCGGCAGCGTCGGCATCGACGATCGCACCAATACACTGCTCGTGCAGGACACAGCCGAGCGTCTGCAGGATATCCGCCGCCTGGTGCGCACCCTGGACATTCCGATTCGCCAGGTACTGATCGAGTCGCGCATCGTGGTCGTCAATGACGACTACAGCCGCGAACTCGGTACGCGATTCGGCTTTACCGGCATCACGGACAACAGTCTTGACGGCATCATCTCCGTCACCGGCAGCGGCGAGGGCAGCGACATCATCGTCGGTTCCGCGCTCGACAACCTGTCCAATACCGGCCAGCCGTTCCCGGTCACCGCGCCGGGCATCGCGGATCGCTACAACGTCAACGTGCCGATCGAGAATCCGGCCGGCCGGATCGCACTGGCCGTGCTGAACTCCGATTACATCGTGGATCTCGAGCTGACGGCATTACAGTCCGAAGGGCGGGGCGAGATCGTGTCGACGCCGCGCATCATCACGGCGAACCAGAAAGAGGCGCGCATCGAGCAGGGCGTGGAAATTCCGTATCAGGAATCGGCATCGTCCGGCGCAACGACGACGCAGTTTAAAAAAGCCGTATTGAGTCTGACGGTGACGCCGCAGATCACACCGGACAACAACATCATCATGGATCTGCTCGTGAGCAAGGACAACGTCGGTGAGCTGACACCGAGCGCGACTGGCGGTCTCGTACCGAGTATCGACACGCGCGCGGTCGAAACCCAGGTCCTCGTCAGGGACGGACAGACCGTCGTGCTCGGCGGGATCTATGAGACCGAGCGGCGCGAAACAATCAACAAAGTGCCGTTCTTGGGCGACATTCCAGGGGTCGGGACGCTGTTCCGCTCGACATCGAACGTGTCGAACAAAGCGGAGCTGCTGATATTCGTAACGCCGAGAATCCTTACCGAGGGTTCCAGCATTTACTAGCCGTAGACCATCTGGAACGGCCAAGAGCAAGGAAACGGAACGATGAGAAAATTGTTTGGGCTCGCGACGTTATTGATTGCGTTCTTCCTGGTCGCTTGCGAAGCCGACCCGGCACTGACCGGGGGCGCGGGCACCGGGACACCTGGCGGCGGCACCGGTCCGACGACCGGCCCCGGGTCGGTGTTCATGGGATCGGGCAGCGGCGGGTCCTTTCAACAGGGCGTCATCGCCATATCGCAGACCAATCTTCCGGCCGGTGGCAGCGCGAGCCTCTCGGTCACGTTCGTGGACGATGCGGGCAATCTCTTTGGTGAGGAAGTCACGGTGAGCTTCAGTTCTGGCTGCGCCGCGGGTGGTCTGGCGGCCATCGATCCCACCCCGATCACCACCGTGACCGGCGGCGCGACCGCGACCTATTCGGCAACGGGTTGCTCGGGTCAGGACACGATCACCGCCACGGCAAACGTCGACGGCGTGATATTGCAGGCCACGGGTACGGTGACGGTCGCCGCGGCTACCGTCGGCTCGATTGCGTTCGTGAGTGCCACGCCGACCAACATCGGTCTGAAAGGAACCGGCGGCGTCGGCCGGCAGGAGACATCCACGGTGCGCTTCCGCGTCACCGATTCGACCGGCGGGCCGGTATCCGGTGCCACGGTCAATTTTTCGCTGAACACGACCATCGGCGGCATCGTCCTGACGCCGACGTCCGCAACCAGCGGTTCGCAGGGATTCGTGCAGACCGTGGTGTCCGCCGGGTCCGTCGCCACGACCGTGCGCGTCCGGGCCACGGTCAGCCCGTCGACCCCGACTATTTCGACCCAGTCCGACCAGCTGACGATTACGACCGGCATACCGGACAATGACAGCGTATCGCTGTCGGTCGAGTGCGTGAACATCGAGGGCTGGAACCTCGACGGCATCTCGACCCAGGTGACCGTGCGCATGTCGGACCGTTACAACAACCCGGTCCCCGACGGCACGGCCGTGACGCTGTCGGCCGAAGGCGGGCAGATCGGCGGCTCCTGTCAGACGACCACGACGCCGACTGCTGGTGGCGGCGTGTGCAGCGTGACTTTCGTCAGCCAGGACCCGCGCGACAATCCCACGATCGCGACCGGTGACGGCCGCGTGTCGATACTCGCCATGGCAATCGGCGAAGAGAGCTTCGTCGACGCCGACAGCGATGGCATCTTCAATAACGCCGATACGCCGATCGAGATCGGCGAACCGTTTCGGGACGACAACGAAAACGGCGTGGTCAATCCGGCCCTCAACGAGGTCTTCGGCGATTTCAATTCGAACGGCCTGCGGGATGCCGCCAACCATCCGGACTACGTGAATTTCAACGGCCTTTTGTGCGACAGCATGACCGCTTTGTGCAGTCCCAACCAGACGCTCTTCGTCAGCGACACTAACGTCATCGTCATGTCGGCGAGCTCCGCGCTCATTACGGATAACGTCGGTGGCGCGGTCAACGTCCCAGGCATGGCCGTCGCGAACATCAACGTGACGGTCGGCGACAACAAGGCCAACGGCTCGATTTCGCAGCCGATGGCCGGCGGGACGACGGTCGAGGCCGAGACGTCGAACGGTACGATCGTCGGGCCCGACAACTACACCGTACCGTGCTCGAACAACAACGGACCGCTCGTATATCCGTTTTCGGTGCAGGGCGACGCCACCTCCAGCGGCGGCGTGATGACGATCACGGTCACCTCGCCGAGCGGCCTCGTCACGACGCACTCCATCAGCGTCACCGACTAGCATGTGTAAGGATTAAAAGCTCCGTCCTAAGGACGGAGCTTTTTCTTAGGGAAGTCCCTTGGTAAGCAAAATTTTCCTTGTGGGCCCGATGGGCGCAGGAAAATCCGCGGTCGGCAGGCAATTGGCGCGGCTGCTGCACCTGGAGTTCATCGATAGCGACGAAGAAATCGAAACGCGGACCGGCGTTGACATCCCGTTCATATTCGAGAAAGAGGGCGAGGAAGGCTTTCGCAAGCGCGAGGTCCAAGTGATCGACGAACTGTCGCGGCGCGATGGTGTGGTCCTGGCTACCGGCGGTGGCGCGATCATGAATGCGGACAGCCGCAACAGACTCGGCGCCCGCGGCTACGTCGTCTACCTGTACACCAGCGTCGCGCAGCAGCTGGAGCGTACCCGGCGCGGCCGGAGCCGGCCGATGCTCAATAACGAGAATCCGAAAAAGGTCCTCGAGGAGCTGATGGCGATCCGCGACCCGCTGTACCGGGAAGTCGCCGATCTCATCGTCGACACGGACGGTCGCCGCGTATCGACAGTCGCCCGGGAAATCCACGAAGCATTGTAAGAAAGCGCGGCTAGAGCCGCTCCCACAAGCGTCCCCACATGTCGCTCCCGCAGGCTCTCGTGGGAGCGGCTTTAGCCGCGACTCGGTCAAATCATGTAACCTCAGCTGATCATAAGGATCAGGCAGCTCTCTTGGCAGTATCAAAGACACTCACGGTCGAGCTCGGTGCGCGCAGCTACCCGATAGTCATCGGCAACGGCCTCATCGGCGAGTTCGAGCTGGCCGACTACCTCGACGGACCGGACTGCCTGGTCGTCACGAATGAAACCGTCGCGCCGCTGTACCTGCCTGCTTTGCAAAAGACGCTTCCCGCAGGACGGGTCGTCGAATCATTACCCGACGGCGAGCAATACAAGACGCTGAAAACGGCCGAAACAGTACTGGATCGCCTGGCTGCGAGCCGGGCGAACCGCGACGCTACTGTCATCGCGCTCGGCGGCGGCGTGGTCGGCGATATCGCAGGCTTCGCCGCCGCCTGTTACATGCGCGGCATCGCGTTCATTCAGGTGCCGACGACTTTGCTCGCACAGGTCGACTCCTCTGTCGGCGGCAAGACCGGCGTGAATCACAGCGAGGGCAAAAACCTGATAGGCGCCTTTCACCAGCCCCGGCTGGTGTTGATCGACACCGACACACTCAAAACGCTGCCGGCCAGGGAGTTCAGGGCGGGGCTGGCCGAGGTCATCAAGTATGGTGCCATCGCCGACCCTGATTTTTTTGCCTGGCTCGAGGCAAACGTCGATGCACTGCTCGCCAAGGAACCCGGGTCGCTGGCACATGCCATTCGCCGCTCCTGCGAACTGAAAGCCTCTATGGTTGCCGAAGACGAACGCGAGACCGGAAGAAGGGCGATCTTGAACTTCGGCCACACCTTCGGTCATGCCATTGAAAACTCGCTGGGTTACGGCGAGTGGCTGCACGGTGAAGCCGTTGCGGCGGGCATGCTGATGGCCGCCGAGTTGAGCGGACTCGACGACGCGGACCTGCTGCGCTTGAGGAAACTCGTGAAAGCTTGCGGATTGCCCGTTTTCCCGCCGCCGATCGGCGCGGAAAAATTGCAGAATGCGATGCATATGGACAAGAAGGTGCAGGGAAAGCAAACGCGATTCGTTTTGTTACGTTCGCTCGGTGAAGCCTACGTGACATCGGACTACGATGCGGGGCTGCTGGATAATGTCCTCGACAAGGCCAATAACTGAACGGGTTTTGCCGGCCGGCGGCCTCGCGCCGTACGCCGCACAAGAGGAGCTCGGCAAGGGGCGGCGCTACGCGGAGCCGGCCGCGGCGTATCGCGGCGAGTATCAGCGTGACCGGGATCGCATCGTGCATTCGACGGCGTTCCGCCGGCTCGTGTACAAGACCCAGGTATTCGTCAATCACGAAGGTGATCTGTATCGAACGCGGCTCACGCACTCGCTCGAGGTCGCACAGATCGCGCGCACGGTGGCCAGGGCGTTGCGGCTCAATGAAACCCTGGTCGAGGCGATCAGTCTCGCGCACGATCTCGGTCACACGCCTTTCGGCCACGCCGGACAGGACGCATTGAACGCCTGCATGCGTGATTTCGGCGGTTTCGAGCACAACCTGCAGTCACTCAGGGTCGTCGACGAGCTCGAAGCCAAGTACGCCGACTTCCCGGGCCTTAACCTGACCTTTGAAACGCGCGAAGGCATCCTGAAGCATTGCTCCAAGCGGGATGCGGTGGCGCTGGGCGAGCTCGGCAGACGCTTTCTGGAACGCCGTCAGCCGGGGCTCGAGGCGCAGATTGCGAACATCGCGGACGCCATCGCCTACAACAATCACGACGTTGACGACGGCTTGAGGGCGGAACTCCTGAGTCTCGATGAGCTTCGGCACCAGGCACTTTTTAACGACCAGTACATCGTGGTGCAGCGACGGCATCCACAGCTGGAGGACCGGCGCCTCATCTATGAGATCATTCGCCGCATGATCAATACCGTCGTCACCGACCTTATCGACAACACGGCGAAAAAGCTCGATGCACTGCGACCGCAATCGATCGAGGACATACGGGCAGAGCGGCATCCACTGGCCGTGCTCAGCGACGAGATCTATGTGAAACACGTGGCGCTGAAACAGTTTCTCGGCAAGCACCTGTACCGTCATGAAAAGGTGCGGCAGATGACAGACAAGGCAAAGCGGATGATAGAGGTCCTGTTCGAGCGCTACATGAACGATCCCCGACAGATGCCGGCCGAGTTCAGCGACCGTGCGACGGCGGAAGCGGCCGATGAGGCCGTGCGAGCACGCGTCGTCGCCGACTACATCGCCGGCATGACGGACCGCTTCGCGATTGCAGAACACGAACGCCTCGGCTGATTGCTCCAGCGATGGCTTTCAACGCAGCGCCGCATTCCGCGCTACAATGCGCCGCCAATCGACATTCGGCGGAGTCCCCGTGCCAGACAGAAATATCCCTGCAATCGAACGCCTGATCTTCGCGATGGACGTTCCGGACATTGATCGCGCGTGCGAATTGGCCGAAGAGCTCGGCGATGCCGTTCAATTCTACAAGCTCGGTCTGGAGCTGATGATGAGCGGCGGCTATTTCGAGCTCCTGGACTGGATGCTTGCGCGTGACAAGAAAGTATTCGCCGATCTCAAGTTCTACGACATTCCCGCAACCGTCGGCAGGGCCGTGCGACGATTGAGCGAACGCGGCGCCAGTTTCCTGACCGTGCACGGGGACAGATCGATCATGCAGGCGGCCGCCGACAACAAGGGCGACGATCTCAAGATACTCGTGATCACCGTATTGACGAGCCTCGATCGAAGCGACCTCGGTGATATGGGGATCGATTGCGATGTCGCGGAGCTGGTGCTCAAACGCGCGAAGCAGGCCTTCGAGAGCGGTTGCGACGGCGTCATAGCCTCGGGACTCGAGGTGCCGAACCTCCGCCGGCACGTCGACCCAAAGCTGCTGGTCGTGACGCCGGGCATTCGCCCCGCCGCCGACATGCCGGCCGGCGACCAGAAGCGCGTCGTCACCGCGGAGCAGGCGTTGCGAAACGGTGCCGACTACATCGTCGTCGGGCGTCCGATCCGCGATGCTGCGAGCCCGCGCGCCGCCGCTGAGGCGATCCAGGCGACGATCGTCGAGGCGTTTTAAGCCGTGTCCGCCGCGCTCCGGAACGACCTGTTGATCCGTGCGCTGCTCCGGCAGCCGGTGCCGCGCACGCCCGTGTGGATCATGCGCCAGGCCGGCCGTTACCTGCCCGAGTATCGCGAGGTCCGCGCCAAAGCCGGCGACTTCATGAGCCTCTGCTCGAACCCCGAGCTGGCCTGCGAGGTAACACTGCAGCCCTTGCGCCGCTTTCCGCTCGATGCCGCGATCCTGTTCTCCGACATCCTGACGATCCCGGATGCGATGGGGCTCGGCCTTTATTTCGTCACCGGGGAAGGGCCGAAGTTCGAGCGGCCGGTGCGCACCGCGGCGGCCGTCAAAAAGCTGGCGGTACCTGACGTCCACGAGAAACTCGGCTACGTGTTCGACGCCGTCTCGCTGATCCGGCGCGAACTCGACGGCGCGGTCCCGCTCATCGGTTTCGCCGGTAGTCCATGGACGGTCGCCACCTACATGGTCGAGGGTCAATCGAACCGCGAATTCCCGCATATAAAAAGCATGGCGGCACAGGAGCCGGGACGCCTGGACGAGTTGCTCGACAAAGTCGCCAGGGCGACGATCGATTATCTCAATGCGCAGATCGACGCGGGCGCCCAGGCCATCATGATTTTCGACACCTGGGGCAGCGTCCTCGAACCCGAACCCTACCGTCGCTTTTCACTCATGCGCATGCAGCAGATTCTGGACGAGCTGCGTCGCGAGAAAGACGGACAAACCATTCCTGTCATTCTTTTCACGAAGGGAGCGGGTGAATTGCTCAAAGACATGGCCGAGACCGGCTGTGACGCGCTCGGCGTCGACTGGACCACGGACATGTCGAGCGCCCGGCGCCTGACCGGCGACAAGGTCGCATTACAGGGCAACCTCAATCCGGCGACACTGCGCGAGTCGGCGGAGGTCATCGAGCGGGGTGTCGCCGATGTGCTCGAGAGTTACGGCCGCGGTCCGGGACACGTGTTCAATCTGGGCCATGGCATCACGCCGGACATCGATCCGGACAATCTTGCGGTGCTCGTGCATGCGGTGCATCGCCTGAGCCCGGCCTACCATGAGGAAAATCGCGGCTGATCGCTCTCGGCCGTCCTGTCCTCCGCGATATAAGTACATCCTTGTACAAAAAGCCGCTCCCACGAGATTTCGAAAATGATTCGTGGGAGCGGCTTCAGCCGCGGTCGGACGTCCTGTCGTCAGCGACATAAGTACATCCTTGTACAAAGAAACGCTCCCGCTATCGTTCGATTCGCGGGCGCGTCTTCATGTTTCCTTATTCGGCGGCCTGCACCAGGTGCAAGCCGTCGAGAGCGCTCGATGTATCGATAACGAGCGTCCATTGCCCCGTCGAGTCGGCATAGGTGAGTTCGACCTGCCGAGGCGACGGCGCCAGCGGAAAGAAGACATCGAGAATTGTCTCCTCGCCCTGCTGCAGCTTGACCGGCAGTTTCGTGTGGCGCAATTCGATTGCGTTGTCGACCCTGCTGTCGTTCACGCCGCGCATGATGCCGCCGACCGCGAAAACGGGTATCAGGATAAGGCCACCCGTCGCGACCGTGGCCGCACCGGTGCTCATGGTGAGGCCGGAGAGGCCGTAGCCGGCCGCGGACATCACGGTGGCTGTGGTGGCGGCGCCGGCGAGCGCCGCGCCGGCAAACAGCGTCTTGGCGCTAACGCCTGCCCTGACCTTTATCTTCTCGTCCTTGTAGCGTCGCTTGGTGTCTCTCGCGCCCTTGACAAGTGATTTTCGCTCATGAGAGGGCGTGATCCGCGTACCGAGCGAGTCCAGCACGATGACTCTGGTCACGGTGATGGGATCGTCGCCGAGGTTCTGAACCCGGATGAGATACTCGTCCCAGTCCGCGTTCTTCGCCCAGGCGCCCGGGCCACCGCGCACGATGACCCAGTCGAGCTTCGCCGACAGGCGCTGATCCGACGCGATCTCGAGCGGCTGATTGATCACCAGCGGCTCCGGCTCCTTCAGCACCCTGGCGCCGCCGCAGCCGGCGACGCCCAGTGCCGCAATCGCCGCACCGCTGATAGCAACCAGTTTCCTGCTTTTGTTCATCAATTTTCTCCTGCAGCCGAAATTACTTTCCGATGCCTTTCGGCTTTCAGGATGCGGGAGGTGCCCTTGAAAAGCATGACGGCGGCATTACGGATGCATGAATATTTCATGATTTCTTGAATAACGGTGCGCTCGTGGCTCGCAATCGGTCGCGCGACTGCAGTCGGAGCGGTTTCTTGCACATGAATGTACTTATGTCGCAGAGGACAGGACGTCCGAGAGCGGCCGGCCGCGAGACAAATTGATCGCGCGGGCCGGTCATCCCGTGGCGACGGTTTCCTGCGACCTGGCCGGTGCAGGTCGGCGCAGGCCCATGCGCCGGATGAGGCGCACGGCAAGGTAGGGCGCGAGCACGCCGAGCTCGTGGTATTTCAGTTGCAACGAGTAAGGCAGATCGTCGAAGTCGCCGATATCGCCGCGGCAGCCCGCTGTGCCACAGCCGCAGAAAAACCGGTAGGGATAGGCGTTTTGCGTGCTGGCGTAGTCGAAAGTGACTTGCTCGCCGCCGCTGAACGGCCGAATCGCGGTCAGGAAGATGCGCGATCCCAGAAAACGCAGACCGCAGTTCGGCTCGCAGGAATGATTGACGTAATCGTCGATGCCGCCGGAGGGGCCCATGTAGCTGCACGACGAAATCTGCAGAAAGCTGTCGACAGCGGCGTTTTCCAATGCCGCCTCGAGGGCTTTTCTGTCGAGAACCGGACCGGTGAAACGGAGTAAGCGCCGGCCCGGCTTAATGGCCCGCCGGGCGAATACGCCCAAGCCACCGGCGACCGGCCGGCATTCCAGCAGGGTATTCCTGGTCACTCATAGAGCCCTCGTGACAACGGCCGGCGGCCTGACCGCGCGATTAGACAACGATCGGACCGGGTGGGCAAGCAAAAATTTGGGTCCAGCAAACGGGCGACGTGGACCACAAACGGCGGCCGAAAACAGTCGCGGTCGGATCGATTGAGACGTGTGCCGAACCGCGGACCGGTCCGGCGCAGAAACCGGTGAGCCGGCTAGATACCGAGCCGCTTGTTCTCGCGTTCGAAGATTCCCCTGATCACGTCGCCGTCGGACGGTTCCTCTTCGAGCGTCTCGGGATCCCACTGGCTGCGCGTGGTGTCGAAGAAGTCGCCGCCATAGATATGAATCCCGCCCGTGAATCTCAGCAGCGGGTTCGTCACCGAATGAATGGCATCGACCGGCAAAGATGCCGCGTCTCCCTCGAACAAGGCCTTTGCGTCGAATGCCTCTATCCGTCCCGGCGCCTTGCGCCAGAAAATGTTGTCTTCACGGCCGGTATAGATGCCGATGTTCGCCCACATCAGATGATTGTGAGGCATCAGATTCATCTGCGGCGTCCACGCGGCGCTGAAAATAGTCAATGTCTCTGAGTTGTGAATGATGGATATGCCCGCTCTCGTCGGCTCGCCTATCGCGGCGAGCATGGCGCGCGGATCGTGGACTGCCCTGGCAAGCACTTCGAGCACCGCAGCTTGTGATTCGTCTTCCCTGTTTGCATCGATGCAATCCTGGACGAACCTTTCGAGGTCCACTTTTGTTTTGCTGGCGGCAGCCGCCGGTCTTGCGCCTGCCGGTATCGAAGGCACGAGTCCGCTGGCGACGACAGCCGCGCCCGCAGCGAGCACCTTGCGTCGCGTAGCGCGTACTACATCGAGTAATCTAATGCCCATCTGTTGGCTCCCGTTCAAGCCTGCCGAGCCGAATCCCTGCAGGTTCGCCACGACATTCTGCCGGCAGCGCGCTATATTAGCGAAATCGTATCGTAGTGGACAGCCAGCCCGGCGCCATCCCTCTTTCGCTTACTCCTCGCGCAACGCCCTGCGCAGGATCTTGCCGACATTGGTTTTCGGCAGCTCGTCCCTGAACTCGATTTGCTTCGGCACCTTGTAGGCCGTGAGGTTTTGGCGGCAGTGCTCGAGGATGTCTTTTTCCGTTATCGATGGATCACTCCTGACGACGAACAGCTTGACCGCTTCGCCCGTCTTCTCGTCCGGTACACCGATCGCCGCTGCTTCCAGGACGCCGTCCATTTCTGCGACGACGCCCTCGATCTCGTTCGGATACACGTTGAAAGCCGAGACGAGAATCATGTCTTTCTTGCGATCCTCGATATAGATGAAGCCCTGGTCGTCCATGCGCCCGATGTCTCCGGTACGGAGCCAGCCACCGGGCAGCATGACCTGTGCGGTTTCGTCGGGTTTCTGCCAGTAGCCTTCCATGACCTGCGGACCGCGAACGCAAATCTCACCGATCTCGGCAGTCGGCAATTCATTGCCGTCGTCGTCGACGATGCGCACATCCGTGGACGGAAGCGGCAGGCCGATCGAGCCGTTGAACTCCTTCTGGTAAAGCGGATTGGAGGTGACGACGGGGGAGGTTTCCGTCAGCCCGTACCCCTGTGTGATGTGCACCCCTGTCACCTCCCGCCAGCGCCGCGCGACCGCCTCCTGTACCGCCGTGCCGCCGCCAATCGCCAGGCGCAGGTGGCTGAAATCGAGATCGGCGAATCCCGGCGTGTTCAGGAGGCCGGCAAACAGCGTGTTCACCGCGGTGATGTAAGTAAACTTGTGGCGTTTCAGCTCCTTGACGAAAGCCGGCAGGTCGCGGGGGTTGGTGATGAGGACATTCTCGCCACCGTCGTACATGACCGAAAGCAAATTGCTCTGCAGCGAAAAGACGTGATACAGCGGCAGCGGCGTGATCGCGACGATCTTGTCTACGCCGGCGTAAATATCTCCCTGCCAGGCATGCGACTGCAGCACGTTGTACACCATGTTGCGATGACTCAGCATCGCGCCTTTGGCAATGCCGGTGGTGCCGCCCGTATATTGCAGGAACGCGATGTCGGCAAAGCCTAGCTCGACGTGATCGAGTTCGTGTTGCGCGCCCGACTGCAGAGCGGCTGGCAGGCGAACGCGGCCGGGCAGCGAAAAAGCCGGCACCGCTTTCCTGACGTATTTGACGACCAAGTTCGTGATGACGCTCTTCGGCCAGCCGAGAAGATCGCCGATCGTCGTGGTAATGATGTGCTGCACTTTGGTATCGGCAAGCACTTTCTCGAGCGTGTCGGCAAAGTTCTCGAGAATGACGATGCACTTCGCACCCGAGTCGCTCAATTGGTGCCTGAGTTCACGCGGTGTATAGAGCGGATTGACATTCACGGCAACGAGCCCGGCGCGAAATATGCCGGCGAGCACGACGGGATACTGCAGCAGGTTCGGCAGCATGATCGCGACGCGCTCACCTCTCGTGAGCCGGAGGGATTTCTGCAGATAACAGGCGAATTGCGTCGACAGCCGGTCGATGTCGTGATAGCTGAGCGTCGTACCGAAATTTGTAAAAGCAGGGCGATCGGCGAATTCAGTGAATGAATATTCCATCATCGCGCGCAATGATTTGAATTCGGGCGGCGGGATCTCCGCCGGTACGCCCTCTGCGTATGATTTTAACCACACCTTTGTCAACCCAAGATCTCCCGCGACTCGCCGTTACTGATTCTCGCTCAGGTGTTGCCTTGCGTGATCGGCAAGCGCCTGCCGGATGATCGGCCAGGCATTATCGAGCAATATCGGTTGCGCTTCTGCATTCGGGTGTATGCCGTCGTCCTGCATCAGTTCCTCGTTAAGCGCGACACCCTCCATGAAGAATTCGATCCACAGAACATTCAGTTGCTCGGCCAGTTCACGGTACACGTTTTCGAACGCCTTGGTGTAGCGTTGCCCGTAATTGGACGGAATGCGGATGCCGAGCATGACCACTGCGGCACCGCTCGCCTTGGTGGTCTCGATGATCGTTTCGAGATTCGCTTTCATGCGCTCCGGGGGAAACCCACGCAGGCCATCGTTGCCACCGAGTTCGAGGATGACGAGGTCGGGACTGAAATTCTCGAGCGCCGTGGCGATCCTGGTTGCTCCGCCCTCCGTGGTCTCGCCGCTAATGCTGGCGTTGATGACGCGATGTTCGTACCCTTGGGAATCCAGCCGGGCCTGCAACAATGCCGGCCACGACTGGTCAACATCTATGCCGAAGCCGGCGCTCAGACTGTCACCGAAAACCAGCACGGTTGGCGGAACGGTGGCCCCGTTGGCCGCCGCGGCAAATAATGTGAGAAGGATCAGAAGTTTTCGCATGTCAAACGATCTGGAGATAAGGGACGCGGTGCTTGCCGCGAGAAACGTGAGCAAAAAGGTTAGCAGCCCGGAAGGTAGTCTGACCATCCTTTCCAATGTCAGTTTCACGATCGACAAAGGCGATTCTGTCGCCGTGGTGGGCGCATCGGGTGCCGGCAAGTCCACGCTGCTTGCGCTGCTCGCCGGGCTCGATCTGCCGACGGAGGGCGAGATCTGGCTGAACGGCGTTAATATGACCAGTCTCGACGAAGACGGGCGCGCCGAGGTGCGGGCAGCGAGCGTGGGCTTCGTCTTCCAGTCTTTCCACCTGGTACCGTCACTGAACGCGCTCGAAAACGTCATGCTGCCGCTGGAGCTCGCCGGCAAGGACAACCCGCGACAGCTGGCTTCCGAGATCCTGCGCGAGGTCGGCCTCGCGGGGCGGCGAAGCCACTATCCAGCACAACTGTCCGGTGGCGAGAAACAGCGCGTTGCCATCGCGCGCGCGTTCGCGACCGAGCCCGCCGTGCTTTTTGCAGACGAGCCGACCGGCAATCTCGACAGTCGCACCGGCGAACACGTGATGGATCTCATGTTCGAATTGAATCGAAATTCCTCGACGACCCTGATGCTGGTCACCCACGACAAGTCGCTGGCCGCACGCTGTGACCGCATCATCGGGCTCGATGGCGGTCACATGGTCAGCGACGAAAAGGCGGCAGCGTGAAACCGGTTATTTATGCACTAAGAAGTTTCGGCAGGGAGTTGCGCTCCGGCGAGGTGATCGTGCTGTTGGCCGCGGTGGCGCTGGCCGTTGCTGCATTGACCGCAGTCGGTTTCCTGACGGATCGCATCGGCCGTGCCGTGGCGCGCCAGGCGAACGAAGTCCTGGCGGCCGATCTCAGACTGCGCACGCCGGACCCGATCCCGGCCGAATGGCACCGCATGGCGGCCGATTTCAGCCTGCAGTCTGCCGAGACCCAACGATTTCCCAGTGTCGTTTTCGCCGGCGACCTGAGCTCACTGGCGACCATCATGGGTGTCAGCGCCGGCTACCCGTTGCGTGGCGACGTGCGAATTTCCGATACCCTGTTCGGCGAACAGCGTGTCGCGGAAGGCATCCCGCATCGTGGCAGCGTGTGGGCGGATGGCGCGCTGATGGCACGGCTCGGGTTGGACGTCGGCGATTACATATCAGTCGGCGAGACGGACTTGCATATCGCAGCGGTGTTGCGCTACCGACCGGACCAGTCGATCGGGTTTGCGTCGCTTGCGCCGTCGTTGCTCGTCAACATCCAGGACCTGCCGGCGACCGGCCTCGTCACAGAAGGCAGCCGCGTGCGTTATGCACTGCTCGTTGCCGGCGAGCAGCAGGCCGTCGATGAATTCTGGGAAACTGTCGAGCCGACCCTACCGGATTCGGTGCGCAGCCGCAGCCGTGAGGAAGGCAGCGATCGCGCCAACAACGCGGCCGATCGCGCACAGCGATTCCTGTCACTGACCGCCGTTATCAGCCTGCTTTTGAGCGCGGTCGCAATCGCGATGTCCGCACGACGCTTCGCGCACCGGCGCATGGACACGGTGGCACTGATGAAAAGCCTGGGCGCCACCCAGCGATTCGTCATCACCGCGGCCTCCGTGCAACTCGTACTCTTAGGCCTCCTCGGCGTCATCGTCGGCAGCCTCGTCGGCTTCGTCGTCGAGCAAGGCGTCACCAACATGCTGGCGGACATCATCCAGGGAGACCTGCCGCCCGTCGGCTTCACGCCGGTGCTCCTGGCGTGCGGCAGCGCGCTGATCCTGCTCGTTGG
This sequence comes from Woeseiaceae bacterium, assembly GCA_041598995.1. Classification (GTDB taxonomy): domain Bacteria; phylum Pseudomonadota; class Gammaproteobacteria; order Steroidobacterales; family Woeseiaceae; genus SZUA-117. The sequence goes on along the minus strand of JBFHXJ010000021.1, from coordinate 12,366 downwards.
CTTCGCCATGCCGTCGCTCATACAGTTGCGCAATACACCGCCGTTACGCGTGTTGCGGCACGACGAGATGCCGCCACCACCGTCGCGGCTCTTGGTCGCCGGTACCTCGCTCATCGCGGTCGCGACCATGCTTTACCAGGCAATCGGCGATGCACTGATGCTGCTGATCGTGTTGGGCGGCATGCTGATCGTGTCCGGCGCGTTGTATGGTGCCGGCCGCGTGCTCGTGTCGATGATCGGCCGCTCGCGCGGTGGTGTCGGCATTGCATGGCGCTACGGGCTTGCAAACGTTTCGCGGCGTGGCCGAGACAGCGCGGTACAGGTCGTGGCCTTCGGCCTCGGGCTCACGGTGCTGTTGCTGCTGACCTTTGTCCGCACGGACTTGCTGGATGGATGGCAGCAGACACTGGACGAGAATGCGCCGAACAGTTTTCTCATCAACATCCAGCCGCAGGAGCGCGACTCGATTGCAGAGATCTTCGAGGGTGGCGGTATCACGCCGCCGACCTTCGTGCCGATGGTCCGCGCCAGGATGCAGACCATCAACGGCGAGGACGTCAAGACCCGCAAATACCCGGTCGAGGACGGCGAGTGGATGGCCAACCGGGAACAAAACCTGACCTGGGCGGAGGCGCTGAGCCCCACCAACGAAATCGTCAAGGGCGAATGGTGGCCCTCGGCTTACGCCGGCGAGCCGCTCGTGTCGCTCGAGGAAGAAGCCGCGGAGGAGCTCGGCGTCGGTCTCGGCGACCGCTTGCAGTATCTGGTCGCCGGACAGGAGATCGCGGCGACCGTATCGAGTTTCCGCAAAGTGAACTGGGATTCGTTCCAGCCGAACTTTTTCATGGTGCTGTCACCGGGTGCGCTCGATGGCTATCCGGCGACATATGTCGCCGGCGTCAAGGTCGAGGACAAGCAGAGGGACGTACTGCTGCAGCTCGTGCGCGCGCACCCGACGGTGTCGGTCATCGACATCGATACCATACTCGAGCAGATCACGAGCATCATCGAAAAGGCGAGCCTTGCGGTACAGGCCGTATTCGTGTTCACGCTTGCCGCCGGTATCGCGGTCCTGTTCGCCGCGGTGCAGTCGACCATCGACGAGCGCCGCTTCGAAAGCGCGATGTTGCGGGCGCTTGGCGTCCGTCGCCGCACGGTGCTGTCGGGTGTGCTGACTGAGTTTGCGGCACTGGGCTTCGCGGCGGGCGTGCTCGCGTCGGCAGGTGCATCGATCCTCGCCGCGATCGTCGCGACGCAGCTCTTCGAGTTGGATTACAACTTCAATCTCGCGCTGTGGATTGCCGGGCTCATCGGCGGCATCGTGCTCGTCTGCTCGAGTGGCTTCATCGCGGCCAGAGGCGCCATCAACGCGCCGCCGGTGGACGTATTGCGCGCGGCATGACGGCGGAATCGCGGCTTCGTCGCTGCGCACATGGATGTGCGAGAGCGACCAGCCGCGACCCACGTTCAAACGATGCGATTCCTGCTCTCGCCAGCGAGAAAAGCCCGGACATTCGCTGCAAGCTCGTTAATCGCATTTTGCCGCGCCTCAACCGTGCCCCACGCGATGTGCGGCGTGATGATGAGATTGTCGCCTTGGTAATCGAGCAGGGGATTGCCGTCGACCGGCGGCTCCTGCGGCAGCACATCGATTGCCGCCGCCGCAATCGTGCCGTCGCGGAGCGCTGCGAGCAGCGCGGCCGTATCGACAAGCGCGCCGCGCGCCGTATTGATGAGTATCGCAGTCGGTTTCATAAGTTTTAACTGTTCCGCGCCGATCAGTCCGTGGGTGGCGTCGGTGAGCGGGCAGTGCAGCGACAGGACATCACAGCTTTTCAGCATCGCGTCGAGGTCGACGCGGTCATCGTCCGGGGTGACCGCGACGCCCGGGCGACGCGCGATCAGGACCGACATGCCGAACTGCCGCGCGACCTCCGCTACGCCGCGTCCCAGCACGCCGTGGCCGACAATGCCCAAAGTCATTGCGGATAACTCGCGGATCGGAAATTCCAGCATGCAGAAGTTCTCCGCCCGCTGCCAGGCGCCGGAGCGTACGAGCGCATCGTACCGGCGAATGTTGTGGGCAAGATTCAGGAGCACGGCGAACACGTGCTCGACGACGGACTGCGTACAATAAGCGCGGATGTTGCAGACGGCGATGCCGTGTTTCTTTGCGGCGTCGAGATCGACATTGTCGACACCGGTCGCCGTCAGGCCGATAAATCGCAGTTTCGGAGCCGCGGCAATTATCTCTGCCGTCATGGAAATCTTGTTGATGAATACGAATTCGACACCGTCGATTCGTGTGGCAACATCACCGGCCGGTGTGCTGACGAAGGCCTTGAAATCGGGCACGACCTCCGCGAGTGGCGACGGATCCAGCTCGCCAGCGCCCATGGTTCCAAAGTCCAGGAAAACTGCTTTCATTTTTATCGGTTATCCTTGGTCGGGTGAGGCCGAACGATGACGGATGAATTCTGGAAACGCAAATCGCTTTCCGAGATGAGCAAAGACGAGTGGGAGACGCTCTGCGACGGCTGCGCGCTGTGCTGTCTGCAAAAGATCGAGGAGGAGGAATCGGGCGACGTTTATTTTACGGACATCGCCTGTCGGCTGCTCGATACAAGAAGCTGCCGCTGCACCGACTACACGCGGCGGGCGAAGCTCGTATCCACCTGCCTGGTGCTATCAGCAGATGATTCGGACGCTTTTCACTGGCTACCCGACAGTTGTGCCTATCGACGGCTCGCGGAGGGAAAAGACCTGCCGCAATGGCATCACCTGATTACGGGTGACCCGAACAGCGTTCACGAGGCCGGTTTTTCGGTGAAGGGAAAGACAGTATCGGAAACCGAGACTGGACAATGGAGCGTATTGCGTAAACTCTCCGATTAGTCGATCAAGTTGACGTTGTCATAAGCGATTCACGTCGTTAGCAGTATGTTCAACCGGTATTCTGCATCCCTTGGGCAATTCCATTGACGCTTGCAAGCAGCGCATTGAAGAGTTCTTTGTCTTTATAGTTTGTTTCACGCCAGCGTCGCAGCATGTCGACCTGCATCAGGCTCATCGGATCGACGTAGGGATTTCTGAGCATGATCGCGCGCTGTAAAGTGACGTCGTGATCGAGCAGCACCTCGTGATCGGAGTACTCGAGGACGAGCTTGCAGGTCAGTTCGAATTCCTTTTCGATGACCGGGAAGAATTTGTCGTGCAGTTCGCCGGCCAGCTTTGAATAATGCCGGGCGATGTCGATGTCCGCTTTTGCCAGCACCATCTCGGCGTCGGCGGTCAGTGCGCGCATGAAATACCATTCGGCAAACATGTTGCGCAACGCGGCGTCATCGAACTCTTCGACGGCGGCAGCGAGGCCGGTGCCGAGCCCGTACCAGCCAGGCAGCATGAGCCGGGTCTGGGTCCATGCGAAGACCCACGGAATGGCGCGCAGGTCCTTGACGCCGCCGCCCGCCCGCCTCGATGCGGGCCGCGAGCCGATGCGCATGCGCTCGATCAGGTCGATCGGTGTGGAGCGCCTGAAGTAGTCGTAAAAGTCGGGCGTCTCGTAGACGAGTGTCCGATAAGTGTCGCGACTGGCGTCGGCGATGACTCGCATGATGTCGTGCCACTCGGGCATGTCCGTGCCGCGGTGCTCGGGCATCGCGGTGGCCAGCGACACGGAGCCCGTGACCTGCTCGAGCGTTCTCAGGGCGATGCCTCTCAAGCCGTATTTCTCGTTAATGATCTCGCCCTGCTCGGTGACCCGCAGGCGGCCGTTCACCGTTCCAGGGGGCATCCCCAGCACTGCCGCATGCGTCTTGGACCCGCCGCGACTGATGGTGCCGCCGCGGCCATGGAACAGGTTGAGCTCGATATCCTGCTCGCCGACGACGCGGGCCAGCTCGACCTGGGCCTCCTGTAATGCCCAGCGCGCCGACGCGAGCCCCGAGTCCTTGTTGCTGTCCGAATAGCCGATCATCACGATCTGCCGGTTATTGCGCTGCTCGAGATGTTTCCGGTACAGGGGGTTCGCGAGTAGCGAACCGAGTATCTCCCGGCCTCGTTGCAGATCGTCGACCGTCTCCAGGAGCGGGGCGATATCGACCGGGACCTCGAAATGCCTGTTGTGCAATTCGCTCCAGTTCGCGAGCAACAGCACCGATAATATGTCGTCGGTGCCCTCGGTCATACTGACGATGAATGGCCCGATCGCGTCTTCACCGTACTTGCGCTTGCAGAACGCAATCGCCTGAAATACGGCAAGTGTCTTGCGCGCCGCCACGCTCTGCGAATCCGGTGCCGAGTCGCGCATTTCGATCGCCTTGACGATGCGCTTTGCCCGGTCATTGGGCTTCCACTTCAGCCAGTCGTCGTGACCGAGCAGTTCGCCGACGACCTCGCGGTGCGAGAGTGCGTCCTGGCGGACGTCGAGTGTCATGAAGTGGAAGCGGAAGGTGTCGATCCGGCGCAGCAGGCGATTGACGGCAAACAGACCTGCATGTTCACCTTTATTGTTTGCGAGACTGTTAGCGATCAGCTGAATGTCAGCGCGGAATTGGGCCGCCTCTTCATACGGATACGCGATATCGTCGTAAGTCGCCTGCAGCCTTTCCTGCACGAGCCGCAGGAAGACGCGATACGGCATTTCCCGGTGCCGTACAGGTACGGCGTGATAGGCTTTCGAGAACATGCCTCGGTAGTGCTCGATCCGATCCAGGAGTTTCCTGTCAAAGCCGATGCGCTGCCGCGACTGGCTTAGCTTCGTCGAGAGACTCGCACATTCCCGGAAATAGAGGTCGAGTATCAGGGCGCGCTGGCGGGCGAGCGTGGAGCGGATCGTCTTCGCGTTGACGTTCGGATTCCCGTCCATGTCGCCGCCGACCCACGAGGCGAACCTGACGATGTTCGGCACCTTGAGCCGGCAGGCTTCCTCGCCGTAGACGCGAATCGCCGCATTTTCGATGTCCTCGTAAAATGGCGGCATTGCCCGGTACAGCACGTCCGTCATGAAGAACAGCACGTGCTCGAGTTCATCCGCAACGGTCATCTGCTCCGACGGGTTCTCATTGGTCTGCCAGCCTGTGGTCATGTCGAGCTTGATATTCTCGATGCAGGTGCGTGTCTCCTGCGCCGTCATGGTCGGATTGAGCATGTCGATGAGGCGGCTGACGATATGTTGTTCCTTGCGAAGAATGGTGCGCCGCGTCGGCTCGGTCGGGTGGGCCGTGAACACCGGTTCTATGCGCAGCATATCGAGCAGTGCCTGGAGCGCCGAAACGTCGAGGCCGGCCGCTTTGAGCCTGACCATCGTTTCCTCCAGACCTCCCGGCTGGTACTGGCCGATTTCCGACAGGTATTCCCGGCGGCGGCGGATGCGGTGCACCTTTTCGGCGGTATTGACCATCTGGAAATAGGTCGCGAACGCACGGATCACCTGCATCGCGAGCGGTAGTTCGAGGTTCGTGACCAGGGGCTCGAGTTCTTCGCCAGGAACTTCATTACCCTCGCGGCGGCGAATCGACCTCAGACGCGCGTTTTCGACAACGTCGAACAGTTCCTCACCGCCCTGTTCCTTGAGCAATTCACCAACGAGCGCGCCGAGCGTGCGTACGTCGTCACGCAACGGCTGATCCTTGTTCTCGAAGGTGATGTCCTGCCTGCGTAAAGCCTTTTGCATCGTGGGAGCGGCTTCAGCCGCGATTCCTTCAGTCCCGGAAATTCTCATACTGTAACGGCAGTCCGACGTCTTCGTTTTTCAGGAGCGCGATAACGGACTGTAAATCGTCACGCTTCTTGCCGCTTACCCTCAGTTTGTCGCCCTGAATCGCTGCCTGCACCTTGAGCTTGCTGCCCTTGATTTTTTTGACAAGTTCCCTGGCCAGGAGTGCCTCGATACCACGGCGCAGGATTACTTTCTGTCGCGCAGTATTTCCCGTTATCTCGGGATCTTCCTCCTGCATGCAGGCTATGTCGATGCCGCGCTTCGACAACTTGAGGCGCAGGATGTCGAGCATTTGCTTCAACTGAAAATCGGACTGGCTGGTCAGCGTTATGGTCTGGCCGTCCAGCTCGAATTTCGAGCCCGTGCCCTTGAAATCGAAACGGTTCATGACTTCGCGATTCGCCTGGTCGACGGCGTTAGAAGCCTCGTGAGCATCGAAATCGCTCACAACATCGAATGATGGCATTCAGTCCTCCGGTCCATTTTGCGTTACCGGCTTCTTATTCTTGTGGTGTGCCGTCCGAAGTCAGTGTCTCGATCAGGTCAGCCGGTTCTGCAAGCAGCTCGGTGATGATCTGCCGAAAGTCTTGTTGCAGTGCCTGATAATGTTCACCGGTGCCCGGTCCCGTGAAACCCGTATGGATTCTTCGGACGCGGCCGCCGCGATCGATAAAAATGGTGGTGGGAAAAGCAAGCACGGCGCTCAAGGCGGGGAGTGCCTTGGATGCTTCGGCCTTGTCCGAGATTCCCGCGATCAGCGTGTCGTATTCGATGGCGAACTTCTCCCGAAACTGTCGTACTTGCTCCGCGGCCACGTCATGATCCTCGAAGTGCTCGAACATCAAAGCGACCACCTCCATACCGCGGCCACGAAATTCCTTGTATAACTGTGCCATCATCCTGGCTTCATCGTTACAGTTCGGACACCAGGTGCCTGCAATCGTTACGACGACGACCTTGTCCTCGTACTTATCGTTTGCCAGCGAGACGATGTTTCCATCTTGATCCGGGAATGCGAAATCGAAAGTGTCGTAGCCGGGCTTCAGAAACGTACGCTGGAACGAATCCGGCAACTTGACGTTCTTATCGGGAAATGCGGACCAGTACTGGTGCCACGAGGTCCCGGACCAGAAGCTCGCCTTTTTGATGGTGCCGTCGTCGTCTATTTTGCCAGCGAAATAGAACGCGTGTGCGCCGTCAAATGTAGAGAGATCGAAACTCGATCCGCGCACGTGTCCCGCAAGGTAACGATAGTCGCCGTTCGGGTTCAAGAAGGTTCCAAAAAGCCGCGAACCACGTTGTGCAAACTCACCGATCGATGGCGTGTCGCTTCCATCGTGTTCGTGGAAGCGCACGTTCCAGCGACCGGACAAGTCGTATTTGGCGGGTTCATTGCCATGCGAATCGGGTTTGTTGCCAGGCACCGCCGTGAACGGCATGACTTCGCTTTCGCCATACCGCTTGACTAAGGTCAGTTCTCCGAGCAACCGGCCATCGACCAGCGTGGCCCGTATCTCGTTGTTGAATGCCGGAAACCTGAGAAGTATCTGTCCGTCGGAGAAAATCACGTGGCCAATGCGCACACGTTCCTGCCCGTTGATCAAAGTCGCCTGGTAGTTCTGTCCGGCCTTGCTGATCTCGATGCCCGTTTCGATATCGCCACCGGGCAGGGTGATGCTTGCCTGCCAATAGCCGACATGCAGGATCGGGGCGTCGGCGACGACCGGAGGTTTCTCGCAAGCGCTAACGCACAACGTCGCGCTCAGGACGGCAGCGGCTGCAGATTTGCGCATGATCGTGTGCCCCAATCCCAGCTCCCCTAGTCACCGAAAGCGGACCGCCACGGCGCTCCGGTCAATGACATAAGTGTAACGCATGGCCGCGTGGCCGGAGATGGTATTCGGATCGTCGACGCAGAACGGTTGCCAGCCGCCGCAGCGACCCAAATCAGGCCCTTTGGCCGGTCCGCCGGTAACCCAGCCGGGGCCAGGCGGCGAACTTCCGTTGCAGCCAGGGTAGGAACTGAGATACGGTTTCACCCGGTCGCGCAACATCTTGATTGGGGGAGAATTCCAATTCACACGGGCCCGGCATGGATGCCACCGGGCATGGGTTACCTTTCCGAGGACACATTGCAACCGATCACACCAGATGCACACGGCGTATCAGTGCTATTGCTCACCGCGATAGCGCTTTACCTTTTTACGCGTGACACGCTGCCGCTCGAAACCTCCAGTCTGATCGTCCTGATCGTACTCGTCGCAGGTTTCCAGATCTTTCCTTATGAAAGAAACGGGGTGTCGCTCGGGCCGGTCGCCTTCTTCGCAGGGTTCGGCAACGAGGCGCTGATCACGATCTGCGCATTGATGGTGGTCGGCAAGGGCATCGAAGTCACCGGCGCGTTGCAACCCCTGGCGACGATCATCAGTGGCGCCTGGTCGACGCGCCCGGTACTGGCATTACTCGTGACACTCGTCGCGGCTGCTGTCCTGAGTGCATTCCTCAATAACACACCCATCGTCGTGCTGCTGTTACCGATCCTGGTCGGAGTATCGCTGCGCGCCAAGCTGCCGGTTTCCGGGGTCCTCATGCCGATGGGTCTTGCGACTATCGTCGGCGGCATGTCTACGACGATCGGTACCTCGACGAACCTGCTCGTCGTCGGCATCGCGAGCGACCTCGAGCTCGCCCCGATCAACATGTTCGACTTTGCATTGCCGGCCGCGATCGTCGGCGGTGCCGGGATCGCCTTTCTCTGGCTTATTGCCCCGCGGCTGCTCCCCGACCGCATACCACCCCTGGCAGACACCACGCCGCGCGTATTCAGCGGACACCTGTTCGTGACCGAAGGCAGTTACGCGGACGGCAAGACGCTGTCGGAGGTGCTCGCGAAGACCAACGGCCAGATGCGGGTCGACAGAATTCAGCGCAGCGAGTCGCTGTTTCTCGCCAAGCTGCCATCGGTCACGTTTCAGCCCGGGGACCGAATCTTCGTCAAGGACACGCCGGAAAACCTGAAACATTTCGAACAACTCCTGGGCGCCACCCTCTACAACATCTCCGATAGCGAGCACCCGGTCGACGAGGAGACGCCGTTGAAGGCCGAGGGCCAGCAGTTGGCGGAAGTCGTCATTACGCGTGGCTCACCGCTGCATTTCCGCAGTCTGGCCGCGGCGCGGTTCAGCTCAACCTACGGTTTGCTGCCACTGGCGATCCACCGCGCACGCGCACCGAGCGCGCAAGTGACCGGCGACCTGAACACCATCCGTCTGCGGGCCGGTGACGTGCTGCTCGTTCAGGGAACCCGCGAGGCGATCGATACGCTGAAATCGAGCGGCAACATGCTGGTCCTCGACGGCACCACCGACCTGCCGCACACGCACAATGCGAACCGTGCCCTCATCGTCATGGGGTTCGTGGTCATCGCGGCTGCCACCGGTCTGTTGCCGATCTCGGTGAGCGCCCTGATCGGGGTGGGCCTGTTGCTGGCGATGGGTTGCCTGACCTGGCGCGACGCTGCGGACTCATTGTCGACCCAGGTGATCATGATTATCGTGACGAGCCTTGCGCTTGGCCGCGCCATCATGGGCACCGGCATGGCCGCGTACCTCGCCAGCGGTTTCGTCAGCCTCTCCTCCAACCTGCCGGCGCCGGTCATCCTGAGCGCCTTCATCCTGATCATGACGATACTGACCAACGTCGTGTCCAACAATGCGGCCGCGGTCATCGGCACGCCGATTGGTGTGGCCATCGCGCAGCAACTCGGCGTCGATCCGATGCCTTTCGTGCTGGCCGTGCTGTTCGGCGCCAACATGAGCTTTGCGACGCCTTTCGGCTACCAGACGAACCTCCTGATCCTGAGCGCCGGCGGCTACAAATTCGCGGATTTCCTGCGGGTCGGTATACCGCTGACCATCGTCATGTGGATCGGCTTCTCTGTCGTATTGCCGCTCCTTTACAATCTTGGCCAGTCGTAAGCAAAAATGCTTGAGAATCTTGGAAACATCGGTGATTTTGTCGGTGGCGTCGGCGTCGTCGTAACGCTCGTCTATCTGGCGACACAGATCCGACAAAACACCCGCTCGCTGCGGCTATCGAGCATCCAGCAAATCATGGGCACGTCCGTGTTGGTCAATCAGACGGCGTCGGCAGGCCACGTTCCGGCAATTCTCGCCAAGCTCGAAACGGGCCAACGCCTGAGCGAGGAAGAGTTCGCTCAATACCTGATGTACCTGTGGGCCATGCTGACACATCACTGGCAGGTGTTTTACCAGTTTCAGAACGGCATGATCGAGAAAAGTGTGTTCGACTCGTATGTCGGCCGGTTACAGACGGTCCTGAACTCGTCACTGTCCCGGGCCATTTGGCGGAGCCGCATGCAAAGCAGATTTCCGGTTGATTTTCAGCAATTCGTCGACGATCAAATCGAAGAAACGGGCTGAGAATTTCTAAAGCCGTCGCGGCTTGCCCGACTGACTCGGCGGTGTCGCCAACTTGCGGTTGCCATGATCGCTCCATATAGCCTTGAGTAATAAGCGCGATCGCAGACCCCCGGAGTCTGCCTGGCAAGGGTCTGAATCCCCTGTCGCTTGTGTCAGTAGCCGGTATGGGTTGGCGCAGGCGGGCGCCGCGATTGATACCTGTTCGCTATGTCGTGCATCAAACCCGGCAAAAACCGCCCGGGGAGGAACAGCATAGCCTGATCGCGAATGACCCTCAGTCGGATTGTCGACTTGCCTTCCCGGCGCAAGCTGAACCAGCCGTCGAATCGGTACTCTAAGTTCGCATGATACGGAATCGGCGATGGCATTCCGGATTGGTGACTGGCGTTGTCATCGTCGCCTCGAGCAGCATTTCGATTGCGCTGGACCAGGACTACCCGGACATACCCGGTTACGCGCCGGGCACACCGCCGTGGATACCACTGATCGATGCCTGCATGACGGCCGGCGGCGGACGTATCGATTGCATCGAGGCGCTGCCGCCCGACATGTACGAGGCATTTCTCGCCGATGAGCAGGCCAGGGCCGCCGAGCGACGCGCACTGATGCGGCTGCCGGGAACGCCGCCCCGGGTCCCCCCACCCGGAGACCTTCCGCACATCTACCAATCACCTTTGGCAGTAGACGATCTGTCGCCCGATATTGCGCGCGAGCTCGCCGCCAGCGGCTGTCTCGTGCCGAGATCGTCCGGCGGCGAATCGAATGTCGCCACTGGACAACTGGCCGCCGCGGGGCAACTGGATGTCGCCGTCATCTGTTCCATCGATGGCGTCTCGGAGATCCGGATTTTCTGGGGTGGCGACGCGCACTGCCCGCCGCTCGACGAGACCTCGCCAGACGGGGCGCTCCTGTATGAAGCGGATGAATGGGAATACTTCTGGGGCATCGCGATCGCAGCCCCGGAGCACATCCGCATCTACTACGACAGTCATCCCGACGACTGCCTGTCAGAGGACCTGCCCGTGATGATTCACGACGGTCTCGAGCATATCTTCGTGGAAAAAGGCTCATCGAACCTCTATTGCCATGAAGGACAGTGGCTGCGCCTTTGCGGGGCGGATTAAAAAGAACAGCAAACGCGCTAGAATTCCCTTTCGTGCTTCGATATTTCAACAACATCAAAGGGAGTGCAATGTTCTCGAGACGATTCCTGAATTCCGTGTTGTTCGCCTCTTTACCCGTCCTGTTGTCGGCCTGTCAGGCTCCGCCATCCGAATCGACGGATGCGACCGTCACGGGTAACCCGATCACGGGCGTTGGCCTGCCGAACCCGGCGCCGAACGTCACCACGAACTGGGGTGAGCTCCCGGACGGCAGGGAATGGGGCTCGACGGCCGGTATCGACATCGACCCCACTGACGGGCACATCTGGGCCTACGAACGCTGCGGCGCGAGCGCCTTCGGTGGCGGCGTGCCGATCAACTGCGACAACAACCCGGTCGACCCGATCTTCAAGTTCGACCGTCACACGGGCGCGGTGCTGGCGAACTTCGGCGGCGGCATCATGGTGACGCCGCACGGCATCCACGTGGACGCCGACGGCAACGTCTGGGTAACGGACTTCGTCGGCAATGCGGAGCGTACCAAGGGCCACCAGGTGCACAAGTTCAGCCCCGATGGCGAACTGCTCATGAGCCTCGGCACGCCCGGCGAATCGGGCAGCGGGCCCAACCAGTTCAATCAGCCGAATGACGTCGTGACCGCGCCGGACGGCAGCATCTTCGTCGCCGACGGCCACAGCGGCCAGGGCATGATTACCTACGAGGCGATGGAAGAAGGACGGGCAGCGGGCGCCACCGGACGGATCATCAAATTCGCGTCCGACGGCACACGCCTCAAGGAATGGGGACAGATAGGCGTGCGTCACGGCGAGTTTCGCACGCCGCATGCGCTCGAGATCGACTCGAAAGGCCGGCTGTGGGTCGCAGACCGCGGCAACCACCGTCTGGAGATCTTCGACCTCGAGGGCAACTACCTGGAGTCGCGTTACCTGTACGGGCGCAACAGCGGCATATTCATCACCGATGACGACATGCTGTATGCGATCGACTCCGAGTCCAATCCGATCAATCACGTCGGCTGGGTGAACGGTGTGCGCATCGGGCACATCGACGAAGACCGCATCTCCGGATTCATTCCGCCCTT
>JBFHXJ010000020.1:0-47578 GCA_041598995.1 Woeseiaceae bacterium | reverse complement strand
TCGAGGCGGCGGTGAGTCAGCACGAGTTTCACCTGCCCGTCGAGTTCCGTGAGCTCGTAGGTGACCTCGGACGACTCGCCCTCGAAATCCCAGCTGTGACTCAAGCGCCGTGGCGGCTCGTAGGCAATGACCTTGCCATAGAACGTGACCGGCCCGGCGACATCCCTGTGTTTCTCCGGCGGTTCGATATCGCCTTCGCCGGACAGGTTTTCGTTGTTGAAGTGCATCTCGACCCGGCCGCCGACCGAGGGCTCGGTCTCGCCGCCGCACAGCCAGCGCGCGCGTTTCTCGGGTTCGACCAGGAAGCTCCAGACGCGCTCGATGGGTCCGGGCAGGATGCGCTCGAAGCGCACGGCATCGTCGGCAATCAACTCACCGTATTCACTCATTGTTGTTCTCCTTGGTTGGCAGGCGCCTTGATTGCCCGCTCCAGTTTGTCGAGGTGCTCGGCCCAGAAATTCCGCACTTTGCCGAGCCATGCGTCGACCCCGGCGAGCCCCGCTCCTTCGAGGCGGTATATGCGGCGCTGCGCGTCGGCGCGTACCGTGACCAGGCCGGTCTCCTTCAGGACCTTCAGATGCTGCGACACCGCGGGGCGGCTCATCTCGAACCCGGCCGCCAGCTCGCCGAAGGAGCGCTCGCCGGTGGCCAGCTTCTCGAGAATGCGCCGCCGCGTCGGGTCGGCAAGGGCAAGAAAGGGGTCCATACGGCTATAATAAGGATTTACTTAATTAAGTCAATACTTAAATTAATCCGCGATACGTCATGGTGCTTGCAGGCCGGTGCCCGCCTGGTGCTGGCAGGAAAACTGCGACCGGCCCGAAACGAACCGGTCGCATGAGGAAGGGCTGCAAGCGCCGCTACGCGGCCTTTACATCGATATGTTTGATCTTGGCCTGTGCTTCCTTGGTCTTCGGAAGTTCGATCCGCAGCACGCCTTTCCTGAAGGAGGCGTCGATCTTGGATTCGTCGACTTCTGCGGGAAGCTCGAGCGTGCGACGGAACGAGCCGAATCTGCGCTCGCGTCGGTAGTAGTCTTTGCCTTCTTCTTTCTCGTCTTCCTTCTTTTCGCCACGAATGGTAAGCAGCCGGCCAGACAGCGTTACGTCGACATCTTTTTCATCCATCCCGGGAAGCTCGATGCTGACGTGAAACGCCTTATCGTCCTCTGTCTCATCGATGTTCGGCATGGTGAACTCACGCCCCCATGCCAACGGCATGTGTGAAGAACGTCCGGGTTCGACGGTCATGTCCTCAAACAGCCGTTCCATTTCCCTGTGCAGGTTTTCCATTTGCCTGCGAAAGGCCCCAAACGGTCCCTCGTCCGGCTCCCAGCGGCGCAGGCCGCCCCATCTCCAGGGGACAATCTCTCTTAACGTCATGTGCCACTCCAGTCGTCCCGTCAGTGCCAAAAAAAATCGCGAGCCGCAATCGGAACGCGAGATTTAATACAATTTATTGCGACTCGATTTTATTAATACACGAACCGGGTCACCTGGCAATTCGGACTACTACCTATCGACAGGTTTCGCGAAATCCTCGGCCGTAAACATTCTCGGCATCGTCGGGTCGGCGAGCCGGTCTGCCAGCGCACGGATCCTGTTAACCAGGTCCGATCGCGTCGCGCGCAGCTCGTCGACTTCCTTGCCGAGCCGGGTCAGTCTGAGTAGGGACAGGATAGAGATCAGCAGGCCGGCTTCTGCCTCGATCAGGCGTACCGAAGCAACGAAGCTGAAAGGCAGTACGATCACCGCCACGATAGCCCACAGAATGCCGAAATAGACGCCGATCAGGATCGCGATCGCCAGGTAGATCAACGGCAACAACAGAATGGTTGCCAGTACTTTCAGCGTGGCAACGTCGTCTTTCTCGTAACTGAATCTCTCGCCGACGGCAGCGGCGACCCAGCCGACGGGCAGGTGAACCATCGCACCGGGGATCGCGGCCGGCAGCAATGCGAGCATCGTTATGCTGCGCAGGACGATCTTGCGAAATGCATAGCCCGGCGTCACGCTGACGCGTAATTGATAGTCCTTCAGTCCGAGCATATCGAGGTGTGCCTGGTAGTTCTCCAGTTCCTCGCGGAGTATTCGCATTTCCGGGTCGTCGAGCGATGCCAGGTAGCGATTGACAAATCTCCGGCTCAACTCGACATACTGTCCTGGCGTCAACTCGACGGAAGACGGTTTGTACAGGCGCCTCGCGGTCTGAATGAAGCGCAGCGTGCGCCAATCCGGAGCGTTTAACGTCACGGCTTTCAAGGTCTCAGCGAGGTAGTCAGTAAGTTGTCGGACAGCCTCCTGTTGGTCCTTTGCGTAATCCCGTTGCCACTTTTCATCGATGACGATCGGCTGCCCGAACTCGATCAGAACCTGGCTGCGAAACCGGTGCCGGTGAATGTAATTAAGTCCGCAAGGAACGATTGCCACCTGCGCCTTGCCTCGCGCCGCAACGGACAACGCAATGCGTGCGGTACCGGTCTTCAATCTGACCAGCTGCGATTCGACGTGGCTGACACCCTCGGGAAAGATACCGACGCATCCGCCTGATTCGATGATTTCATAAACGCTTGCAAAGGCCTCCGAGTTATCGACTTCGTCACCATGTTCTTCACGACGATGAACCGGTATCGCCCCGGTCGCATCGAGGACCGGACGCAACAGTCGGTATTTCCAGAGTTTGGCATCGCCGAGAAAATGCAAAGGCCAGCGGCCGCACCTGGCGATCAGCAGCCAACCGTCCATCAGGGCATTCGGATGATTACCGGCGAATATGACCGGGCCGGCTGCCGGAATCTGGTCGAATCCGACGACGTCGATGCGCCGGAAGAATGTATTCGCGACGATACGCACCAGGGAAATGACCAATCGATGGACCAACGACGCGCTCCCCCATCACAGCCGACCGGGTCACTTTGCGGCTTTGCAGACACGCTGTCAAACCGGCTGCGAGCAGGTAAAGCATTTGACCGCGACTTCACAAGACCCTGACCGGCACACAAAAAACATCCCGAAGACTAATGAATGGCCAACGCCTGATGACATGGCAACGCAGGGCACATGCTGGCCCGGGGCAACAACGCAATACGCGATATTCACGATGCCGGCCGAAGCGACGTTTGGAAAAGCTGACCGAGGTTGGTGAGTGCAGCGAGAGGGCCCGGTTTTCTCCGGAATTATTCTTTTTCCCCGTACTTCTTGTAATGCAGTTCTTTTGCCTGGCCGATCCAGTCGTCATGCTCGATGCGGCCTTTGAATTCCTTCAATTCCGCGTTGATCCTGGCGATATCCGAGGGGCCGAACGCAGCAATCTGCCTGAAATACCAGATGCCGAGGTCGTGCAAAGTGGCTTCGAATACCTTGCCGATACCGATGATCTCGGTCAGGTCGTCGATCGCTCCCTTCGGCCTGGGCATACCGAATTGTGCGGCAGAACTTGCGCCGCCTGCGGCAGGTACTTCCGCGTTCTCATCGGCCCTGCCATTGCCGGCTTTGTTCTCGGATTGCTTTGCATCTCGCATCTCGTTGAAATTCTTCTCGATATCGCCGATCTTGAACCGCAATGTGTCGGATTCCTTTTCCGACTGTTCGGCCTGGCTGCGATAACGCCGCGCATCGTGCTCGTACTGCTTACACCTGGCCTCCATCGACTTGAGGCATTGCACGAGTTCCCTGTTTTGCTCTTTTAAGGCATTGAACTCGCTGAGCTCGCGTCGCAAGGTCTCTGCACCTTGATTGGCAAGCGCGATATCGTGCTTTAGCTGTGCATTGTCGGCTTCGAGTGAAATGACTTTCTTTTCCATCGCATCGAGATTTTCGAGCCTGGTTTCGGCAGCGGCCAGCATATTGGTCGCAGACTGGTATTCGGATCTTGCTGATGTGAGCAGGTTGTTCAGTGATTTCTGCTCGGCTTTCGCATCATCGATCTTGCGCTGCAGGATCTTTCTTTCTTCCGCAGTCGCCTCGAGCCTCGCCTTGTAGATCCCTTGGTTCTTTTCGAGTTCAGCCTGGAGTTGAGTCACTCTTTCCTTGGAGCTGTGCATTACGTTGTTGTGGCTCGACAGCTTTGTTTTGAGTTCGTCACGCTCGGCGCCGACGACGAACAGGTTTTTCTGCAGCGCATTCTGTTTCTCGCGCAGCGAGGCGATTTCGGTCTTCAACTGATTGGAGCCGATAATGTGCTTTTCGACGATCTTCTTCGCGGCATCGACGGAGTGCTTGAGTTTCCCGATTTCGGAGCGCAGTTGTTCATTCTCGGCCATGGCCTGGTCGTAACGGCTCTTCCAGTCGTCACCCAGCCTGGTCAGGTCCTGTGCGCTCTGCCGCCCGCGCGTGAACCAGCCGATGAAGCCACCGAGGGCGGCGGCACCGACGAGATACAGTATAGTTATTGGATCCAGCTCGATCATGGCCAAAGAAGCCCTCAATATGATCGCGCCTTAGTGTCGGGCAGGCGCGTTCGGGCATGCAAATGCGGACGCCGGGAACGTGATGAGTATCAAGTTTTCGGACGTATGACCGGCACTTAGTGCGCATTTGCACGGAACGGGGCCCGGCGTGGGCGCCAGGTCCCGGCTGGCACCTTTTATGGCTGCCGGCCGGTGTCTAGAGCAGGCCCTCCAGCCCGTCGAGATCGTTGATGACACGCCAGTTACCGCCCGATTTCTCCACCCTGCTCTGCCATTCGTCGAGCCTGGTCAGATACTCGCGCGGGTCGACGTTATCGGATCGCAGCTTGGTGACGTTGAGCGCGATTACGTCGAATCCATCCAGTTCGAATTCGATATCGCGCACGTAACCTGCTTCGAGTTCCTCCTTGAGATCCGAGAAGATCAGGACCTTTTTCCTCGCCGGTCCCTTCTCATTCAGGAACTCGACGGCCTGCAGAAGGCCGCCGGTAATGTCGGTGTACGGGGATGATCTCGCGGTGTCGACGAAAGTCTGCACTTGCTCGGCAAACAATCTTTTTTGCCGATTGATCATGCTCGGACGATCGTCGAAAGTTATCTTCGCCACGATGTCTTTTTCGCTGAAACTTCCCGTGTCGATGCGCGCGACGGCAAAAGAGTCGGTCGCATCCAGCCTCGACAGCGTGTAGCGAATAATCTGCTGCGCCTTTTGAATTTCCTCCCGGTAAGTACCGGACGTATCGATCAGCATGTAAACCCCGGCATTGTCCGATTGCGACTGGGCGCAACCGGCGAGCAACAGGCAACATGCCATGAGTCGTAGAGTTTTCATGGTCTTAACTCCGAATAACCGCGCCCGACTTCGCCGTCGCGGGTCCCCTGGCCGTCCACCACAGCGGAATGAACAACGGCAGGTCGTACAACTGCGTAATCAGCGTGCCGAGATAACGGAACGCGCTGCCCAGCAGCCTCAATGCCAACGCCACGAAACGCAGCAGGCCGATTCCGGTCAGGCCGATGACGGTGCGCAGCGAGTGCACGAATGTCTCAAGCGGGATCGCCACGAAGGTAAGCGCGAACGGCAGAATGAAACCCATGCCCATCTGCGCGGCAGTCGTGATCCACATGTACTCGCCCGACATGGCGGCCGCGCCATCACCGCGAAGCAGTGCGCTCGTCGCAAGCTCATCGTGCAGCAACACCTCACGCATGTAGGCGAGCCCGGCCTCGACGCTCGCGAGCAGGAACAGCATCGTGAACGTGATCCAGATCATGCGCACGCGCGTCTTGTCCGGAAGGGCGCCGATAACCGGGAAAAGTCGGGTTATACGCAACGATTCCATGAGGAAAAGACCCATGGAAATCTCGACCATGATGATGACGAGCGCGGCGATGTCAGCGGTCTTGAAACCGCCGATCAGCGTGGTGCCGCCGACCATCTCGGCCATCGGCCGCGCGATCAGCGAGAAATTGATCGTGGCACCGCCGATCGCGATGACCAGGACCAGCGCCGACACGAAGAAATAAACCAGCGATGACGAGGAAAGGACGGATACTGCATGGTCCTCGGCTTTTACGATGTCCTCGTACTCCTGCATGTGACGGTCGATCGTTACGGAGCGCCCCAGCAGGCTATCGACGTTTTTCCCCACTTTTGTCAGGGTCTGCTGGATCTCGCGCCATTCCGGCCGCATCTTCCTCAGGAGCTCGTGGCGTTTGGCGCTCGCCTCGCGATAGGCAATCATGGCTTCCTTATGCGCCTTGACGAGGGACTTGTGAATGTCGGAAAGCACGTCACCGATACCGACGCGACCTTCTCGGGAATCGATCTTGGCGACAGCCTCGACGGCCTTCACCCATCCTGGCGGGTCCGGCGGTACGTCGACGGCTTCCTTGTGATCCTGTTCGATACGATCGATCGACTCGCTCAGGCTGCGATGCAAGGCTGCGTAATTGGCAAGATCCTTGCGTACAGTCTCGTTAATTCGATCGAACTCGCGTTCGACGATGCGCTCTTTCGCTTCCCGGCCGTGCGCCAACAGTACCTCGCGGTTTCTTGCTGCGAGTTTTTTTTCCGCAGCAGAGACCGACACGGAAGCGGTACGAAACATCTTGTGCAGTGAGTTACCTGCAGCGTAGATAAGCCTGTGGGCTGTCGGCCGCGCAAAAAAAAGTGCGGCGACGATCAGCACTATCCACAACAGTGCCGATACCACAGGCCAGGGTGTAATATTGAGCAGAAAGTTCATCACGGTAACCCCGCTGTCTGATGCATAAATAGACCGGTGGCTTTGCGACCCTTCCTCGCGGAAGGAGTGCCCTTGTCAATGGTTCCCGGAGCGAAACACAGACAAATTCGAACTGCAACGACGCCCGTTCATTTTCGCGAAGCGAACACGAAATCAAAAAAAACACAATATAAATCAAAGAATTAAAACTTGACATAATAAGGACAATCGCTTGCATTCGGAAAAAATGTTTTGTCGAATGCGTAGACAGGTTTTCAAGTGCTGTCGAACGCGTGAACAGGAATGAAAAACGAGTTAATTCGCTCGACACTTACCGAAGGCGACCCCGAGAGCCTGCATGAGGAAGCCATGGCCTGGCGCCACGATTTTCACCGGCATCCCGAACTCGGTTTCCGCGAGAACCGCACCGCCGAAGTCGTCGCGGAACTGCTTCGGGGATTCGATATCGAGGTGCACACGGGGGTTGGCAAAACCGGCGTCGTCGGAGCGCTGAGGCGCGGTTCCAGTGGCGACGCGATCGGGCTCAGGGCAGACATCGATGCATTGCCGATCCAGGAAGCCAACACGTTCGAACATCGATCCCGCCACGATGGCGTGTTCCATGGCTGCGGCCACGACGGGCACACCGCGATGCTCCTGTCCGCGGCGAAGCAGCTCGCCGCATCGGGCGAGATTGACGGCACCGTCTACTTCATCTTTCAACCGAGCGAAGAGGATGGGCGCGGTGCGCTCGCGATGATCGACGACGGGCTTTTCGAGCGCTTCCCGATGAAGGCCGTCTACGGCATGCACAACATGCCCGGTATCCCGGCCGGCCACTTTGCCGTCAGGAAGGGCGCGATCATGACCTCGGAAGACATATTCGAGATAACGATAAGAGGGCGGGGCGGACATGCCTCGATGCCCGAACGCGCCGTCGACCCGGTCATCGTCGCTGCGGAAGTGATACTCGCGCTGCAATCGATTGTCTCCCGCGCGGTGGCACCAAAAGATTGGGGCGTCGTCTCGGTGACGGAAGTGCTGACCGACGGGGCGAGAAACGTCATACCGTCCAACGTGACGATCAGAGGCGATTGCCGGGCGATGTCGGCGGAGACCCGGCACAATATCGAGTCGCGCATGCGCGACATCGTATCCGGTATTGCTGCGGCGCACGGCGCCGAAGGCGCACTCGAGTATCGAAATGATTTCGTTGTAACCATCAATACGCCCGGGGAGACGGAGGCCGCGATCGCCGCGGCCCGTGCGGTGGCCGGCAACCTTGCTGTCGATCCCGACTGTCCGCCGTGCAGCGCCTCGGAGGATTTCGCCCGCATGCTCGCGGTAAAACCGGGCTGCTACATACTGATCGGCAATGGCCTCGACGGCCATTGCGGCGCTACGTTGCACAATCCGAATTACGACCTCAATGACGACATACTGGCGATCGGCGCCGCCTATTGGGTCGCGCTCGCCGAGTCCCAGTTGCCCGTGAGTCCCTGACGATTCGGTGCCTGGCATCATCGAGGCGAGAAGTCAGTTCGTTACCACCGGCACCGAATAGTTAAGCGGCGATATCGCTGGTACCATCCGCCCTGGTTTGTCCGAGGTACCGTAGATGTCAGCGTACACACAGGTATTGACCGTCAACTGGGGTGAATCGGATCCGTTCGGACTGGTCTACTACGCGAGGGAAGTAGCCTGGTTCAATGAAATCGAGCACGAACTATTCCGCCGCATCGGGCACCCGATCAATCGCATGATCAATCGGGATCGCAGCGCGTTCGTCATGGGCGAGATCGAATTTCGCTTCGTCGGCCCCGCCGCGTACGGCGACCAGGTGGAATGCACGCTGACTTTGCTCGAGGTTCGCGACAAGACGATTCACTGGCACTGCAACGCGGTCAACCTGCGAACCGGACAGCAAGTCACGGAGGGCAAGGCAACGCGCGTATTTGCAAAGATTCTCGAGGACGGCAACCTGGCATCACAATCGATCCCGCAAGAGATCCGCGATAGCCTGAGCCAGTTCAAGGCCAATGGTACCTGAGCACTCAATCCAGAGGTTTTAAGCCCTGCAGTACGGTTGGAATCAACTCGGCCACGGTCGGATGAATGTGAACAGCGCGTGAGATAACGGTGTAAGGCTTGCGCGCGTACATCGTGTCAAGCAGGCAGTGCACTGCCTCGTCACCGTGCAAACCCAGAATCGCAGCTCCGAGGATCTCGTCACTCTCCGCATCGACGATGATCTTCATGAAGCCGCGCGTTTCACCGAACTCGCGTGCGCGTCCGACCTGGGTCATCATCCGCCTGCCCACCAGGGCGCGTCGTCCGGAGCGCCGCACCTCGTCCTCGGTCATGCCGATCCTTCCAAGTGGTGGATCGATGTAGAGTCCGTAGCAGAGGATCCGGTCCGATACCTTGCGGGCATCGGCATCGAAGAGATTCGCGGCGACGATCTCGTAGTCGTTGTACGAGGTATGCGTGAACGCACCGCGTCCATTGACGTCACCGATCGCCCACACGCCCGCGACGCTGGTGCGCAAGGTATCGTCGACTCTTATATATGTGTTTTGATCCACCTCGATGCCGGCAGCGTCGAGTCCGAGATCGTCGGTGTTCGGGATGCGGCCGACGGCGATCAGCAGGTGCGACCCGGTCTCTTCCTGCGGGCCGTCATCGCAGTCGACGCGGACGGCGACGCCTTCGCCGACAGGGCGCACGCCAGTGCAATCCGCATTGAGCCTGAACTTCACGCCTTCGCCTTCGAGGATTTCCTTAACGGCCTTTGATATGTCCTCGTCGTCACGAGTGATGATTCTGTTCCGCATATCGATGACCGTGACCTCGCTGCCGAAGCGGCGATACATCTGTGCAAACTCCAGGCCGATGTAACTGCCGCCGACGATGATCAGGTGCTCGGGCAGGAAGTCGACCTCCATGATGCTCGAGTTGGTGAGATAGGAAACCTCATCCAACCCGGGCCAGTCCGGTACCCGGGCGCGGGCACCGGTGTTGATGAATATCCGTTTCGCTTCGAGCACCTTGCCGTCGACCTCGACCGACCGCGGGCCGACGAAACGGGCATGGCCACGAATCAGGTCGACCAGCTCCATACCTTCGAGCCATTTGGTGACGCCTTGCTGCGACGCGCCCGAAACGGCGTCCTTGCGCGCCTTGACGCGTCGCATGTCGACCTTGACGTCGCCGTCGATAGCGACGCCGAATTCGCCGGCCTGTCGTGCGAGATACGCGACCCGGGCGCTGCCGACGAGCGTCTTGGTCGGAATGCAGCCGGTATTGACGCAGGTGCCGCCAACGAGTTTGCGCTCGATCACCGCGGTCCGCAGTCCTTCCTTGTTGAGCCGGGCTGCAAGCGCGGGGCCGGACTGCCCTGTGCCAATGATGATCGCGTCGTAATTCTTTGGCATTACGCCATCTCCCGGATATGCATGATCAAGCAATTCGGCTCGGTGCTTGCGCCGCCAGCCGTGTTTCAGGGGTCTCTGTCCACGTCCGGCAACAATTGCCACTCGAGATTGTTCGGCGGCGTGACACGCTTTTGCTGCGGCCGCCCGATGGCCCGCAGTTGCGGGGTAAAGTCATAGGGAACGACCGAGGGCCGCGTCGTGCCGCCGCGATTTACGTATTCCCACACGATCTTGCCATCGGGTCTGACCTGGAACAGCCGGCCGGTGTTGTCTTCCGCGATGAAGGTGTTGCCGTTCGGCAGGCGTTTTTGCGATCCCATTGTCTTCGAAAAGAACTTGATGTTCGCGTAGCCCTCGGTTTCGTATAGCCAGACGATCTCCTGCGTCACCGGGTCCATCTCGATCACGAAGGTCTGCCCGGTATGCGTCCGGTGTCGAGGGAAGAGCGAGTTGTCGAAAAAGATGATATTGCCGGCCCCCGGAATACCCTTCTCTATCATCTCGGGCTCGTGCGAGTGCGCCATGCCGCCCTTGTAGTCGTGCGTGCCCTCCCAGACCACATCGCCCGTCTGTTTGTCGACGATGTACATCATGTTGATGTTGCGGGCATTGACGATGATGTTCCCGGGCCTGAAACGCTCGTCGCCGCCGTCGAACCACTTGTTCTCCGGAATCGGCGCAATCGAGTTGACGTGCAGCCAGTCACCGGGCGGGGTCACCGGCGAGAAAAAATTCAGGTCGAGGTGATCGTGGGCGTGCCATTCCCAGACGACCTCGCCATCCAGGTTGACCTCGTAGATATCAGCACCCAGCTGCTGTTCCTCGCTGCCGCGCTTTCGCGGCGCCCACCACGGCGCGATCTTGTCGCCGACGTCTTCGACTTTCGCCTGCGCTTCCTCAGGAATCGGCTCGTGCGCAATCAGTAGTCGATTGCCGTTCTCGAGAATGCGGAGGTCATTGACCGAACCGATGCCCTGGTGCTGCCAGACGAGCTCGCTGTTCCAGTCGTACTCGATAATCGTCTTGTCGGGACCTGCATACAGCAGGTTGCCGTTCTCGAGGAGCCGGCTGCGCTTGTTGAAGTAGGCTGCGACGGTCCACAGGTGTACGACATTGCCATTCATGTCGATGAGGCGTATGTCGTCCGGAACCTCGCTCTGGGCACGCACTGCCGCCGACGGGTGATTGCCGCGATCGGCGTGATCCGAAATAAGGATGTAGCTCGAGTACGCCTCATCCGGATAATAAATGGTCGTGCCGGTCGGATAGACGGTCGGGTAGGCAAACGCCGCTGTATTGGTCATTGCCAGCAGCAATACGAATGTCCACCTGCATGGTTGGCTCATCGTTGTGGTTCCCCCTTTTCTTGTTGTTGTCGAGCGGATTCCGGCGTTCGAGCTTAGCCTAGAATCGGGTTCTTGTGCTGTCAACGAAACGGAACCGCCCGCCCGGGCTCCGGTCTTACGAGTATGCCATTCATCACCCGCAAAGCATTCGATTGGCAATCGCTGGGCGTTCTGCTCGTCCTCACTGCATCCTGCGACCTTGCGGCCGAATCGAAAAACGGCTTCGTGCTCGACGAAGCCCTGGTACCGATCGATGAAATCATGCACGGCGGACCCGGGCGGGACGGCATTCCCTCGCTCGACTACCCCGAATTCCTCACTGCGGCCGAGGCCGATTACCTGAAGCCGAAGGACCGGATACTCGGGCTACAGATCGACGGCATTGCGCGCGCTTACCCGATTCGCGTTCTGAACTATCACGAGATCGTCAACGATGCCTTCGGCGGAAGGGCAGTGGTTGTTACCTATTGCCCCTTGTGTCTGAGCGGCATGGCTTTCGACGCCAAAGTCGGCGGCAATCGCCTCGAGTTCGGCGTGTCCGGGCTCCTCTTCAACAGCGACGTCCTGCTTTATGACCGGCAAACCGGCTCGCTCTGGTCGCAGATCATGCAGACCGCAATCTCGGGGAAAATGAAAGGGACGAAGCTCGAAGCCATGCCGATGACCCACACGACCTGGCGCGACTGGCTGCTGCGCCATCCCGAAACGGAAGTGCTTTCCGACCGAACCGGTTACCGGCGCAATTACAGAGTCGACCCGTATCCGGCGTACCGACGCGACAGCCGTCTGTTCTTTCCGGTCGCAGCGGAAGACGATCGGTACCCGAGGAAGTCGATCGTCCTCGGGCTGGAAGTCGACGGCAGGTTCAAAGCCTATCCGTTCCGGGAGCTTGATAAGAGCCCGCCGTCTTTCACGGACGAGTTCGAGGGCCGTCGTTTCGAAATCCTGTATGACCGGAAAAACGAAACGGCGCGGGTCATCGCCGAGAACGGCGAGGAATGGGCGAGCCTGATCTCGTACTGGTTCGCCTGGTACGCATTTCACCCCGACACGGAAGTGTATACGGCTGACTGACCCGACGATGACCCGAGGAGTGACTCCGGCCACCGATTGAGGCATCCTCTGAGTGCGCGCCGCAAAGAACAAGAACCGATCGACGAGCTGACACACCTTTAATGAAGAAGACCAGCTGGCAGAATCCGATCGTCCTGCTCGTGCTGATGAGCGTCGCGATGCCGATCGCCTTCAATGCCTGGACGGCGTTACTCAATAATTTTGCGGTCGAACGTGCAGCCTTCACAGGCGTCGAGATCGGCATCTTGCAGAGCCTGCGCGAAATTCCCGGCTTCATCGCTTTCACGACCGTGTTCGTATTGCTGGTCCTGAAGGAGCAGACCTTCGCGGTCCTGTCTCTTGCAACGCTCGGCGCCGGCGTCGCGATAACCGGCTTTTTTCCCACTGTATATGGCCTCTATTTCACGACTGTCTTGATGTCGCTGGGCTTTCATTACTTCGAGGCCGTCAAGCAGTCGCTTGCCATGCAGTGGCTGTCGAAGGAGGAGGCGCCGCGAATTTTCGGCAAGCTGATCTCGGTCGCGGCAATTACCTCGCTCGTCGTTTACGGGTCACTCTGGGCGTTGCTCGAAATTTTCGAACTCGATTACGCGTGGAATTTCCTGATTGCCGGTTCCATCTGCTTTTTGCTCGCCGTCGCGATGTGGATCGGTTTCCCGCATTTTGCAGGCAGCGCCGATCAACATCGTCGCATTGTGCTGCGCAAGCGCTACTGGCTCTATTACGCCCTGACATTCTTCTCCGGCGCACGGCGCCAGATCTTCATGGTGTTTGCTGCATTCCTGATGGTCGAGAAGTTCGGCTTCTCCGCTGCGCAGGTGACGATGCTGTTTCTCGTCAACTACGCGTTCAATTGGCTGTTCGCGGAAAAAATCGGCAGGCTCATCGGCAGAATCGGGGAACGCAACGCGCTTACCATCGAGTACAGCGGTCTCGTACTCGTATTCACGGCGTATGCATTCGTCGAACACGCGTATGTAGCGGCAGGCCTTTACATCATCGATCACATGTTTTTTGCCCTGTATATCGCGATGTCGACTTACTTCCACAAGATCGCGGACCCTGCCGATCTCGCGAGCAGCGCCGGCATGTCGTTTACGATCAATCACATCGCTGCCGTGATCGTGCCGGCGGCCCTTGGCCTCGTCTGGGTGGAATCGAACGCCGCCGTGTTCCTGATCGGGACGGCTTTCGCCGTCTGCTCGCTGGCGCTGTCGCAAAACGTGCCAAGCCGGCCGGCGCCGGGTAACGAAGTCATCGTCGGCAAGGTCCGCATGGCGGAAACTCGCGCATAAGCGTCTACTTGCCGATCTTGCTGCGGATGTATGCCTCGCCGATCGCCTTTGCTTCGGGGTCGGACATCGCGGCGATCATGTCTGCGGCATCGTCGCGTGCATCGAAGGTGCCGGCGCGGATACTTTTGAGTTTACGCTTGGTCTGTTTCAGGACGATGTGCGGCTTGGCGGCGACAGTCTCGTCGAGCGAAGTAATCTCGTGCTCGAATTCACTGGCCGGGATCACCCGACTGACCAACCCGGCGCGCAAGGCATCGTCGGCATCGAACGGCCGGCCAGTCAGCACCAGGTCGTTCGCCAACGACTCGCCGACCAGCCGCACGACCTGCGCCATGCCGCCCCATGAGAGCGGAATGCCGGCATCGAGCTCTGGAATGGAGAAACGCGAATCGCTTGCTGCGATGCGCAGGTCGCAGGCGGCGGAGAGGACGAGCGCGCCGCCGATGCAGTGGCCTTTGATCGCTGCGAGCGTGATCTGCGGCAATGTTGCCAGAGCTTCTGCGGCGCGGCGGCCCAGATCCGCGGTGCCTTGCGGATCCGATTGCATCGAGACCGTAAACTGCGGCAGATCCGCGCCGGCGCAAAAGTGCTTGCCGGCACCTTCGAGCAAGATAACCCGCGCCGACTCATTCCTCGCCAGCTCGTCGCACTTTGCAATGAGTTCCTTAAGGAGCATTGGCGACAGGGCATTCAATACTTCCGGACGGTTCAATCGCAGCCGCGCGACGTTTTGTTGAAGCGTTATTTGAATATCAGACATTGCCTTCAGTTTTTAATTGGCAGCGGTGATTTCGTGACCAGCGAGACTTGGATAGGATGTGCCCTGTGGACATTCTAGCCATAGCCGCAGTCGCTTTCACGCTCGCCGGGTTCGTCAAAGGCGTCGTCGGATTCGGCTTTCCGGTCATTACGCTCATCATCCTGACCCTGACAATCGGGCTCCTCGATGCGCTGGCGATTATCGTGATCCCGACAATTGTTACGAACATCTGGCAGGGACTGTCGGGTCCGTACTTCAAGGATATTACCCGGCGCATGTGGCTTTATTTTCTCGTGGCGATGACGATGATCTGGTTAACCTCTGCATACCTGACCAAAATCGACATCCGCTGGCCGACGGCAATTCTCGGTGCGGTTCTGTTTGTTTATGCGCTGTCCAGCTTGCTTAAAGTCAGGATCAACGTGCCGGCGCGGTGGGAGCTTCCGCTGTCGATTCCATTGGGCGCGGTCAATGGCGTTTTGACGGGAATGACGGGGTCGTTCATGGTGCCGTCCGTGCTTTATATGCAGGCAATGGGTTTCGGGCGAGACATGCTGGTTCAGGCTATGGGCGTGTTCTTTGCGCTTTCGACGATCGTGCTGGCACTATCTCTGGGCAAAAACGAGCTCATCTCGGCAGCGCATCTTAAAGTGTCCGTTCTGGCGCTCGTGCCCTCGATCATTGGCCTGTATACCGGCCGCTTTATAAGATATCGAATCGACGAGGAACGGTTTCAGAAAGTTTTCCTCGCTTCGGTGCTTCTGCTGGGCGCGTACATATGCATTCAGAGTGCCATGACTATCTAGGAGCCAGATCTGATGACTGACAAGGCCCGATTCCTGCTGACCGTGTTGCTTCTTATCGGCTGTTCAAGCGAGGCGCAGCAGGCTGCGGACCGCGAGCGCGATAGACAGCAGAAGTTGGCGGCGCCGAATCCTCTGGAAGCGCGCGATTCCCTGTGGATCGAGGAGCTGACATACCTCGAAGTGCGAGACCGGATTGCAGCAGGATTTACGACGGCCATCATTGCGACCGGCGGCATCGAGGAAAATGGACCCTATCTCGCGACCGGTAAACACAACGTCATCCTGCGCGCCCTGTGTCCCTCAATCGCGCGCGAACTCGGCAACGCGCTGTGTGCTCCGATTGTGCCATTCGTGCCGGAAGGGAGCATCGATCCGCCGTCCGGAGCCATGCATTTTCCCGGCTCGTTCACCGTCCGTGACCAGACCTTTCATGCACTGCTCGTCGACATCGCCGAGAGTCTGCGCCTGCACGGATTCAGGAATATCGTGTTGATCGGAGACAGCGGCGGCAATCAGCGCGGCATGGAAGATGCGGCCTGGGATCTCAACAATCGCTGGCGTGAACTGGACGTTACTGCTCACTTCGTGCGCGAGTTTTACACGCCGGGCTGGGAGGAAACGGAAAAGTACACGGAGGACGTGCTCGGCGTTTCCGAAACGAAGGACGACGGGCACCACGACGACATCTGGGTCACGGCGATGATGATGGTGACGGATCCGACGTCGGTGCGTTACCACGAGAGGGTGGAGGCAGGACTTGCTTCGATCAACGGCGTCGCGATTGCACCGATGGAGGAAACGATCGCGCTGGGCAGAAAAATGGTGGAGTTCCGCGCAAAGTACACTGCGGATGCCATTCGCAAGGCGATGCAAAAGTTCGAGCAAGGTATCGCGGCTGAAACGGCCCCCACAAACGAGTCGGAGCGATGATCGGTTCGCGGCTGGTCGCTCTTGCGCGTTTATGCGCTCCGCGACATAAATACGTCCCTGTACACAAAGCCGCTCCCACGGAATAGATATTAAAAAAGGCAATAAAATATCGGGCGCCTCGGGCGGCCCGATATGACCCGCGAAAATGTCAGCCAATAAGCAGCGACGCGAGCGTCGGCTGCTGCATTAGCAGGAATGGCAATTCTGGTTATTCTTGGCGCCATAGCGCTCGAGCAAGGCAATCGTTTCCGGGTACGGTGGTACGCGCTCGACCGGACCGTTCGCCATGTCCGCCGTCGTCTCGCCCTTGCGGCTGATCACGGTGACGTCGGCACCCTTGTCGATGAGGTACTGCACGACCTCGTTGTCGCCGCGGGACGCCGCATGATGCAGCGGCGTATAGGCGTTGGCGTCCCGGATGTCGACCTCCGCCCCACATTCCTCCACCAGGAACCGGACGGCGGGCAGCCAGTTGTCCGGCACGTATTGATGCGCGTTGCCGGCAAACCACTGGCCGTATCCCGCACCGGAGGCGGCGTGGATCGGGTAGATGTACGGGCCGCCGACCGGCACCTCGGGAATTCCGGAATGATCGATTTCCTGATCGACCCGCTCGTCTTCCGCGAGCTGGCCTTGTTCCTCGATCGTCAGGGTTTTCTTGGCGTCGGCGGCCGCCACTTTTTGTTCGGCCGGTTCGGGCGCGGATCTGCGTCGCATTGGCAGCTTGATCGTCGGAACGTTGGGATCGGCGCCGTGCACTTTCAGCAGCCGCATCGCATCGACGTCGAGCGCCAGTGCGGCGCGCCAGAACGGCGTCGCACCCTTGTAGTGCAGGCCCGCCTGGCCGCCTAAAACGGAAAATGTGTATTCGGAGTACCAGAGATGGGATTTCAAACGGACGTTCGGATCGGCACCGGCTTCGAGCAGCGCCCGCATGACCTCGAGATACGTCGCCTGCTGCTGCTGGTGCTCGGTCGGGTGGGCATACGACGCCCGCGAGGCCCACTGGCGCTCGAGCACGGCGAACAGCGGCGTCGTGCCGGCAAGGCTTGCGAGATTCGGATCGGCGCCACGTGCGATGAGCTCGAGCGCCAGGTCAAACTGGCCGTTGACGGCTGCCATCAAAAGCGGCGAGGTGTTGTCACCGGTCGACGCCTGGTTGATGTCCGCGCCATGTTCCAGTAACAGGAATGCTGCTGCATCGTGGCCCTGGCGAACGGCGTGCAGCAGCGGCGTCAATCCGCCCCAGCCGGCGACGCGTTCTCCGTAAGTCGGCGGCCGCGATTCGTCGTCCTCATCGGCGTAGTCGTACACCGGTTCGCCATCGGCATTATAGGTGACGTGCCTGGTACACTGGTTCGTCTCGGCTGATTCCACGCTTGCGTCCGGGTCGAAATCGTCGCACACAGGATCAGGCACATCCGGCCACTTGCGCTGGATCTCTCGGGAGGCCTCGATGGCGGCCTGCACCTGGCTCGGCTGCGGCTGCCAGTTCGGTCCGCCACCCTCCTTTTCCTTGAACTGCGCGAGAAATTCCGTGATGCGCTTTTCGGCTGCCTTGTCGGCTTTCTCCACGACGATCGTGTCGATCGACCCGGCGGTCAATGCCGGGTCGGCACCGGCATCGAGCAATACTTTCATGACCTCGACGCGATTCTTCGCAGCGGCAAATATGAGCGGTGTCTGGGCCCAGGCGCCTTCACGGGCGTTCACGTCCGCACCGGCGTCAATGAGGGCGGTGACGCTCGCAACACTGCCGGATGCAGCAGCCAGGTGAATGGGCAACACGCCGGAATTGGTCGTGCGGACATCGATCCGGGCACCGGCATCGAGCAGGGCGCGAACGACATCCGCGTAGCCGGCACGGCTTGCGATGTGCAACGGCGTGTACTTGCCGATCCGCGTACCAGCATCGATGTTGATGCCGGCATAGATCAGCATCCTGGCCAGCTCCGCGTCACCCCGCTCCGCCGCCCAGTGCAGCGCGGTCATGCCGTCGCCCTGTGCCTCGTTGACGTCTGCGCCCTCGCGCAGCAGTTGCCGCAGCATCCTGGTTTCGCCGCGTGCGGCGGCATCGACGACGGGTTTGATCGCCGCGTTCGCGCCGCCAAGCAACAGGGAAAGCGCGACGCCGGCGCTTGCGAGGAGCAGGAGTTGCTTTCTCATGACATACCTCGGAGCTTCGACACCTAGATGGACAGTTCGCCTGTGCTGTCGCCGAAGCTCTGCTTGTCGTGGCCAAGCATGTTGAGGACCGTCAACATGGCATTGGCCATCGGCGTTCCGTCAGGCGCCTTGATGTGCTTGCCGCCCTGGTGCCGGCCATTGGCGCCGCCGAACAGGATGAGCGGGCAGCGGCGGTGATTGTGCAGGT
The DNA here is from genome assembly GCA_041598995.1 of Woeseiaceae bacterium. GTDB lineage: Bacteria > Pseudomonadota > Gammaproteobacteria > Steroidobacterales > Woeseiaceae > SZUA-117. The sequence continues at coordinate 28,923 of JBFHXJ010000020.1, read as the reverse complement.
TTGCATCGCCCATCGGCGAGCCCCACAGGATCATCGACTGCTCGAGCAGATTGCCGTCGCCGTCCGAAGTCGTATGAAGCCGCTCGAGGAAATAGCCAAGCTGGCTGACGCGGTAGGTGCAGATCTTGTTGAATTCCATGATGCCCTCCGGCTTGCCGCCATGATGCGACGCCGGGTGGAAGGCACGGTCCGACCCCGACTCCGGCATGGTCCGGTTCGACGCGTCGCGTCCGGTCTTGAAGGACACCACGCGCGTCATGTCGGTCTGAAACGCCAGGACCTGCAGGTCGAACATCAGCTTGACGTGTTCGCTGTAAGAATCGGGAACGCCTGCGGGCGCGCCAGGCAATTCGCGCTCGGCGCCATTCTCGTTGCTTTGCTCGACCATTTGTATGCGGCGCTCGATCTCGCGAACGTTGTCGAGATAGCGTGCGACACGCTGGCGGTCGACCGCACCGAGCTTCTGGTTGAGCGCCGCGATTTCCACCGTCACCCAGTCGAGGATGCTCGAGTGGGTCTTGCGCCGCGCCGCACGTTCCGCGGCGGAGCCACCCGCGCCGAACAGCATGTCGAATGCGGTCCTGGGATTGCGGATCATCGGCAAGGGTTCCGATGGCGACGCCCAGCTGATGCTGTCGGTGTAGGCACAGGAATAGTTGTAGTCGCAGCCGCCACCCTTATCCGTCGGCTCGATGCAGAGCTGCAGCGACGGCATCAGATTGTCCTGTCCGAATCTTTGTGCATGCAACTGGTCCATCGAGGTGCCGACCCAAAGGTCCGAACCCTGGGTCTGTTTCGGATGCGCCTGAGTCAGGAACACCGCAGATGAACGGAAGTGATCGCCGCCGACTTCACCGGGACTGAATGCCTCCGCCATGCGCGCGTCAGTGTTGGAAATGATCGTGAAGTGCTCGCGCCAGGGCTCGAGCGGCTTCAGCGCGTTGTCCGGCAACAAATCGTAGTCTCGTCCGGTCGACGATGGCGCGAACAGGAATTGTTCCGCGCCCCATTTGTTACAACCCGGCAAGCCATGCACTTCCTCGATACAAACAAGCCGCGCGCGCTCTCCGGCTGAGGACGTCGCAAACGCCGGCAACATGGCATCGAGGAGCGGCAATGCAACACTCGCACCGGCGCCGCGGAGGAAGGTCCGCCTGGCCATTTTTTTCTGCGTGACAAAATGCATGGTCTTACCTCGTCGAACTCAAGTCCACCCTTAACGAGTCACTATTTGCTCTGCGGATACCGTATCCGGCGACACCGCGTCTTTCATGCGAAACGCGTCACTCATGATCACGCCCATGATCAACGAAGACATCCGGTAGTCGTTCTCGCCGGCTTCCCTGACAATCGCGCGGATCGTCGGTTGATCGTAATATTCGACGCGGCGACCGAGCGCGTAGGCCATCAGATTCTTCGTGAACTCCCGGACCAGCGGTATCGGGCGCTTCAGGAGCGCTCGCGACAGATCCGCCGGGGTCGAAATCTCGGTGCCGTCGTAAAAAGTGCTCAGCGTGTCCAGCGGCACGCCGTTCTCGCGAATACGCCACTGGCCGGTGACGTCAAAATTGTCGAGCGCCAGCCCCAGCGGATCCATCGAATTGTGGCAGCCGGCGCAGATCGGATTGCTGCGGTGCATTTCCATGCGTCGCCTGGTCGTCAGGATCTCGCCATCCCGCACACCTTCGGTCTCTTCGAGGTCCGGCACACCCGGCGGCGGCGGTGGCGGCGGCGTGCCGAGTATCGTCTGCAATATCCACTTGCCGCGCAGCACCGGCGAGGTTCTGTTGCCGAGCGAGGTCTGCACCAGAATGCTGCCGTGACCAAATATGCCGTTACGCTGGTCGTTCGGGTATTTGACCAGTCGGAAATCATCACCGATGACACCGGGAATATCGTAATGGCGAGCCAGGCGCTCGTTCATGATCGAATAATCTGCGCGATAGAGTTCAAGAACGCTCTGGTCTTCCTTAACCAGGTGATAGAAAAACAGTTCCGTTTCACGGCGCATCGCGTCCATCAACTGCTGGCTGTAGTTCGGGAACCAGAAGGCGTCGGGCTGGACCTTGTCGAGGTCCTGCAGATGCAGCCACAAGGATGCAAAGCGGGTCGCCAGCGCTTCCGAGCGCGGGTCGGCCAGCATGCGCCGTGCCTGCTGCTCGAGCGTGCGGGCGCGTGACAGCCTGCCCGCTTTCGCCAGCCCGAGAAGTTCCGCGTCGGGATTCGTGCCCCAGAGGAAAAACGAAAGGCGCTTTGCGAGATCCTCGTCGGCAAGCCGGTAGCGATCGCCCGGACGGGCGCGAGCCGGTTCCTGCTCCATGCGGAACAGGAAATGCGGACTGGCGAGGATCGCCTCGAGCGCGGTCCTGATACCGACCTCGAATCCGCCTTCTTGCGAGCCGAGCGCATAGAATTTCATCAGGTTGCCGATATCGGCATCGTTGACGTCGCGCCCGTAAGCCTTTGCGGCGAGCCGCGACACGATTGCCGCGGCGCACGGCGCTTCTTCGTCGGGCGACGTAGGGCGGCACGAGAAGATGCGTTGTCGCGCGGGAAATTCGGATATGCCGACGGGGTTGTACGGTCCTTCGACGGTCAGGCGCACGAGATGCGGGGGCGACGTCGTGCCGTAACTGGTTTCAGTCCCCGTCAGCGACCAATCGTTCGGACGAATGAGGTCTTCATACGGCCCGTCCATCTGGCGAACGAAGGCGGCGGTCAGGCGGCGCTCACCGGCACGGATGAAGACAGGTTCGGTCTGGACGGGGAAGCCCTTGCGTCCCTGGAAGTCGATCTCGCCGCCGTAACGCACCAGGGCAACACGCTCGCCATCGATTGAGATATCGATATCGTGGAATCGCTCGCCCCAGCCTGACATGAATCCCATCGAAAAGATGTATTCCCCGTCGGCAGGGAACGAATGCAATACGCTGATGCCGCCGCGCGTGCCGTAAGGTGCGCCTTCGACCCGCTCCCACTCGTGTTGCGAAACGAGGGGTGAATTCGTGTAGGTCCTCGACTGCGGCGGCGCATCTTCCTGGCCGATTGCGCGACGCGCGATGTCACTGGCGGCGGTCAGGTAGGAAATCATCAAGGTCGCCGACATGCTCTGCACGTCCGCGATGTTGTCGAAGTTGGCGCTCATCTGGTCTTCTGGCAACCACTCGGCGGGATCGACGGTCAGCCCGAGCAGTTCGTAAACCAGGCGCGCGTATTCGGCGCGGTTCAGCCGCTGGAACGGTCTCGTGCCCGCACGCCTGTTTGCCCGGGCATGCGCATCGAGGCGCGTTTCGAGGGTATCGACGAGAAGATCGATCTGCTCCTGGTCGCGCGGCATTTCCTTCGGCGGCATCTGTCCGGTGCGCAGCTTGCGAATCATCTTCTCCGCGACTTCCGGGTTCAAATACGGCTCATTTGCGTCGAAGCTCGTCAGATCGATGCCGGCCTGCAGCATGAACTGGTTATGACAGGCGATGCAGATCGTCTTGACCAGCGCATTCGGATCCCGAGGCTCGGCCGACCAGGCATCCGCTGCTGGAATGAGCAGACAACAGAGCAACGCCGGAATGCTTTTTCTCACGTAAACCCCTGGCGCGTCGGGATCTTTTCGGGCAGACAGCTCCACCCGCCCGAATTCCCCGCACGCAAGCAACAAAGTCAAATCGACCCGTTATGATACCTGCATAAGAGCGCCTTGAGCAGCGAAAAGCCTGGCCTGCGGCGATCCGGTTTGGCAGCACGAAACCCGCAGCGGCAAGCGCCGCGATCGACGCGCTGTCGCTCTGCGACAGGGCTTTTGCGACGCGTCATGCTTATTGCTAGATTGACGCGTCCACACTATGCGGGGGAGAAGCGTGGTCCAATATCACCGATGGCTCGCCGGGGACGACTCGAGCGCCGCCGATTGCGAGCATTGCCAATCGGGATTCGCCGCGGCGGTATCGGGGGCGGTCGCACTCGGTGTGGTCATAGACGCTGAGATTCTCGCAAATAACGGGATGGTTCTGCCTTGATCGGCCATCGGAAACAGAAAAACAACATGAACGGATTTCCATGTCTCGATTAGCGTTCGCGGAGAGATTCTTCGGTGGCAACCTGATACTGCGGATTGCCATCGGCATCGTTGCCGGCATACTGCTGGCGCTCGCGTGGCCAGATGCAGCGAGCTCCGCTATGCTGCTCGGCAACCTGTTCGTCGCTGCGCTGAAAGCCGTTGCGCCGGTCCTCGTGTTGGTACTCGTCGCCGCGGCTTTGGCGAATCAGCAATCGGGGTCGCATGCACAACTGCGGCCCATCGTCATTCTGTACCTGGTCGGCACGTTCAGTGCGGCATTTCTTGCCGTCGTCATGAGCAAGCTGTTTCCGACAACCCTGATTTTGACCGTTGTCGACGTCAGCATGGACCCGCCACAGGGTATCGGCGAGGTGCTCAACAACCTGCTTTTCAAGCTCATCGACAATCCGGTAAGTGCCGTGATGAACGGCAACTTCATCGGTATTCTCGTCTGGGGCGTCGCGCTGGGCCTGGCGCTGCGGCATGCATCGGATGCATCGCGTGGCATGCTCGCCGATCTGTCCCACGCGATCACGCTGATCGTGCGCGTGGTCATTCGCCTTGCGCCAATCGGCATCTTCGGCCTGGTCGCCGGTAACCTGGCGGAGTTCGGCTTCGAGGCGTTGCAGGGTTATGCTCGGATTCTCACGGTGCTGCTGAGCGGCATGGTGCTCATGGCACTGTTGATCAATCCGCTGATCGTGTTCATCAAGACCCGGAAGAATCCTTACGGCATCGTCTTCACGGCACTGCGCGAGAGCGGCATCTATGCATTCTTCACTCGCAGCTCGGCCGCGAACATTCCCGTCAACATGGCGCTCTGCGAGCGCCTGAAGCTTGACGAGAACACCTATGCGGTCTCCATTCCGCTCGGCGCGACGATCAACATGGGTGGTGCGGCCATCACGATCACGGTGCTGACGCTCGCGGCGACGCATACACTCGGGATAACGGTCGACCTTCCGACCGCGTTGCTGCTTTCCGTCGTCGCCGCGCTGTCCGCGTGCGGCGCATCCGGCGTAGCCGGAGGCTCGCTGTTACTGATTCCGTTGAGTTGCGGTCTTTTCGGTATTCCTGACGACATCGCGATGCAGGTCGTCGCCGTCGGTTTCGTCATCAGTATCCTGCAGGATTCCGCAGAGACCGCGCTCAATAGTTCTACCGATGTCGTTTTTACGGCAGCCGTCTGTGGTTACGAAACGAAATCGGCCGAGATCGCCTGATTAGTATGCTTGCTGCGCCCAGGCCTCCATGTCGCCGAGCACATGATCCCAGCCATTGACGACGAGTTGGTAGATCTTGTCCCAGTGTTCGCCGTCACGGTAACCTCTGTGCGATACCGTCAGCGAAGTGCCGCGGCCGGTCGGTTTCACGCTGATCTCGAGCTGCATCGGTCCGAACAGCGGCATATCCGGCTCGATCATGACGAGATGTCCGACGAGCAGGCGGTTCGTTGTTAACTCTTCGATGACGCCGATCCACGCATGATGCGTTTTCTCCTCGCCCCAGTCGTCCCAGGTAATGGACCAGATGCCGCCTTGCTTGCGTTCGACGAGTGAACGCGACACTTTCCACCACGCCTCGAGATCACCTTCATCCAGAAACGCTTCGAGGACTTCGTCGGGACTTGCGGAGATGATTCTCGTCGTCTCGACCGTCCGCGTCTCCGTATTCGCCTGTGTCATCGTTATACCCGGCAATAAAACGAGCACTATGGCCAATGATTTCGAAACGATGTTCATTCGTATTTCTCCGAAAACGAACACGGCGCGCCTAGCGCAGGTCGATGCCGTATTCCAGATATGCCTTGAGACAGGTCGCCATGTGCATCCATCCGCCACAGTTGTCGTGCGAACCCTTGAGCCCGTCGGCGTCGGTCTTCCAGCCCTGCTCACTGATGCTCAGCATGGTGCCGTTCTCGAGTTGCTCGAACTCGAAGATCACGCGCACCTCATAGGCTTCGTCTCTGGTCTTGTCCCATTGCTTCGAATCGATCGCGAGCTCGATGAGCTCGTTCTCAATGACCTTCCTCACGGTCACCGGGTTCTCGCCATAGTGGTCCCAGCGCCAGACGACTTCCTTGCCTTCGACGAGGTCCGAGCTCGCGCCGTCGAGGAAATATTTTTTCATTCGCTCGCTTTTCACGACGGCGTCGAACACGTCGGCGACGGGACGCTTGATCCTCGTTTGCACGGTGTAGTTCCTGGACACTTTTTACCTCCGAGTCGGCGTGCTCCCAGCCGTTGACATATACGTTATAAAAATATAACATATCTGTCAATGGCCAGAGGCAGAAAAAAGCGGCCGTCGCCCTCGGACCCCGACGACCAGGTATTCAAAGCCCTCGCGAGCAGCGATCGCAGGAAGATCCTGGACCAGCTCCGGGATGCCCCGATGACTACCGGGGAGCTCTGTAAACGGCTGCCCTGGCTCGACCGCACCACGGTCATGCAGCACATCGGCGTGCTCGAGAACGCGCGACTCATCATCAGCAAGAAAGAGGGACGCTGTCGCTGGAATTACCTCGATGTGAGCCCGATCCAGCGCATCCATGAACGCTGGATCAGGGACTATGCGATGCCGTCAGCAAACATGCTGATGAAGCTGCAGCAGGATCTGGAGGCGCTTTGATCTGGCCGTTCAGTTGACAGAGATTGTCCTGACGGTACCTTCGCGCCGCTTGTCCGCGGCGCCATCGAGCTTATCGGGACGGACGACGATGACGTGCAGGCCCGAGTTTTCGCCCTCGCGTTCCTGCACCCTGTAACCGCGTGCGGCGAGATCGTCGGCGATTTCCTGCCCCGGCGGCACGCCGATTTCAACGCGTACCGTCTCGCCACGGGCGACGATGTTTGGAAAGTCGACCGCCTCTTGTGCCGACAGGTTCCAGTCGAGCACGGCGACGATCGATTTCGACACGTACGCGGGTATCGAATTACCACCGGGCGATCCCGTCACCATCAGAATGTCGCCATACTCGTCGAAGACCATCGTCGGTGACATGGACGAGCGCGGTCGCCTGCCCGGACCGACGGCATTCGCGGCGGGCGGCGCATCCGGGTCGTACTCGCGCGCAAAGTCCGTCATTTCGTTGTTCAGCAGGAAGCCGGCGGCCCAGCGTGAAGAACCGAACGGTGCCTCGACCGTCGCCGTCATGGAAACGGCATTGCCTGCGCTATCGATGATCGACAGATGCGTCGTGCCGGCCGCCTCTTCGGTCGAGTCGTTTCCCCAAATGTTTCCTGCCGGCTCGCCGCGCAGGACCCTGCCGGGATCGCCGTGCGTGGGCGTCGCGTCCGGCGCGAATCGCTCGGTCGCCCGGTGTTCGATATAGGCGGGGTCGAGCAAATCGTGAAACGGAATCTCGACCGAATCGGGATCGCCGAAATAATGATCGCGATCCGCATAAGCTAGCCGCTGTGCATCGACGAATGCTTCGATCCTGTCTTTCCGCTGCGTCGCCTCCCCGACGAGGCGATCGTACAGGCCGGCGATCATGATCTGGGCGCCGCCCGATGACGGCGGAGTCGTCGTGCAGATCGTCGTAATGCGAAATGCGCCGCACACGACGTCGCGCTTGACGACTCGGTACGCGGCGAGATCCTCTACCGTCAGCGAACCGCCGTTCGGCGGCTCCTGTGCCGCTTTCGCAATCGCTTCTGCAATCTGTCCTTTATAAAAAGCGTCGATCCCCTCGTTTGCAATTCGCGTCAGCGTCTCGGCGTACTCGGGGTTCTTCAGGAGATGACCGGCCTTCAGTGGTTCGCCGCCGGGAAAAAAATAGGCGGCGGTTGCCGGGTTGTCGTCGAGGCGCCCGCGTTCTGCGACGCGCGGCAGGTAATTCGCCATGCGCGGTGACACTTCGAAACCATCGCGTGCCAGCCGGATGGCAGGCTGGAATACGTCGGCCCATGGCAGCTTGCCGTGCTCGTCATGCGCGCTCCTGTACAACGCGACCGCACCCGGTACGCCGACGGCGAGCCCGCTTTGCCAGGCCTCGAGGAATCCCATGACCTCGCCGTCGCGCATGAACATGTCGACGCTTGCGCCCGCCGGCGCCATCTCCCTGCCATCGTGGAAGGACAGCTGCCGCGTCGCATGCTCGTAGATGAGCATGAAGCCACCGCCGCCAATGCCGGAACTCTGCGGCTCGACCAGTCCGAGCACCGCATGTGCGGCTATCGCGGCATCGACTGCATGCCCGCCTCTGTCGAGCATCTCGATGGCCGCCTCAACGGCATGCGGATTCGCTGCCGCGGCAATGGCGCCGCGCTGCCACGAGCGACCCGTGTCCAGGGCTTGCGGCCGCGAGGCAGTACCGGCCTCCGGCGATTGCAAGCGAGTGCACGCGGAAACGAACAAGATGAAAATTGCCGCGGTGAGGCGATTCATGATCTTCCTTTTGTACTATCGATGGGGGGAGGCGCAAGGCGGCCAAATATACCGCAAATCTAACGGGCAGCTAAATGCGTTGTGATAAACTGCCGCGTCCCGAGGTCACCGGGAATCGCAGCCCTGTAAGCAATGCCGCTATTCAACCGTACCCTGAGCGAATTCCTGTTTCGGCGCTTCGTGCTGAAGCACTATGGCTCGAACCTGCTGGTCGATCTGCAACTCGATGCCAAGCGCGAAACGCTCGACTACATCAGGAACAAAATGGCAGATGCGCCGTATTTCGAGAAGCACGCGCAACTCGTCGAATACGTCGTCGGCCGGGCGACGAACCCGGGCCTGTACCTCGAGTTCGGCGTGGGGCGCGGCAAGTCCATGCGTTGGATCGCCTCGCATACGGATCGAACGGTACACGGCTTCGACTCCTTTGAGGGCATTCCGGAATACTGGCACGGCAACCCCGCCGGCACGTTCGCGCAGAAAAAATTGCCCAAGGTGCCGGGGAATGTGACATTGCATGTCGGTATGTTCGACGCGACGATTCCGAAATTCCTCGCGCAAAACGACGAGGCAGTTTCGTTTTTGCACGTCGACTGCGACCTGTATTCCTCGACCGCAACGATATTCGACGCATTCGGATCGAGATTGCAGCCGGGCGCCATCATCCTGTTCGACGAGTACTACAACTTCCCCCGCTGGCAGGAACACGAGTTCAGAGCATTCCAGGAATTCGTCGCAAAGTCCGGCGTCGAATACGAATACATCGCCTATTCGGTCACCGGACAGCAAGCCGCAGTGCGAATCCTCGTGAATCCGGCTTACTCATAGAAAAAGGGCCACGCAGTGTGGTCCCTTTTCCGATCCTTATAGTCGAGCCGCGGCTCAAAACTCCGCGAGAGCCATCGCCGTCAGCTTGGAACCCGTCTGCAGCATGATGTACTGCTTGCCATTGTGCATGTAGGTCGACATGCCGTAGTTCACGTGATCCGGTATTTCGACGCTGCCGAGCTCCTCGCCGGACAGCTTGTCGTGGAAAAACAGCATGGGCGTCCCGTCGCTTGCGGTGCTCGCGTACATGAACAGGGTCTTCGTTACGGTCATCGAGACATTTTCCCCGGTGCCGGTTCTCGAAATGTGCATGTCCTGGAGTGCCGGATGATCGAGGATCCGGTCCGGCGTCTCGCCGGTCGGAATCTGCCACAGGTGCTCGCCCGAATTCATGTCGATGGCCGTGATCTGGCTGTAAGGCGGTTTGAACAGCGGCAGGTCGTCGGGTCCGCGAACCAGATCAGAGCGCAGCGCCGCCCAATCGGACAAAGTCCTGCCCGTCGGCGCGTCGATGTTCGGGTCCCGTTCCGCACCCTTTACGATGACGCGCGATGAACAGGCTTTGTGCGACGACACATAAAGTATGCCGGTTTCCGGATCGGCGACTGTCGGGCCATCGATGTTCGTGCCGCCACCGTCGCCCGGGCACCAGTATGAGCCGCGATAGCCGAGATCGTTGTCGCGATGCAGCGGTGGATTGAAGAGCGGACCGATCTTGTATTCCTTCAGCGCCTCGATCGCCTTTGCGCGAAGCTCGGGCGTGAAATCGATGAGGTCGTCGTGCGTCAGCCCCTGCAGCCCAAACGGCGCGGGTCTGGTCGGGAACGGCTGTGTGTCCGACAGTTTCTCGCCCGGAATATCCGATGCCGGGACGGGCTTCTCCTCGATCGGCCAGATCGGTTCGCCGGTCTCGCGATTGAACGTATACGCGAAATTCTGCTTCGTCGTCTGCACGACGATAGGTGTCTTTACGCCGTTGATATTGACGTCGAGCAGGACCGGCGCGGTGGGCGTGTCGTAGTTCCAGATGTCGTGGTGCACGAGCTGGTAGTGCCACACCCGTTTGCCGGTCTGCACGTCGAGCGCGATCAGGCTGGTGCCGAAAAGATTGTCGCCAGGATGGAAGCCGCCGAAATAATCGATCGTCGGACCGTTCGTCGGGATGTACACGATGCCGCGATCGAGATCGGCGGCCATCGGCGCCCACGACGATACGTCGCCGACATATTGCCAGGCGTCGTTCTCCCAGGTCTCGTGGCCGAATTCGCCGGGCCTCGGAATGACGTGAAACTTCCACAGGAATTCGCCGGTCCTGGCGTCGTAAGCGAGGATGTCGCCCGGCACGTTCTCGATGCGCGACTGGTAATACCCTTGCTCATGCGAGTTACTGACGACGATGACGCCGTTGACGACGATCGGTGGTGACGACGTCGTGATGTAACCATCCTCCAGCGCCATGCCTTCGTACGGGTCATGGCCATAGGGGTAATCTGTAAGCAGATCGACCAGCATGTCCACGACACCCGAGTCCGGGAACGCTTCGATCGGTACTTTCCTGCCCCAGTTCTCGAGTGGCTGGCCGGTCTCGGCGTCGAGCGCCGTCAGGAAGAATGCCGGCGAGGTGATGTAGATGACGCCGCGGCCGTCGATCTCGGCATAGGCGACGCCTTTGCCGTAATCCTTGCGCATCGAGTACTCGTACCGAGGCGTTTTCGGTTCACCGTACGACCACAAAAGTTCGCCGGTTCCCGGATCGAGCGCGACGACATAGCGCCGCGGACCGGCAACCGTGTACAGCTTTCCGTTGATATAACTCGGCGTCGAGCGGCCGCTCTGCGCGTTGAAACTGGCACCGTCCCATACCCACGCCTCCTCGAGATCTTCGAAATTGTCCGCCGTGATTTCATCCGCGGGCGAATAGCGGGTATGAGCGGCGTCTCCGCCGAGGTATTCCCACTGGCCGCCCGAGGTGCCCGGGCCGGATTTCACGCCTTCAGCGGGCGAGCGCTGCGCCACCGACTCGGGCTGCCGCGAGCACCCAACGATCAACAGGACAGCGCTCAGGGCGCCCAGGCGGATCAAGGCCGAAGTCGGACTCGATGTTTTCATGCTTTTTCCCCCGTATTGCTGCCGCTTGTGCCCGTCTGTGCGGGATTCTGCACTGCGGTGCTTATTGAATTAACAAGCCGGCCGACAAGTCTACGATAAATGCTTCGGCCGTTGGAGAACAAAAGACGGCTTTGATAGAGTCTCGACCGCTCCACGTTTCGCATTGTGCAAAGGCGGCTTCATGGATCTGGGATTGAGTGGAAAGCGGGCGCTCGTGCTGGCATCGAGTCAGGGCCTCGGTCTCGGCGTCGCGACCACACTCTGCGAGGAAGGCGCGCATGTGCTCATCTGCGGCAGGGTCGAGGACAAACTCGCGGCCGCTGCCGCAAAACTGAATGCAGCCGGGCCGGGCAAGGCCGATTTCGCGGTCGCGGATCTCTCAGAAACCGATGCGGCCGCAAAACTGTATCGTGCGGCGAAGGAAAAACTGGGCGGTATCGATATTCTGGTCAATAACACCGGCGGACCGCCGCCGGGAACGGCCGAAGCACCCGATTCGGATTTATGGCGCTCGCAGATCGACACGATGCTGATCAGGATCATCGAAATCACGAACCTGTGTCTCGCCGATATGAAACAGGCGGGCTGGGGAAGGGTCCTGACGATCGCCTCATCAGGTGTCGTGCAACCGATTCCTAACCTGGCGATGTCGAACACGATTCGCTCGTCGCTCGTCGGCTGGAGTAAGTCACTATCGAACGAAGTGGCAGCGCTTGGTATAACCGTGAACATGCTGCTGCCGGGAAAAATCAACACACAAAGGTTAAAAAACCTGGATGAAAACACCGCCAGGGCTACCGGCAAGACCATCGAAGAGGTATCCGCCGCAGAGCAGGCCGCGATTCCAGCCGGCCGTTATGGCACGCCGGGAGAATTTGGTTGTGTCGCCGCGTTCCTCGTGAGCGAGCCAGCACGCTACATGACCGGTGGGTTGATTCGCTGCGACGGCGGTCTGGTCCGGGGCGTATAGAGCGGATCGAAGCAATGAAGCGCGTCCTGGTCATCAATCCCACTTGCAACGAGGAAGTAACGCGCGTCATCGCCACGGCGCTTGCACCATTGGGCGCGGAGCACGGTGTAGAGATTTCATGCATGACGCTGGAGGGTGGCCCTCCCGAGATCGAAACCGACCAGGACATCAGATTTGTGGCGCCGCAGGTCGTCAACGAAATCTGGGGAAATGACAATGCCGATGCTTTCGTGATCGCCTGTTATGCGGATCCGGGTCTGGAGGAAAGCAGGGCGAAGACCGAAAAACCCGTCTTTGGCCTCCAGGAAAGCGCGGTATCGCTGTCGGCAACATACGGGCGGCGCTTCGGTGTACTCGCATTATCCTGGGATTCCATACAGCGTCATATCGCTTACGTTCGTCAGCTCGGTTGCCAGGCGTTCCATGCCGGCGAACGACCGCTGGATGTCTCCGTAGAGGAAGCGGCCAACAATCCGGAGGTGCTGCAAAAAATCATTGAAACCGGACGACAGCTGATCGAGGAAGACGGCGCGGAGACACTGGTACTCGGCTGCGCCGGGCTGTCGATGCATCGCAAGGCCGCGCAATTGGAACTCGGCGTGCCGATCATCGACCCCGTGGAAGCCGCCCTGACGATGGCGATCGAAACGCTTGCCGAGTAGCGCGGACCGCGAACCGGAAGCTCGCCCCCTCAATCACCCTTAATCCGGCTGAACACCTCTACGAATTCGGGCTTCTTCAGAGTCGGGTCATCGAGGTGATTCATCCTGAGACTCATTACGTTGAGGAAGCCCTGATCCGTTTCATGATTTCGAGCCTTCTGCGCGACCAGCTCGAGCTGCTCCAGTGCTCTCTTTTCATCGCCCATCGCCAGGTATGCAGTTGCCCAGGTACCGGCGCCCAAATCCATCGTGCGTCCCAGCGTTTCAAGCTCCTGCAATATCCGCTTGGCATCATCGTGGTGACCTATGCGCGAGTAGCAATAGGCAAGATCCGGCAAGAACACGATGCGTCTCGTGTCGTCGCCGAGCAGTTCTTCTTCGAGTCGTAACTCCTCGAGTGCCCGATCGGAATTGCCCATCGCGATTTCATTGAAGGCCAGAAAGGTATGGCCCAAGACGATTTCCGGGGCCATTTCGAGCATTTTGCGAAATGCCTCGTTCGAAGCGTCACGATCCCCGGCATAGGCGTACACCACGCCCAGACTCATGTGGACTGCCGCGTCATTGGGATTCAATTTCGCGATTTTCTCCCCCAGTTGAACTGCGTATTCGCGCTGCCCTCTCCAGGAATAGAACCAGAGCCCGAACGTCACGAGACTGGTTTCGTCACCGGGCTCCATGGCTTGCTCGAAATCGGACCAGTGCCAGGTCAGGATACTCAGCGTCCTGATCGCTGCCCGCGCTTCGGGATTCTTGGGGTCAATGGCAAATGCCTTCTCGGCCCAGGATCGCACCTCCTTCTCGAGCGTCTCGCGGTCCGTGGCGCCGACCCCCGCGCGCTGCTCGGTGTTAACGAAAGATGCCGCATAGATCATCGCCTTTAAGCCGTACGCTCGAGCAAACCGCGGGTCGATCTGGATTGCCCGATCCAGCAGCTGGTGTGCCCGCTCGGCTTCGCCACCACCGGTGTACACGATGTGTCTGGCCCGAAGATACAGCCCGTATGCGGCAGGCGATGTGGTGGGGATCTTCTCGATTTCCCGTCGCTCCGCTGCCGAGAATGTCGCCTGCATCGCGTTTGCGACGTTTATGGCGATATCCGACTCGATGGCAAAAATGTCCTTGAAAGGACGTTCGTATGTCTCGGACCACATGTGTGCATCGCTGGTTGCATCAATCAACTGCGTTGTCACGCGCACCCGGTCGCCGGCGAATCGAACGCTGCCCTCCATAACCGTTTCGACATTCAGCTCATTGGCGATTTCGGAGATGGATTTTTGCGTACGCGCATACTGCACCACGGAGGTGCGCGCAATTACATTTAATGCAGCGATTTTCGTGAGCTGATTCAGGATCTCATCGTGAAGGCCTGCAGCAAAGTAACTGTCGTCTGGATTCGGGCTCAGGTTTTCGAACGGTAATACTGCGACGGAGTTCTGGAGCCGCTTGCGTTTTGTTGCTCGCGAATCGCGATTGGCAGTGTCCCCCGCAGTGGTGACCCCGGAACCCGGTGCCGAATGTCGACCATCGTCCCGCAAAATGCCGCCCGGCGTGAGCTCGAAGGCCCAGGCCAGTACCAGGGACACGGGAAAACCCACGATCAATGCCAGGGTAATTACCTGAAGCACCCAGCGCGGCGTGTCGAATGTCGGCAGTATCTCGCCGGCAACCTGGATCAGAACCCATGCAACGACGGCATATCCCGCGCCGACCTTGAAGACGTTCCGCTGTTGCAGCTCTCGCAAGAATGACATACGAGTTTCCTGGACTTCTTCTGCGTTGAATTCTACGCCTGATTTTCGGACATCGATAACGCCGCACTGCAAGCCGATCGCAGGGCATTTCCTCGATTCATGCCCACATGGGATATTTAGCAGAACCCTGACGCGATTGATATGATGCAGGCCCGGTCTCGCCGGAGTCAGCAACATGAAAACGCCGTGCTTCGATATGCTTGTCGTAGGCGCCGGCCCGGCGGGATGCGCGGCAGCCATTCGAGGCGCCACACGCGGATTGACCGTCGGGATCATCGAGCGGGATCGGTTTCCTCGTGACCTTCCCGGCGAATCCCTGCATCCGGATATCGACGTTCTGTTTGATGAGCTGGGCGTTGCGGATGCGATCGCCGATGCCGGCTTTGTCAAGCACCCGGGCTGGATACTCGAGCATCGCGGCGAGTCGATTTTCATGCCGTTCGGCGAACCGCTCTCGCTCCGTTTCGGGTACCAGGCCTGGCGCGCGGAACTCGACTCCATTCTTCTCGCACGTGCGCGTTGCTGTGGCGTGCGGTTATTCCGCGAAACCAGCGCACGCGAGGTGCTGATTTCAGCCGGCCGCGTAACGGGCCTGTCGACACCTGGAGGTCGACTGACTTCAGCACACGTCGTCGATGCCACGGGCGCGAGGCGCTGGTTGTCGCGAAAAATCTTGATTCCGACCGAATCGATGTCGCCGCGACTCGTGGCCCGATACGGCTATACCGAGCAGGATTTCGGCCTCGGCAGCATTCCGCGGTTTCGTGAGCATCCGAATGGTTGGACATGGTTGGCGAAAGTCCGGAAGAACACCTGTCAATGCGTACAGCTGTCACTGACGCCGGACGTCGAACTTCCCGCATTGCCGGCGCGTTTTGGCTTTCCGGCCAATCTGCGCGGCGCAGACGTTACCTGGCGACTGGTACGGGATTGCGCGGGACCTGGCTATTTCATCTGTGGCGATGCTGCCGCGACGCTCGATCCTGCGGCATCCAGAGGCGTCGCGCGCGCCTTGCAGAGCGGGATCAGAGCCGCCGATCTGGTTGCCGGGATTTGCAGCGGCGAGGTGGAAGAAACCGATGCGACAGCTGCATATCGTGAGTGGCTTGCAAGCGAATTCGTGTCGGAGGCGATCCAGCTTGCGTCCCGTCACTCGGTGCTCGAGGAGCCACCTCACTGGGTAAACGAATTCAGTGAAAAATATGCGGGCGGATTGGGCAATTAAATTGGCGAATACGAATTTGTACGATTATTATGATCAGGTATCAAAACAATAACGAGGGAAAAGCGATGGGCAACGAATCAAATCTACAAAAGCTGACTGCGGCGGGCATTATTCCCAAAGGGTACGACAAGCTTTCGGACGCGGAGAAGGCCACGATCAACGGTCTGACCGCGGAAGAGGTCAAGGCGATCATCAGTGCGTCCTCCAAATTCAGTCCTGAATTCTTGAAGAAGCACGCTCCTCACGGAATGGCTTACTAGCGAAATCTCCCGAGTGACAACGCCATGGCGGCGGTCAAGCCTTTCAAGGGACTTCGCAACAGCGAGATTATCCGCGGCAAGATCCGGTTATTCGACCAAGAACTCGGTCTGGCCGCGTACAACTTCTGGCACCATCCGGCGTTTCCGCAGGTGTATCGCGAGTACATCTATCAGAGTCATTCGATCATTCGGGCCAGCGTTCCATTGATGGAGGCCGCAGAGCAAGCCTGCGGCTTCCCTCAACATCTGGATGATCCCGCACTCCAGGGTTTTGCGCGGTACTTGCGTCGCCACATTCCGGAGGAGACCGGACACGCTGACTGGATCCTCAATGATGGTGAAGCGATGGGACTGGATCGTGCCGCCATCCTGGCTCGCTTGCCGGGAGAGGCGGCCACCCAGGTCGTGGGAGTCCAGTATTACTGGATCTATCACTACAATCCAATCGCCCTGATCGGTCACATTGCCACGCTGGAAGGCAATCCGCCGACAATTGATCTCGTGGAACAGGTTGCTGAAAAGCACAAGCTGTCACACGATTGTTTCAGCAGTTTCATCTACCACGCCAGGATCGATCCTCAGCATGGTCGGGACCTGAATGAGGTATTGGACGCGCTGCCGCTGACTGAGGACCATCTGGCGCTGATCGGTTTGAGTTCGCTGCGCACAATCGGGCTGATGACCAGGATCATGAACGGAATTGTCCAGTCGGCCGATTCGAACTGAACATACTGCACTTCGTTCAAGGTGAGGCGGTGATTACCCAGTGAGGGAGATCCCCGACCTCCGGCTGCCGCACATTGCGGAACCCCGCATCAGTCAGCATTGCCTCGAATTCGCGAAACGTATACGTGTTGCCGTGCGCCGTGGTCGCGAGCATGTTGAGCGCGAAAGCGGCGTCAATTGCGGGTGAGACTCGATCATCGTTCGGGACGAAGTCCACCAGGACCAGTTGACCGGACGGAACCAGCACCGAGATGAAACTGCGAAACAGCGTGGTATTTGCAGTCTTGTCAAAATGATGCACGAAATTGGCGGCCACAATCATGTCATAGGGGCCGCCCAGCTCCGTCTCGAACACGTCGCCGGGGATCAGGTGGTAACGATCGATCATCCCGGCAGTGCGGGCATTTCGCTCCGCGACCTCGAGCACGGCAGGAAAATCGAGTGCGAAAATGTGGGCTAGCGGGTTGCGAGCTGCCATCGCCAGACCGTAGAGGCCATGCCCTGCCGCAATATCCAGTATGTTCATCGGCCGATCGCAATCGATATCGACGCATGCCGCAGCCATCCTGGCGACAGGTGCTGCGAACGATGCCATCGATTCTGCGAAACCCTTCCAGTAAGAAGTGGCCTGGAAAGCGTCATCGTTGGCGGTAGTGCCGGAACCTGTTTGTACTGCCTCGGTCAGCCGGCCGAATGACCGCAGGGCATCGTCGCCCGCCAGAAAATTTGCGGCAGACCCGATATATGCCGGAGAATTGGTCGAGAGGTAAAGCGTCGAATTGACCGGCAACCGATAAGTGTTGGATTGCTTAAGCAAGTGACCGGTAACGACGAGGAAATCACAGAGGATCCGAATACCGCGTTCGGATGCGTGGCACTTCCTGGCGAGCGCGTCCACGGTTGCGGCGCCCGAATCGATATGCGTGAATAGGTCCAGTTCCAGCGCTGTACGGAGTGCGAGGCTGCGATGAAAGGCCTGAAACTCCTCGAATAAATGGGCTGGATTGGGAAATTGCGGCTCGGTGTCCATGATCACCAAGGTTAACCGGTCGGCACCTGGTCGAGAAGAGCGGCTCGCTGGCGGAATGCCGGGGAAAAGAGTATGACAAAGAGAACGATTCTGCCGGGAACGCGACCTGTCGCCGGTACGCGGCAACGCGTGCGCGCGGTCGATCACGCGGAGATCCTGGAAGTACTCCTGCTGCTACGCGATCAGGGAGCCTTGCCTCCTGACGAAACGTTCGCGCTGGGTGGCAGCAGCGTACATGATCGAAAACACCTGGATCACGCCGAGCTGCTGGCACTGTCCGGCGCAAGTGACAGCGACCTGGCGAGAGTACGTGAGTTCGCGACCGACCACGGCCTTGACGTATTGCGTGAAGACCCGGGTGCACGGACGGTCGTTCTCCGCGGTCGCGCCAGGGATGTGAATCGGGCGTTCGCCACCGAACTGCATCACTACAAGCAGGGCGATCAGGTCTTTCGAAGCCATGAGCAAGAGGTCAGTGTGCCGAAAGCGCTGGGAGACATCGTCTCGGGCGTCTTCGGACTCGACAACCGGTCCGTGGCTCGCCGTCCACGATTTGCTGCCGGGTCGGGTCCGACGCCTCCGCCCGTGGATGCCAATACGAGACGCCCGTCCGACTTTACCGAACTGTATTCGTTTCCGGAGGGCGCCACAGGGAAAGGGCAGTGCATCGCAATACTGGAGTTTGGCGGAGGATTCGACGGGGACAAGCTGAATTCCTATCTCCGGAAGCTCGGGGTAAAGGCGCCGAAAGTCCTCGTGCGGGAGATTGGGCAGGGACGGAACCTGCCGTTCAACGAGCCCGACACGATTACTGCCGATGTTGAGGTCTATATGGATCTCGAGATTGTGGCGAGTACCGCTCCCGATGCGAACATTGTTGTTTACTTCGGCGAAGACAGTGAGATGGGTTGGATCGAGACGGTGCGGGCGGCTATCTTCGACACGACCCACCGGCCGTCGATATTGTCCATCAGCTGGGGATGGGCAGAACAGTACTGGAAGCCGGATACGATCAAGGCGCTCGACGAATCGTTCCAGAAGGCTGCGGCACTCGGCATCACGGTGTGCTGCGCCTCGGGGGACCATGGCGTCTTCGAGGCAGACGATCCGCCGGACCCGTATACCGTGGCGTATCCGGCTTCGAGCCCTTATGTACTCGCTTGCGGGGGAACGCGACTCGAATCGCTACCAGACGGCTCTACGAGAGAATCGGTCTGGAATCAATCGGACACGATCGGCCTGATGTCCGGCGGCGGCGTGAGCCGACTCTATGACCAGCCCCCGTTTCAATCAAAGAGCGGCATTCCCGTTCGTTTCGGAACGGCTCAGACCGGCCGTGGTATTCCTGACGTCGCTGCTAACGCGAGTTCGCTGACGGGCTATTTGGTCTGGGCCGACGATACGTCGATGTCCATGGGAGGTACCAGTGCGGCGGCCCCGCTCTGGGCAGGATTGATTGCGTGCCTGAACGAGTCGCTGCGCCGCCGCATTGGCTATCTGACGCCGCTGCTCTACGTCGGGGGTGCCAGGGAATCGGGTGCATTACGCGACATCGTCGAGGGGAACAACCGGAACGAACAAATTCCGGAAAGGCAAGGCTACCAGGCGCAGGACGGTTGGGATGCGTGCACGGGTCTGGGAACGCCGCATGGCGAAGCGCTGCTCCGGTGGCTGCAAAGCCGCTCCGGCTAGGCGTGAAGCAGGCCCTGCGGGAAGGAAAACAGATCGTCGGGATCGTACTTCTTCTTCACTTCGACGAGTCGGGACAGGTTTCCACCAAAATACAACTTTCCGAAATCGACATTGTCGGGGTTGGGGTAGTTCTGATAGGAGTGGCCGTTGGACAGCGGTGCTGCAACGCTGTCGAACTCCTTTAAATAGGACTCGGCAGCTGCGCGATCATCATCGGTTATCCAGAAGCTGTACATGAAAATATCCATGGTGCCGGATCGGTGCCAGAACGCGGTTGCGTCGGGTTCGACTGCGTTGATCGCACCCCCGTAGGCCTCGAGGCCGATAAAATTGTCGGAACTCGGAGATTTCCTGTAGAGATCGATAATGCGTCGCCACTCTTCGGGCGCCAGGTGTCGGTCCGTGATGTGTGATTTCGCGATAGAACGCGCAGAGGCCGGAACGTTGTGCGGCATGCCGGTCGGGTAGTTCAGCAGATAATCATTGAGCTCCGTATAGGATCCCTGGCGCCAGATATCCCGATGCCGTTCGGCATCGCGCACTTGTGTGAGCAACGGATCGAGTGCTTTGCGACAGGCGGCCTCCGTACCATCGAACATCCCCCGGATCACGTAACAAGGGCCATTACTCTCGGGCTCATCGTCCTCCTTCGTAAACACCAGCAGTGATTGATTCCCGAGATTCTCAGGTACCCCGGCACCCGTGAAGTGCTTCTGCCATACGGCGGCGGCGCTGCAGGCCGCATCAGCCTCTGTGTCGGATGCGAGAGGCCATTTGAAGCCAAAACCCCAAAGTGGTCCCAGTTTGCGCAAGCGGTACTCGATTTCGAGCACGATTCCGAAATTGTTGCCGGTCCCGCCACGGACGGCCCAGTACAGATCCTGATGCTGATCTGCGTTGGCCGTCACGATCTGCCCATCGGCCAGCGCGACCGTCACTCCGATCACGTTGTCGCAGTTCATGCCGAACATGAGCGACGTGAATGAGTATCCGCCGCCTTGCATGTAGCCACCCACACACACGGTCTCACAGCCTCCCCCGGGCAGGTGCAGCCCGTACAGGTCGAGTTCGGCGTACACCTGGCCAAAACTTGCGCCTCCCCCGACCGCCGCAGTCTCGCCGGCCGTGTCGACGCGAACGTAATGGATCCCGCTGACGTCAATGACCATTTCGTCATTCACCGAATAGCCGGCCGAACTGTGCCCGCCGGCGCGGCACACCGCATTAAGTCCGACTTGCTTCGAAAACCGGATGCAGGCGACGACGTCACTGAATCCGACGCAGTACACGATGATCTGCGGATAGTGGTGGAATGCGCACATGAACGGTTGTCGGTCGATGCTGTAACTCGCATCCTGGGGAAGCACGATGCGACCGACCACCTGGCGACTGAACGCTCGCAACTGCTGGTCATTGAATTTCAGCTTGCCCGAGCGCGCAGGCGACAAGCTGCTGATTTCGTGCCGTCGAAGCTTCTTCCTCATATTGTGTCAACCTGTTCTTGTGATGTTGCAGGCACGGATGGCTGCGGGCAGGCGGTCTTTATCAGGCCATGACGACCCCGTTGTTGATGTCGAAAGTCTGCCCCGTAATGGATGTTTCCTCTTCCGACATCAGAAACCCGACGAGTCGCGCGACCTCCATTGGCGCGACCATCTTCCCGAGAGGGACCTCGCTCATGGCCACCTGGTATGCCTCGTCCTTTGTGACGCCGATGGCGCGGGCCATGTCTTCGTAAAAGCTGTGAGCCATCGGGGCGTCGACCCAGCTCGGGCAAAGCGCGTTGACCAGGATTCTGTCCGCGGCGAGTTCCGTTGCAAACGAGCGCATCAGTCCGAGCTGTCCGGCCTTCGAGGCACAGTACGCCGTGTAGCCCGGGGCGCCGACGCGCGCCAGGACGGAAGACATGACGAGGATTTTCCTGAAGGGGCGCGGGTCTTTTTTAAGGTAAGGCAGACATTCCTGAATCGTGTTGTAAGTTCCCGTGAGATTCGTATCGATGATGTCCTGCCAGCAGTCCGCGTCACCATAGTGATTTTCCTTGCCCAGGCCCGCATTGGCCACCAAGCCGTACAACGACCGGACGCCGCTTTTCTTCAGGGCGGCACGCATCTCCCCGGGATTCCGGATGTCGCACGGTAAGCTCTTGTGATCGTCGCGCTGCTGAAGTCGCTCCCGGGTATCCTCCAGAGACTGGCCGTTCCGCCCGAGCAGCAGGAGCGTGTGTTTATGTTCCGCAAGATGCCCGGCGACGGCTCGGCCGATACCGGAACCCGCGCCGGTTACAACGATATGTTTTGCCATGATGGCCCCTGAAACACTTGCAGGTCATCCGCAGCGCGCACGGACCCGCTTCGGACGACCGGCTGGTAGTGGAAAGCGCAGAGGAATAGGTAATTTTGGTCGCCGATTATACGCAAATCCCGGCCCTGCCCGGCAAAAAGAACGGGACCTCCAAATGGGGCCCGTTCTTGTTCCCGATGGACAGGGCAGGATCGGTGCTGTGCAACCGCGCACCTCGCGCTTGCGGCACGTTACACGTTCGATATCGCGCCGGCGATCCTGTTCAACGCGGCCTTGAGCATTTGACGTGAACAGCCGACGTTCATGCGCATGCAGCGTTTGCTGCCCTTGCCGTAGCCCTCGCCGTCGTTCAATTGCACGCCGGAGTTCTCGACCAGCCAGGCTTCGAAGACTTCCGTCTCCTTCATCGGTTTCTCCGTCATGCGGCTCGCCGCAGATTTCTTGACCACGCCCACCCGGTCCATGATGTCATTGAAATGCAGCCAGCTCAGGAACGTTCCCTCGGCCCTCGTGTAGCCGACCTGCGGCAGGTTTTCCTTCAGGAAATCCTCGACGTACTGGTGATTGTCATCGAGGTAGACGAGTAATTGATCGAGCCAGTCCGCGCCATGTTTGTACGCGGCTTCGTTGGCAACCACGCCGAGCGTATTGATATCGGCACGGTGGTTTACCTTGACCCGCGCCAGGTACACCGGGTTGGTCGAGAAAAAGTAGGCATTCTTGGACGCCGGCAGGCTGAATGTCTTAGTAATCGCCCTGAACGTCAGGCTGTTGTTGACGATGTCCTTGTCCGGCAGCGAGGCAAACGGCGTGAACTTGTGGCCCGGGCGCACGAAATCACCGTGAATTTCGTCCGATAGCACTACGACCTGGTGCTTGAGGCACAGCTCACCGATGCGCAGCAGATCTTCTTCGGACCAGACATTGCCGGTCGGATTCTGCGGATTGCAGAGTAATATCGCATGCGTGTCCGCCGTCATGCGCGCTTCGAGATCGTCCCAGTCGATCGAATACTTGCCGTTCTCGAAGATCATCTCGCTTTCGTTCTTGATCGTTTGCGAACGGGTCAGGTCCGAGTAGAAGCCGTTATAGGTCGGCGTCATCAGGAGTACCTTGCTGGCCGGCGGCGAGAAGGTTTTCAGAGCCGCAATCAGTCCCGGATGCACGCCAGCCGCGATCTCGATTGAGGTGGGATCGACCTCGAGCCCGTAGCGCTCACTATTCCATTCTGCGATCGTCTCGCGGTACCGGGCGAGATACTCGTTACTCATGTATCCCCAGTTCTCATGTTTGAGCCGCTCCGCCATCGCCTCACCGATGCACGGTGCCGCCCTGAAGTCCATGTCGGCAATGCCCATGCCAATTTTTACTTTGTCGCCGAATTCCGCAATTTGTTGATCCCACTTGTAGCTGTCAGTACCGACCCTGTCGTAAACGGTATCGAAGTCATACTTGCCGTTTTTGAGGTACGGCATGCCATCCGCTGCGGCGGCAGATGCAACATCCGCACCGCCTGCACCGACAGCGCCGGCGAGCGCCGTCATCCCGGCGCCTTTCAGGAATGTTCTGCGGTTCAGATCAGGATTGCTGGGCATGAGATTTCCCCTCGATTCGGCTGATGCGTTGACTCATTATTCTTGACGAATTACCTGTCTCGGTGACCTGGAGGGTGGCAGCGACGGCACACGTGGCAGGATGCGGGTCCCCCGATTTCGACCGACACCAAGAATAATTCCATTGATCTGCCACCGCAAATTTGCCCGTAAGTGGCTTGGGCATCGGGCTTCTGCCGGCAATGTCTTGACCGGCGCGTCTGTTTCTTATGTCACTTGCGCTGCCGCGGCGCGACGATGATCTCGTCGAGAGCGCCGTCCCGGTAATCCAGCTCGGTATCGCCCGCCGCATAGCGACTCAGCGACAGAGCGTAAGCAAGTATGTCGACATACTCCTTTTCCGTGAGAAAGCCCGGATTGCCCTCGGGCATAGAGGTGCTCATCACGGTATACAAGATGCTGAGCGGCTGTCCGTCCCAGCGCTTCAGGAGCGGACGAAAATATTTCTTGTCGTGACACAGGATGCAGTGATCGGCATAGAGTTTTTCGCCGGCCTCCGCCTGCGCCTCGGTGTAAACCGCGTCATTAATCGTGCGCGGATCGGCCGAAGCCATCGCATGGACCAACCACAGGAAAACGACAATTGTCAGTCTTGCAAGGTGCATAAAGTGTTTGACCGCAACTTCTACATTAAATTCTGGTCCCTGCGGAACCGGTAATCAAAACTCGCCGAGCGCCATCGCGCTGAGCGTCCTGGCGGTCTGCAGTATGACGTACTGCTTGCCATCGTGCACGTAGGTCATCATGCCGTAATTGGTCTCGGCGGGCGCTTCGACGCTGGCGAGTCTTGCACCGGATTTTTTGTCCACGGCGTACAGCATTGGAGTGCCGTCGCTGGCGTTCCCGGTGTGAATCAGCAAGGTCGGCGTCACGGCCATCTGCGCCACCCGTAATCCGTACCCCGTATTCGGGATATCCTTGCCCTGCAAATCGGGATGCGCGAGGACCGTGTCCGGTGTATCGCCGACCGGGATCCACCACAGGTGTTCGCCGGTGTTCATGTCGATCGCGGTGATGCGGCTATACGGCGGCTTTAAGATATTGAGCCCATCCGGTCCGCGAATGCCAAAGCCGCTCAGTACCGCATAGTCGGCGATGGTCGTGCCGGTCGGCTCCTCGAGCACTGCATCGCGCTCGGCGCCGGGACCAATGATGCGTGTCGTGCAATGCCCGCGCGAGGTGACGTAGAGAACGCCGGTCTCGGGATCGGCCGCGGGCGGGCCGTCGATGTTGGCTCCGCCTATGTCGCCCGGGCACCAGAGCGCCCCTTTGAGCCCTTCATCGTTGTCGCGATGCAGCGGCGGCTGGAACAGCGGGCCGGTGTCGTAGTCCTTGAGGATCTCGAGTGTGCGCCGCCGCAGCTCGGGCGTGAAGTCGATGAGGTCGTCTTCGGTCAGGCCCTGTATGTCATAGGGCGCCGGCCACGTCGGGAACGGCTGCGTTTCCGACAGCTTCTCGCCGGGAATCTTCGATGCGGGTACCGGGCGCTCCTCGATCGGCCAGATCGGCTCGCCCGTTTCCCGGTTGAAGGTATAGGCGAATGACTGCTTGGTGATCTGCACGACGATCGGCACGGTCTCGCCGTTTTGCTGCACGTCGAGCAGCACGGGTGCGGTCGGCGTGTCGTAATTCCAGATGTCGTGATGCACGAGCTGGTAATGCCATGTGCGCTTGCCGGTTTGCACGTCAAGCGCGATCAGGCTGGTGCCGAACAGGTTGTCGCCGGGATGAAATCCGCCATAGAAATCTATCGTGGGGCCGTCCGTCGGCACATACACGATACCGCGTTGCTGGTCGGCGGATAACGGGGCCCAGGACGAGATGTTACCGGTCCACTGCCAGGCGTCGTTCTCCCAGGTGTCGTGGCCGAATTCCCCCGGCCCCGGGAGCACGTTGAATTTCCACAGGAACTCGCCTGTCTTGGCGTCGTAGCCGAGGATGTCACCCGGCACGTTTTCGATGCGTGACTGGTTGTAACCCTGCTCGTGTGAATTGCCGACGACCACGACGCCGTTGACGACGATTGGCGGTGATGACGAGGTGATGTAGCCGACTTCCAGCGGTATGCCTTCGTACGGGTCGTATTCATGGCCGAGGTCGGCGAGCAGGTCGACGACGCCGGTTTTCGGGAATCCCGCGACCGGCACGGGCGAGCCGAATCCCTCGAGCGGCCGGCCGGTCTTTGCATCCAGCGCCGTCAGGAAG
The DNA here is from genome assembly GCA_041598995.1 of Woeseiaceae bacterium. Classification (GTDB taxonomy): domain Bacteria; phylum Pseudomonadota; class Gammaproteobacteria; order Steroidobacterales; family Woeseiaceae; genus SZUA-117. Next base: position 3,099 of record JBFHXJ010000020.1, on the reverse strand, counting down.
AATGCCGGCGAAATGATGTAAATGACGCCACGCCCGTCGACTTCCCAGTAGGCCACGCCCTTGCCATAGTCCTTGCGCATGGAATACTCGTAGCGCCGGGTGTTCGGCTCGCGATATGACCAGATCGTCTCACCCGACTGCGGGTCGATCGCGACGACGTGGCGTCTCGGGCCGGCGACCGTGTAGAGCGTGCCGTCCACGTAGACCGGCGTCGAGCGGCCGCTCGCGGCGTTGAAACTGGCGCCGTCCCAAACCCAGGCCTCTTCGAGATCTTCGAAGTTGTCTGCGTCGATCTCGTCGGCCGGCGAGTACCTCGTGTGCGCGGAGTCCCCGCCAATAAAGCGCCACTCGCCGCCCTCCGTGCCGGGAGCGTCGGCAAGAGCGTTGATGCCGCATAACAGGCTTGTACCCAGCAAGGCGAGCGTTGCTGTTCTCATCGTGTTTCCCTCTGTGCCCGTTTGGCACGCCAATCTTGTGGCTGGCTCAGGCAAGTCGACTGGATCTGGCCGGAGACCCGGCGCACATTGAACTACTGAGCATACCTGAGCCCCCCTGGCAGGAAAACCGGTTCACCGCAGAGCATTGCGCATGGCGATACGGGAATTTTTCGGGTGGTACTCAGTTCTCGAGGAGCGGATAGCGGCCGGCGATCTCGTCGCCGGTAAACTTCGCGACCCAGCCTTCGGGGTTGTTGAAGAGCCTGATCGCGGTGAATTCGGGATTCGGACCCATGTCGAACCAATGCCGGGTGTCGGCCGGCACCGAGATCAGGTCGTCCTTTTCGCACAGCATCGAATACACGCGGCCATTGGCGTGAATCGTAAACAGTCCCTGGCCGCGGACGAAAAAACGCACCTCGTCCTCGCTGTGCGTGTGTTCGTCGAGAAATTTCCTGCGGAACGCGTCCTTGTCAGGATGTTCGGGATTCATGCTGACGACGTCATAAGTCTGGTAGCCGCGTTCGGCGACGAGCTTGTCGATTTCCGACCGGTAAGCGGCGATGATCGTCTCGTCGTCGGCATCGTCATCGAGTTCCCGATCCGCCGCCCAGCGCTCGAGGCGAATTCCCGCCGCAGCGAGCTCGCTCTTGATGACGTCGACGTCCTCGGTTTCGAGAATCGGCGTTGCGGCGTCTGATTCGGTGTACACGGTCAAGCGGCTCATCGTCTCTTCCTGCCTGCCAGGACAGTTTCTAGTCTAGCATCACGCCATAGAAATCATGCGCGATGCGGTGCGTGCCGGTAGTGACCGTGTCGTTGCGGACGAGCTGACAGGTCCGCATTCCGGCGGTCGCCGCCGCATCGAGCTCCTCGACGACATCCGACAGAAAAAGAATGTCCGCCACCGGCACAGCGATCGACTCCGCTATCCTCGAGTACGAGCCCGATTCCCGTTTGTGCCCGACTTTGGTATCGAAGTAGCCGCAGAAAAGCGGTGTCAGATCGCCGGCATCGCTGTATCCGAACAGCAGTTTCTGCGCGGTAACCGAACCACTCGAGTAGACGTACAGGTCGATGCCTGCATCGCGCCATTTGCGAAGATTGCGTACCGCGTCATCGTAGACGTGGCCGGTGAACGCGCCAGATGCGTAGCCGTGTTGCCAGATGCGGCCCTGCAGCGACTTTAATGGCGTTGCCTTGCGGTCTTCATCGATCCAACTGAGCAGGATATCGATTACACGTTCGACGTCCGCGTCTTCCTCGCCGGCCTCGGCCCTCGCGTCATCGAGCAGCTTCTCGACCGCCTCGTCCGCGGCAGCTTCGCGCACAAATGCCGGCAGATGCTTTCTTGCATACGGAAACAGCACCTCATGGACGAAGTCTATGGAACTCGTCGTACCCTCGATGTCAGTTACGATCGCCGACACGGTCATCTGGAAGACGCCAGCATTTCCTGCCACACGCATTTCAGCAGGAATTCAAATCCCTCGATGTGACGCCGCGCCTCGTCGAGACCTGACCCCCACGCGTAAAGACCGTGACCTCTGATCAGGAATCCGGGCACAGTGATGCGTCCGTCTGACCAGGCGTCCTCGACTTCTCCTGCGAGCGCATCGATGTCCTGATCGTTGTCGAAGACCAGGACATTGATCGATGCCTCGTGTGAGGGAATGCCCTGAAGCGCTTTTGCCATTTCGAAGCCACCGAATGTCAATGCCGAGCCGACTGCGCGGGACACGACCGTCGCATCGACGGAATGTGTGTGCAGCACCGCGCCAATCTGCGCGTCGAGCCTGTACAGGCAGGTGTGCAGCGGCGTCTCCGCCGACGGCGTGGAATCGTCCTCAGCCGAAAAACCGTTCAAGTCGCACACCATCAGATCGGCGGGAGTAAGCAGCGATTTCTCTCTGCCGGATTGCGTAATCAGGCAATGCGTCTTCGTGACACGAAGCGAAAAGTTGCCGCTGGTCGCCATGCACCAGCCGCGCTCAGCGAACAGCTGGCCAAGCCCGCAGAGCGCCTCGGCCTCCGCCGGGAAATTCTCGGGGGTCATCGACTCTCCAGGATGCCGCGGCGTAGGAGGGGCTTTTTGTACATGGACGCACTTATGTCGCGGAGCACATGGATGTGCGAGAGCGACCAGCCCCGAGCAGCCTTAATCCGCCGCGAAGCAGTAGAACAGGCCGTCGCCGCCGGTGCTGCGCAAATCCTCCTGGCTGCAGCCGCGCGACGGATGAGCGTCGTTCCAGGGCGATCCCGGCTCGCCGCGCCGCAGGCGATCGTGATGGCCGACGTGTGCGGAACCCTCGCTGTTACTGGTCCAGTTACTGCAAGTGTGATCCTCGTCGTCTTCGAATGCCGTGCCGTCGATACGCGTGCCGGTCAGGATGTCGTGCCGGTTCGGGTCGTCGCCCGTTCCCTTGATGACATTGCCGTTTTCGTCGAGCGCCGTCTCCTTGTTGATGTTGGCGGCATCGCTGTGTAATTCGTCGACGTTGCGTGCGATCAGCACGCCTTTCGCGTTGTACCAGGGTCCGTCGCCGATGCGATCCTTCGCATCGTGCCCCTTGATGCTCAGGTAGGCGCGCCAGGTACGCGAACCGGCACCCGCCGCCGCGGCGAGCGATTGACAATGCGCGTCCGCGCCTTCGAGGCCGCC